>JACCRT010000055.1 GCA_013813355.1 Acidobacteriota bacterium | reverse complement strand
GGTGGGGACCGAGGCACCCCATCGCGCAGCGTGCGCGCCGGGGGCCCCGCCCAGCACGGGTCGCTACCGACGGTGTGGAGGGTGCGTTTTTCCACGCCAGCGTTAGCTTGACGGAGCGAGCTGTTTTCCGCCTGATCTCAGAGATCTGACAAAGTAGGACTAGTACTAATACGCATGCTTCTGCAGCCCGCGCACGACGGTGAGCCACATGATCTTGATGTCGAGGCTGACGGACCAGTTCTCGATGTAATACAGGTCGTACTCGATCCGCTTCTCGAGCGACGTGTTGCCGCGCCACCCGTTGACCTGCGCCCACCCCGTGATGCCGGCCTTGACCTTGTGGCGAAGCATGTACTGGGGGATGCGGTGCTTGAATTGCTCGACGAAATAGGGGCGCTCCGGACGCGGCCCGACGATGGACATGTCGCCGCGGAGCACGTTCCAGAGCTGCGGCAGCTCATCGAGGTCGAGGCGGCGCAGCCAGCGGCCGACGGGCGTGCAGCGGGGATCGTTGTCGCGCGCCCAGATCGGGCCCGTCTCGTCCTCGGCACCGAGGTACATCGAGCGGAACTTGTAGACGTGGAACGCCTTGCCGTCGAGGCCCATGCGTTCCTGCGTGTAGAAGACGGGGCCCCGGGACGTGCGCCTGATGAGCAGCGCGATGACCAGCAGCGGGACCGAGAGGCTGATGAGGGCCACCCCTGAGAGGCTGACGTCGATGGCCCGCTTCAAGATGCTGTTGAAGCCGCGCAGCGGCACGTCGTTCAGGCTGATGATCGGGACGCCATCGAGGTTCTCGAGGCGCGCGCGCAGCGCGATGAACTGCAACAGGTCCGGGACGACGTGCACTTCGACGCTCTCGCGGTTCGTGACCTCGACCAGCTCGAGCATCTTGACGTGATCCTCGAGCGGCAGCGCGACGTACACGTGATCGATCTTCTCCCCTTTGATGATCTCATCGGCATCCGCCAGCGTGCCGAGCAGCGGCAGGCCGCGGTAGCCGATATGATCGCCCGAGGCGCGATCGTCGAGGAAGCCGATGACCTTGAACCCGAGCTCGCGATGCTGAAGGACTTTGTCCGCCACCATGCGGCCGAGTTCCCCGGCCCCGGCGATCAGCACGCGCTTGAGACCGATGCCGGCTTTCCAGCGCCGCTCGAGCGCCTCCCGCACCAGTTCCCGCGAGGCATACGCGAGCACGATGTTCAGGAGGAGAAACAGGGCCCAGACAAGCTGTGACACCTCGTAGGCGCCCTGCCGCTTCATCTCGTCGTCGAGGTAATAGGTGGCGTAGTACAGCGTCCCGCCGATGCCGACGACCATCGCGAAAATGGTTCCGACCAGGACCGCGAAGAAGTCGTCGACGCGTGACCGCCCGCGTCGCAGCCGGTAGAGCCCCTGGACGTGGAAGGCCGCCGGCACGAGCAGGGCCAGGAAGGGGGTGAGGGCCACGTACTCTTCGAAGGGCGGCACGCCTTCCCAGATGGGGATCAGGCCGCTCTCGAACCGGATCAGGTAGGCGAGCAGAAACGCCGCCGCGGCCAGCGCCGCATCGGTGAGGACGTAATAGGCGACGAGCAGCCGGTTGTACCGCCGCATCATCGCGTCGCCGCCTTGTCGCGAACGGCGGCGGAAACCGCCGCCTGAAACTCAGTCATGAACCGTTGCCGTGAAAACCGTTCGGCATTGTGCCGGATGGCTGCCCGGTCGAACCGGAGCTGCCGGGCGCGAACCAAGCCGTCGGCGAACGCCTCGACGGCTGGTGCCTGCACGAGCACGCCCGTGATCCCATCCACTACCGTCTCGAGCGCGCCCCCCCTGCCGAGGGCCACGACCGGCGCGCCACAGGCCTGGGCCTCGACCGGCACCATTCCGAAATCCTCGACGCCCGGCAGGAGCACGGCCGTTGCGCCGCGATAAAGCTCCCGGATCTCTTCGTCGTTCCGCCACCCGAGGAACCGAACGTCCGGACCGGCGAGGGCCCGCAGACGGCCTTCTTCCGGCCCGCGGCCCACGACCGTCAGCGGAACGCGTGCCCGGCGGCACGCCTCGATGGCAAGGTCCAGACGTTTGTACGGCACGAGCGCCGACACGATGAGGAACCCCGCATCCGGCGCGGCTCCGTCCCCTGGCGGACAGTAGAAGTCGGTGTCCACCGGCGGATACACTACGGCTGACCCGTGATTATAGTATCGGCGTATTCTGCCCGCAACATACTGGGAATTCGCAAGAAAGCGGTCCACCCGGCCGGCGGTGGCGGCATCCCACCGGGCCAGCCCGGCCATGACCGGGCGCATCAGCGCGCTTCGCGCCCGGCCGACCTGCTCGGGCCCGAAGTACGCCGGGAACTGGTCCCAGGCGTACCTCATCGGCGAGTGGCAGTAGCACACGTGCGTGGCGCCGGCGGCGGGAACGACCGACTTCACCGCGCAGTGGCTGCTGCTGATGACCAGCTCGAAGCCGTCGAGGTCGAACAGCTCGACCGTCGCGGGGAACAGGGGGAGGTACTGACGGTAGAGGCGCGCCGCGCCCGGCAGCCACTGAATGGGGGACGTGCGGATCGTCCTCCGCTCGAGCACCGGTGACACGGAGCCGGGCACGCGGAGCAGGGTGTGGACCGTGGCCTCCGGGTAGAGCTCGCAGATTGCCTCGAGCACCTTCTCGCCACCTCGCATGCCGGTCAGCCAGTCATGCACGATGGCGACGCCGCGCCGGCCCGCCTGCCTCACGCGTGCGCTGCCTCTTCGTAAATCTCCCGGACCCGGCGCACCGAACGGTCCCACGAGAACTCGCCGGCGCGGAGCAGCCCTTTCCGCACGAGGTCGTCCCGCAGCGCCTGGTCCGTCAGCACGCGGCGCATCGCGTCGGCGATGGCTTCGGGTTGATACGGGTCGACCAGCAGGGCCGCATCGCCGACCACCTCCGGGAGCGACGAGACGTTCGACGTGATCACCGGGGTTCCGCTGGCCATGGCCTCGAGCGGCGGCAGCCCGAACCCCTCGTAGAGGGACGGAAACACGAAGACACCCGCGAGCCGATAGAGCACGGCCAGCGTCCGGTCCGGGACGAACCCGAAGAAGCGGACGTGTTTGTGAAGCTTGTACTTGTGAACCGCACGGCGCAGCGTGGCGTACTTGGAGATCTCGTCGCCGATGATGAGCAGTTTGACGTGCTCCAGGTCGCCGCGCCTCAGCATGTGAAACGCTTCGATGAGTCGCTCGAGGTTTTTGTGCGGCTTGATATTGCCCGCATAGAGCACGAAGGGGTCGTTGAGCTGGTAGCGCTCGCGGACGCGTTCGATTTCCTCTACCGGCGGCATCTCGCCGAAGCGCTCGTCAATGGCGTTGTGGATGACGTCAATCTTGGACTCCGGCACGCGGAAGTAGCGCAGGATGTCGCGCTTCGACGCTTCCGAAACGGTCATGATGCGGCTCGAGCGGTGGGTGGCCACCCAGAGCGACGCGCGGGCATAGGCGTAGGCGAGCTTGTTCGGCAGGTACTGCGGGAAGCGTAGGTGAATGCAGTCGTGGATCGTGACCACCGACCGGCAGGGGGTCAGCGGCGGCAACACGTAGTGGGGAGCATGGAACAGGTCGACCGCCTCGCGCCGGAGGTCCAGCGGCACCAGCAGCTGCTCGCGGATCGAATACGGGGGCGCGGGCTCGGCGACTGGACGAAAATTCTCGCCCAGCTCCTCAATCAGCCCGTAGTCCTGGGGCTGGCAGATCAGGACGTATTCGGTCTGGTTGTCGATTCGGGACAGGTGGCGGAGCAGGTTGCGGACGTACGTCCCGATCCCGTAGTCACGCAGCTTGCGCGCGTCGATGGCAATCTTCAAGGGTTTCGAGGCTCATCCGGGACGGTCCCTGTTAGTCGGTGCGAATCGGTGGCTTGAGCTTCAAGTATAGCTTCAGCAGCGGGGCCCAGCGGGGATGATGCTTTTCGTAAAACGCGAGGTGGCTTCGCCGGTAGGCTGCCTCGGCGACGCCGGCGGCGCTGGCGCGGGAACGCCCCCGCAGGTGCACGATCTCGGCAGCTGGCGTGAAGAGCACGCGGCCGCCACGGGCTCGTACCGCGGCGCAGAAATCGACGTCTTCCGTGTACAGGAAGAACCGCTCATCGAGCAGCCCGACGGCCTCGGCGTCCGCACGCCGCACCAGGAGCGCCGCACCGCTGACCCAATCGACGTAGCGCTCGCGCCGGGTTGCCGCCTCGACGTATCGCACGACGGGACCGACACCGCGCCGATAGAGCGAGAGGAGCACCTTCTGCCGCAGTTCCGCCAGCGGAGCGATCATGGGGCCGAACGACAGCTCGGCGCGCCCATCCGCGTCGATCAGCCGCGGACCGGCGATGGCGGCCGAGGGATCGGCCGCCAGGCGCCCGGCCAAGGCATCGATTGCGCCGGCTGGCACGAGCGTGTCGCTGTTGAGCAGGAGGATCGCGTCGCCGCGTGCCGCCCGCATGCCATCGTTGTTGGCGGCGCTGAAACCGCCGTTCATCGTGCGCTCGATCAGCCGCAGGGCAGGCCACCGTGACCGCACGAGCGCGGCGCTCCCGTCGGTTGATGCGTTGTCGACGACAACAATCTCGTGTTCGTGACGCGGAGGCGCGGCCATGAGCGTTTCGAGACAGCGCTCCAGGTCCGCGCGGGCGTTGTAGCTCACGATGACGATCGCCAGGTTCATCCGGAGACGGTCCGTTCGAGGTGCTCGAGTGTTCGATCGGCGGTCCGATCCCACGAGTAGCGCGCCAGCACGGCGGGCGCGCGCGCCAGGAGGGCCCGGCCCGCATCCGGCGAGCGCAGGAACCGGCGCAGCTCCTCGGCGGTCCCCTCCACATCGTCGGGCGCGACGTACGCCGCCGCATCCCCGTAGACTTCGCGGGCCACCGGCGTGTCGAGCACGACGATCGGCACACCCGCGGTGAGCGCCTCGAGTGGGGTGAGCCCGAACCCTTCATATTCCGAGAGGAAGGCAAAGACCGACGCGCCGGCATAGAGCGCCGCCAGCTCACCGTCGGGGACGTAGGCGCGGAATTCCACTCTGCGCGAGAGGCCGTAGGATGCCGCCAGGCCCGGCAGGTCCTGCGGCGGCCAGGTGCGGTCGTCGCCGACAATCACGAGGCGGGTACGGGCCATGTCGAGCGTCGCGCGGGCGAAGGCCGCAATGAGATCCGGAAGGCGGCGACGGTTGAAGAGCGATCCCACGTAGAGCACGTAAGGCGTGCCCCTCCCGTGGTTCCCGAGGACAGGCGCAGGTGTGCTGACGCCCGGCGGTATGACCTCGATGCGCCGCCGCGGGATGTGCAGGTGGTGCTGGATCTCCCGGCACGAGAAGTCCGAATCGGTGAATACGATGGAGGCGGTTTCCGCCGCCCGGCGGGTGAGCCACCGTCGGCGAAGCCCTTCACGGTGCCGGAACCACTCGGGGTGGGCAATGAACGAGACGTCGTGGATCGTCACCGCGAGCGGGACGTCGATGCCGAGGGGAGCCGTGTAGGCGGGGGCGAAGAAGATGTCGGGGCGATCGCGCCGGGCCGTGCGCCGGAGCCACGTCTGCTCCCACCATGTGCCGGCGCCCTGGCCGTTGCCGATAATCCGGTGCTCCACCACTTCGGGCGGCAGGTCAAGGGCCAGTGGGGCAGGAGCATAGAGGAGGAATCGCCGCGAGGCGGCGTCCGCGCGAATTACCCAGCGGCGGATCAGTTCTCCCAGGTACCGCCCCACGCCGGTCGCATCGCCGAGCAGTTCGCGCGCGTCGACGCCGATCCGAAGCGGCGGCGTCCTCAACGTGTTCTCCGCCGTTCGTGTGCTTCGCGGTACGCCTGCAGCACACCCGCCGCACCAAGCCGGTGCCAGGCGTCGTTCAGCACCCGTACGGGGATCCGGGCGTCCACCCGGGCGGCGCCGGGTACGACCCCGGGGGCCAGGCGATCCTTCCAGGAACTCGAGAACAGCGCCAGCGAATCACCGGGGCCGAGCGCGCTCTGGAGCGTCGTCGCCAGGCCGTGCGCGAACTCGCTGACGCCCGTGCGGTGCCGTAATGCGGGCCGATAGTCGAACAGGATGCGCACGTGCGGGAAATCCTAGCACCGCGCGGCCGTTCCTGCTCCGGCCCGGGGGCCCCCTCGGATCCGCCAACCCCTTTTCAATCAATAGATTGACAGTGTTTTGCGGCTGTGCTAGTTTCAGGAGTTTGTAGCTGCCGGAGACCCTCCACGAATGAAAATCGCGATCATAGGAACTGGATACGTCGGGCTCGTCGCCGGGGCGTGCTTTGCGGAAAACGGGAATGACGTGATCTGCGTCGACAAGGATCCCGCCAAGGTCAAGCTGCTGCAGCGCGGCCGGATTCCAATCTACGAACCCGGGCTCGAAGAGATCGTGCGGCGGAACCGCGCCGAGAAGCGCCTCACGTTCACGACCGCCCTGGCCCGTGGGGTCCGGCAGTCACAGATCATCTTCATCGCGGTCGGCACACCCACCGGCGAGGACGGGTCCGCCGACCTGAAGTACGTGCTGGAGGTCGCCCGCGATGCAGCCCGGGCGATGAACGGCTACAAGGTCATCGTCAACAAGAGCACCGTGCCGGTCGGCACCGCCGGCAAGGTGCGCGACGTTATCCGGCGCGAGACGACGCATCCGTTCAGCGTCGTCAGCAATCCCGAGTTCCTGAAGCAGGGGGCCGCGATCGACGATTTCATGAAGCCGGACCGGGTGGTGATCGGCGCGGAGGATCCACGGGCGGCGGAGCTCATGAAAGAGCTGTACGCGCCGTTCACCCGGACGGGCGCGCCCATCATGCTCATGGACTGCGCCAGCGCGGAGCTCTGCAAGTACGCCGCGAATGCCATGCTGGCCACGCGCATCTCGTTCATGAACGAGGTGGCAAACGTCTGCGAGGCCATGGGCGCCGACGTCGACCAGGTACGCCTGGCGGTGGCGGCCGACAAGCGGATCGGGCCGTCCTTCCTGTTCCCCGGCGTCGGGTACGGCGGAAGCTGCTTCCCGAAAGACGTCAAGGCGATGCTCACGTTCGCCGCAACGAAGAACTACGACTTCCAGATCCTGAAGTCGGTCGAGGCCGTGAACGAACGGCAGAAGGTCCGATTGCTCGGCAAGCTGCAGGCCCATTTCGGCTCGCTCACGCGCAAGCGGATCGCGGTCTGGGGGCTCGCGTTCAAGCCGCGGACCGACGACATGCGCGAAGCGCCGGCCGTGCCTTTCATCGAGGGGCTCCTCTCGGCCGGGGCCGCCGTGCAGGTCTACGATCCGGAGGCCATCAAGGTGGCCCGGGGGATCTTTGGCTCGAAGGTCACCTATGCTGATAACAGCTACGCGGCCCTGACGGGAGCCGACGCCCTGGCCATCGTGACGGAGTGGAACGAGTTCCGCGAGCCCGATTTTGCCCGCATGCGGAAGCTGCTGCGCGACCCCGTGATCTTCGATGGCCGGAACCTCTACAATCCGGAGCAGATTCGGGCGCAGGGCTTCACCTACGTGTCCATGGGCCGTCCATGAGCGGGCCGACTGCGTCGACAGCCAGCGTCCTGGTGACGGGCGGGGCAGGCTACATCGGCAGCCACGCGGTCAAGGCTCTCCGCCAGCAGGGCGCGCAGGTCGTGGTGTACGACAATCTCTCGGCAGGGCATCGCCCGGCCGTGGCGGGGGTGCCCCTTGTCGAAGGGGACGTTCACGACGGCGCGCGCCTGCGCGCCACCCTGCGCGAGCACCAGGTCAACGCCGTGATGCATTTCGCCGCCTGGCTGTCGGTCGGTGACTCGGTAAAGGATCCGGCCGGGTATTACCGGAACAACGTGTTCGGCACGCTCTCGCTCCTCGACGCCATGGTGGCCGAGCAGGTGGAGCACCTTGTGTTCTCCTCGACCGCGGCCGTTTTCGGCAACCCCGAAGAGACGCCGATCTCGGAAACGCACTCCACGCGGCCGATCAACGCCTACGGCGAGACAAAACTCGCCGTCGAACGGGCGCTGCCACACTACGCGCGCGCGTACGGGCTGCGATCGGTCGCGCTTCGCTACTTCAATGCCGCGGGAGCCGATCCGGATGGCGAGCTCGGCGAGGACCACGCGCCGGAGCAGCATCTCATCCCGCGGGCCATCGATGCGGCGCTCGGGCGGGATACGTTCCAGGTCTTCGGCGACGACTACGAGACGCCAGACGGCACGTGTCTCCGCGACTACATCCACGTCACGGACCTCGCCTCGGCCCACCTGCTCGCGCTCGACGCGCTGCGGGCCGGCGCCGGGTCGACCCAGTACAACCTGGGCAACGGGCGTCCGACATCGGTCCGCGACGTGCTGGAGGCGGTGGAGCGCGTCACGGGGCGGCGGGTGCCCTTGACGATGGGCCCCCGCCGGGCGGGGGATCCGGCCGTCCTCTACGCGTCCTCCGCCCGGATCGCGCGCGAACTGGGCTGGACGCCGCGGTTCGAGAGTCTCGATGTGATCGTCGAAACCGCCTGGCGATGGCGCGAGGCGCACCCGCAGGGCTACGGCGAGAAAAGGACGTACTGATGTCCCGGCTCAAGGGCCAGTTGACCGACCCGCTGCTCTCCGTCGTCATGCCGGTCTACAACGAGCGCTCCACGATCGACGAGATGATCCGGCGCGTGCTGGCCGTCCCGCTGCGCACGGAGCTCATCGTCGTGGACGACGGGTCGACGGATGGGACGCGGGACATCCTGGCCGAACTGGCGACGGAACTGCCGTTCAAGCTGATCCTGCAGCCGCAGAACGCCGGCAAGGGCTCGGCGCTTCGCCGCGGGTTCCAGGAGGTCACCGGGGACCTCGTCGTGATTCAGGACGCCGACCTCGAGTACTCACCCGAGGAGTTCCCGGAGCTCATTTCGCTCATCTGCGAAGGGCGCGCCGACGTCGTCTACGGCTCCCGGTTCCTCGGCCGGCACCGGGTGTTCCTGTTCACGCATTACGCCGGCAACCGGCTGCTCACGCTGATGACCAACGTCCTCTACAACACGATGCTCACCGACATGGAGACGTGCTACAAGGTGATGCGGACGGAGGTCCTGCGCTCGATGACGCTCCAGTCCAACGGCTTCGGTATCGAGCCCGAGCTGACGGCCAAGATTTTCAAGCGGCACTACCGCGTGTACGAAGTCCCGATCACGTACGACGGCCGCAACTACGACGAGGGGAAGAAGATCACCTGGCGCGACGGGGTCGTCGCGCTCTGGGTGCTGCTGAAGTACCGGTTCAAAGAGTGAACGAGCTCCAACGCCTGTTCGAGTACGCCCGCCCCTACCGCGGGCGCTTCGCCGCGGCTCTCGCGGCCATGGCGTTGTACGCCGCGGGAACGCTGGGCGTCGTCAGGCAGATCAAGCCCCTGATGGACGAGGTGCTCCTCGGGCAGGACGTCCTCGGGACCCGCGCGAGTCTGGTGCAGTGGTCGATCGTGCTGCTCGCCGTCTACGTCATCAAGGGACTTGGCGCGTACGCCTCGAGCTTCCTGATGACGGACGTGGGGCAGCGGGTGGTGCGCGACCTCCGCGACCGGTTGTTCCGCCACATCCTCGACCAGTCGGCGGCGTTCTTCAGCCGGCGGACGACCGGCCAGCTGATGTCGCGGATCACCAACGACGTGAACCAGGTGCAGCAGGCGGTCTCGGAAACAATCGGCGACCTGATGCGCGAGGGCCTCGCGCTCGTCGCGCTGGCCGGCTGGATCTTCTACCTGGACTGGCGCCTCGCACTCGTCGCGGTAACGGGAGCGCCGCTGGTCGTCTATCCGCTCGTCCAGCTGGGAAAACGCATCCGGCGCACGACCCGCCGCAGCCAGGAGGAGCTCGAGAACCTCTCGCACGTGACCGCCGAGGCCCTGACCGGCCACCGGATCGTGAAGGCGTTCAGCGCGGAGGGGCATGAGGAGGGACGGTTCCGCCAGGTCTCGCAGCGGCTGTACCGCACCAACCTGCGGATTACCAGCTCGCTGGCCGTGCTGCCGCCGCTGATGGAACTGCTCGGCGGCATCGCCATCGTCGCGCTGATCTGGTATGGCGCGGGACAGATCGCGGACGGTTCGCTGACGACAGGCGAGTTCGTGTCGTTCGTGGCGGCCGCGTTCCTCATGTACGGGCCGGTGAAGAAGTTGAGCCGCGTGAACGCGAGCCTCCAGCAGTCCATCGCGGCGTCCGAGCGCATCTTCGAGATCCTCGACGAGCACTCGGAGGTGCAGGAGCGCGAGGGCGCCGTGCTGCTGCCGCCGTTGCGTGTCGGCATCGAATTCCGCAACGTCAGCTTTGCCTACGCCGATGGACCGGGGCACGAGATCCTGCAGGATGTGTCGTTCAGCGTGCCCGCCGGGCAGGTGGTCGCGATTGTCGGGTTGAGCGGTGCGGGGAAGACGACGCTGGTCAACCTGGTCCCGCGGTTCTTCGATGTCACGGGGGGCGCGATCGTGGCGGACGGGTTCGACATCCGCGACGTGACCGTGGCGTCGCTCCGTTCGCAGGTCGGCATGGTGACGCAGGACACGGTGTTGTTCGAAGACACGATTGCGAACAACATCGCCTACGGCTCGCCCGGCGCCTCGCGGGCCGACATCGAGGCAGCCGCCCGCGCCGCTCACGCCCACGAGTTCATTCGCCAGCAGCCGGCGCAGTACGAGACCCGGATCGGGGAACGCGGCCAGAAGCTCTCGGGCGGTCAGCGTCAGCGGCTGGCGATCGCCCGCGCCATCCTGCACAATTCACCGATCCTCATCCTCGACGAGGCCACGTCGTCGCTCGACGCCGAGTCGGAGCGGCTCGTCCAGGAGGCCCTGCAGAACCTGATGCGCAACCGCACCTCGTTCGTCATCGCGCACCGGCTGTCGACCGTGCGCCGCGCCGATGCCATCATCGTGCTCGAGCGCGGCCGGGCCGTCGAGATCGGGCGGCACGAGGATCTTCTCGCGCGGCCCGGCAGCGCGTACGCGCGGTTGTATTCGCTGCAGATTTTCGAGGGGCGCGCCGCGGAGCCGCCGGCCGTCGGGCACCCGTCGCCGGTGTCGCCATGATCAAGAGCATGACCGGGTTCGCGTCGCTGACGCGCGATGACGAGGTGGCGACCATCACGGTCGCGATTCGCTCCGTCAACCACCGCTTCCTGGACCTCCAGGTGCGCATCCCCCCGAGCCTGAGCCCGCTCGAGTCACGGCTGCGGAGCGCCGTGCAGCACAGCGTGGCCCGGGGCCGCGTCGAGGTGAGCGTCTCAGTGCAGCAACGGCGTACCTCGGCCCTCGATGTCGAGTTGAACGAAACCTTCCTCACCGTGCTCACCGCCGCGCTCGACCGCGCCCGGGATGCCGGGCACATTGCAGGCCCCCTCGGCCCCGGCGACCTGTTACGATTTCCTCAGGCTCTCTCGATCAAGGAGCGCCAGGACGATCCCGGCATCGACGACCAGCTCGGGCACCGGATCCAGGAGGCGGTCATCGCCGCCGTGGCCGAACTCGACACCATGCGCAGCCGCGAGGGGGAGTATCTGAAGGCCGATCTGGATGCGCGGCGGGCGCGCCTCGGGGAGCTCTTCGAGCGGGTGCACACCGTCAGCGAGGATGGCATCGACGGGCTCCGCCTACGGCTCGAAGCGCGGGTGCGCGAGCTGCGGGCCGACGCTCTCGCCGACGAAGGGCTCGTCGCCCAGGAGATCGCCCGGTTCGTGGGCCGGTCAGACATCACCGAGGAGGTCGTCAGGTTCCGCGGGCACCTCCAGCACTGGCGTGCACTCACGGACTCGGCCGAGCCGTGCGGGCGGAAGCTGGACTTTCTGCTGCAGGAGATGAATCGCGAGGTCAACACGGCCGGCTCCAAGGCTGAAGGCCCGTCGGTGTCGGAGCTGATCGTCGACCTGAAAGCCGAACTCGAGAAGATGCGGGAGCAAGTCCAGAATGTCGAGTAGCCCTTCGGCTCGCGACGGCGAGGGCCCTCGCTCAGGGCAGGCCCCTTCGACGGGCTCAGGGCAGGCAGGCGCGGGGCAGGTGCGCCGGGGGTTGTTGCTGGTGGTTTCGGCGCCGTCGGGCACAGGCAAGACGACCCTGGTGGAACGGCTCGTCCAGCTGGTGCCGGACCTCGTGATGTCGCGGTCCTACACCTCACGGCCCGCGCGCGAAGGCGAGACTAACGGAATCGACTATAATTTCGTATCCCGCCAGCGGTTCGAGGAAATGGTGGCCATCGGGGACTTTCTCGAGTGGGCCAGTGTGTTCGGCAACCTGTATGGCACGTGCGCAAGTGACGTGGAGCGGCACCTCGCCGAGGGGCGCGACATCGTGCTCGTCATCGACGTCCAGGGCGCCCGGCAGGTGCGCGAGCGCCGGGTGGATACGGTCGGCATGTTCGTGCTGCCGCCTTCGTTCGAGGTGCTCGAGCAGCGGCTGCGCGGGCGAAGCAAGGATTCGGAAGCGGCCATGCAGCGGCGCCTGCAGCGGGCGCGTGACGAAGTCGCCGGCTTCGTCGATTACGATTACGTGGTCGTGAACGACGAACTCGAATCCTGCGTGGAGCGGCTGCGCGCTATCGTTCTCGCCGAACGCGCGAAGCTGCGGCAGGCCTGGCCCGTGGCGGAACAGATCGTCGGCACGTTTACCCGGAAGGACACACAGTGAGCAAGACAGACCCGATCCCCGGCAAGTTTGAATTCGTCATCCTGGCCGGCGCCCGCGCCCGGCAGCTCTTCGCCGGCAGCACGCCCAGGACGACCGGCACGACCAAGCTGGTGCGCCTCGCCCAGCTGGAAGTCCGCGAGGGCAAGATCGAGAAGATCCCCGAATAGCACCATGGCACTGGTTGCTCTCGGCGTCACCGGCGGCATCGGCGCGTACAAGGCGGTCGAGATCGCCCGCGGGCTTCAGAAGCGCGGCCATGACGTCGTGGCCATCATGAGCCACGGCGCCCTGAAGTTCGTCGGCGAGGTGACCTTCGAGGCCATCACGAAGCGCCGCGTCATCACCGATCAGTACGCGCCTGGCGCCAACGCAGATATCGAACACATCTCGCTCGCGACCGATATCGGCCTGCTGCTCGTGGCGCCCGCCACGGCCAACGTCATCGGCAAGTTCGCCCACGGCATTGCCGACGATTTCCTCACATCGCTCTACCTGGCCACCCGTGCGCCCGTGCTCATGGCGCCTGCCATGAACACCAACATGCTCGAGCACGACGCCGTCAGTCGAAACCTGGCGACGCTCACGGCGCGCGGCGTGAGATTTGTCGACCCGGGCCAGGGCTACCTGGCCTGCGGCTGGGTGGGGAAGGGTCGTCTCGCGGAGCCCGATGATGTCGTCGAGGCCGCACATCATATGCTGCAGCCGTCCGGCAGCCTGCTCGGCAGGATGGTTCTCGTCACCGCCGGCCCGACCTACGAGGACATCGACGCCGTGCGGTACATCGGGAACCGCTCCAGCGGGAAGATGGGCTACGCCATCGCGGCGGAAGCGGCGCGCCGGGGTGCCAGGGTGGTCCTCGTTTCCGGCCCCTCGTCGCTGCCGGCGCCTCCCGGTGTCGAGCTCATCAGAGTCCGTGGGGCTCACAACATGCATGCGGAGGTCATGCGGCACGCCGCCGAGGCCCACATGATCATCATGGCCGCTGCCGTGGCCGACTACAGGCCCGCCGCCCGAGCGAGCGGCAAGATCGAAAAAAGCGATGCCCCCCTCGAACTCGCGCTCGTGCGCACGCCCGATATCCTCGCCGACCTCGGCCGGGCCCGTACGGGGCGCTCCTCGCCGCTGCTGATTGGTTTCGCCGCGGAGGTTGGGGATCCCGTCGCCCGCGCGCGGGTGAAGCTCCGGCTGAAACAGGTCGACATGATTGTCGCCAACGACGTCTCCCGGCCGGACGCCGGCTTCGATCTCGACATTAACGCCGTGACCCTCGTGACCCGTGACGGGGAAGAGGCACTGCCCGTCGCGGCCAAGACCGCCGTGGCGGCCGTCATCCTGGACCGCACCGAGCGGCTCCTGGCCGCCGTCTAGCTCTAGCCCATGCGGCGCTCCGCCTCACTGCCGTCGATCTTGGCGCTTGTAATTACCGGCCAGCTGCGCTATCTCTGTGCGTAATCTTCGTTGGCCGAGTCCAGTTGGTCCCTGGGAGGGAACCCTGCATGCGAATCCGCCTCGCTGTCCTGCTAGTCTTGGGCCTTGCGACGGTGGCTGCGGGTGCCCGACAGGAGCCGCCCCCGTCGCAGAACCTGCCTGACACGTCGCAGCAGCCGCCGGTCTTCCGGACGGGCGTCAGCACCGTTCGCGTGGACGTGACCGTGACCGACAAGGCTGGCACGCCGGTCCGTACGCTGACCGCCGACGACTTCGAGCTGTTCGAAGACGATCGGCCGCAGGCCATCACGAGCTTTCGGCTCGTGGACGCCACCGGTGCACCGACCGACGACTATTCCCTCGCCATCCGCCATGCGGGACATGCCGCGGCCGAGGCGGCCCGCGACGACGTGCGGGTCTTCGTGATTTTCTGGGATGAGTACCACATCTCGGAATTCGCCAGCTCCGTGCGCGCCAGGGAACAGTTGAAGCAGTTCGTCATGGAAGCCTTCGGCCCGACAGACCTCGTGGCGGTTGTCGATCCTCTCACCCCGCTCGAGTCCATCCGCTTCACGCGGGACCGCCGCGCGCTGGCCGAGCAGATCCACGCGTTGAAGGGACGCCGGGGCATCTACCTGCCGCCGCGCAGCCGCGTCGAGGAAGAGCACCTGCGCTCGCGCCGGGACGTGGAGCAGTTGAGGTCGCAGGTCACGACATCCGCGCTCAACGCCGTGGTCATGCATCTCGGTGCGATCCGCGAGGGCCGCAAATCGATCATCCTGATGGCCGAGAGCCTCGGGCCGATCGGCCACACGATGGTCATCTCCGACCTCATACGCACGGCAAACCACAACAACACGGCACTCTACGCCTTCGACCCACGAGGGCTGCAGGTCGGGCGTTCCGGTATGGGCGGCCAGGTCCTGCGCGCGCTCGCCGTCGGATCCGGTGCTGAGGCGTACGCGTCCAACGACATGCTGCGCGGTCTGCGCCGCGTGGTCTCGCGCGCAAGCGCCTACTATCTGCTGGGGTACGAACCGACCGTGAACGCCATGGACGGCCGCTTCCGCAAGGTCCATGTCCGGGTGAACCAGCGCGGCGTGGACGTGCAGGCACGAAGCGGCTACTGGCAGCCGCACGTCAACGAACTCACCCGTGCCGAGGCGGTCACCGCCGCGTCACGTATCCCGACGCAGGTTGCCTCCGCCCTGACACAGCTCACGCCGCAGGGTTCGCACCGTCCCATCGAGCTCTGGGCCGGCTTCACCTCGGAAGAAGGGGAGCCCGCCGTGACCATCGCCTGGGCGCCGCGCAGCGGCTTCAGCGGGTCCGAGGAACCGGCGTGGATCGAACTCGAGGCCACCATCGACGGCGTGACGGCTTACAAGGGCCGGCTGGACGCACCGTCGGTCTCGTTCCCGGCAACGACCGGCGACGTGCAGATTGTCGCAGTCACCAGGAATGCCCATGGGGACATCCTTGACCGCGAGCAGCGGACGCTCGGGATTCCGAAGCCCGGCGACTCCGCGCTGGCGCTGAGCACTCCCGTCGTCCTGCGGGCGCGCACGCCGCTCGAGGTCAAGGCGCTGGACGCCGGAACGGGGACGGCCGCGGCGACCCGGGAGTTCGTGCGCACGGACCGCCTGCGCATCCGTATCGCGCCGTTCGGCCTGGCGGCGGCCGGTGCCACACTCAAGGCGGCGCTGCTCGGCGCGCGCGGCGGCCGGCTCGTGGAGCTGCCGATCCGCGCAACCGGCCGCTACCATGAAGTCGATCTGCCGTTGGGTTCCATCGCGCAAGGCGAGTTCCTGATTCGAGTCGAAGCACTGAGCGCGGAGCACAAGGCCGAGGCGCTCGTCGCCTTCCGCGTCAAGTGAGACGCGGAGGGTGACGCTGAGAGTACAATCCCCCGGTGGACCAACTCATCGAGCACCTCCGCTTCTTCAAGGAACTGGGCGTGGACGGCATCAGCCGCGACGCGGCATGGCGCCGCCGGGACGGAGATCGGTCGCGGAGTGATCCGGCCGGGGGGGCCACGCCTGCCGACCCGGAAGTGCCGGCGCCCCTCGAAGCGACCGCGGTACCGGTCACCGTCGCGCGATCCGTCGCTGAGGCCCTCACCGCTATCCGCGACGACATCGGAGACTGCACGCGCTGCAAGCTGCACACGCAGGGGCGGCAGCAGGTCGTGTTCGGCGTGGGCAGTCCCGAGGCTGACATCATGTTTGTCGGGGAAGCACCTGGCGCGGACGAAGACACGCAGGGCGTACCGTTCGTCGGACGGGCAGGACAGCTGCTGACGAAGATGATCGAAGGGATGGGGTTCCGCCGCGACGAGGTGTACATTGCCAACGTCATCAAGTGCCGCCCGCCCGGCAATCGGAATCCAGAGCGCGACGAGATCGCGACCTGTCAACCATTCCTCTTCCGGCAGATCGAGGTGATCCAGCCGAAGGTCATCGTGGCGCTCGGCACGTTCGCCGCACAGACCCTGCTCGAGTCCGATGCCCCGATCTCGAAGCTGCGCGGGCAGCTCTATCAGTACCGCGGGACGACGCTGATTCCGACCTTCCATCCGTCCTTCCTGCTGCGCAGCCCGGGATACAAGCGTGAGGCCTGGGAGGATCTGAAGCGGGCGCTGGGCGTCCTCGGCCGCCGGATCCCGGCCTCGCCACAGAGTTCACCAGCCTCGTAGCGCCGCCGGCATGCGCCTCGTTCGCGTCGCGGTTCCTGTTCCCTCGCTCGAGCCGCTCACCTACAGCGTCCCCGACGGCTTCGGCGGGGCCGTCATCGGCACTCGCGTGCTCGTCCCGCTGGGCAACCGGGTGCTCACGGGCGTCGTCGTCGACGAGGCGACCGACGCTGCGGTCCCCGCGGATGGTGATGGGAGCGCACATCACACCATCAAGCCGCTCATCGAGCTGCTCGACGAGACGCCGTTTCTGCCCGGTCCGATCGTGCGGCTGGCGCTCTGGGTGGCTGACTACTATGCGTGCGGAGCCGGGGAAGCTGTGGCGACGGCCATGCCGCCGCGAGCGTTCGTCGAGAGCGAGCGGTACGTGCGGATCACAGAGGCCGGAGAGGCGCGACTCCTCACCGAGCGGGGCCAGCGCCGGCAGGCGCTCGACGCGCTGACGGGCAGCGGCGCCTTGCGCGTCGAGTCGCTCCGCTCGAGCTCGCGTGGGCTGCACGGCGCGCTGCTCGGCCTGGCGCGCGACGGTCTCGTCGAGATCACGCGCCCGCTCAAGGGAAGCGCGTCCGCCTTTCACACCGTTCGCGTGGCCCGCCTGACGGCGCAGGGCAGCGACGACCTCTCACCGGTGCGCCTGGGCGCTCGGCAACGCGAGGCGATCGACATCCTGAAAGGCAGCCCGGACGGGATCGATACGCCGGCCCTCGACGCGCGGGGCATCAGCGCCGCGACACTGAAACGGTTGTCGGACCTCGGCCTGGTGACCATCGCCCGCCGCCGGGTCGAGCGGGACCCGTTCGGGTCCGGTGCGGCGCTCCCGGCGGGAACACGCCTGCGCTTCGACCTCACCAGCGAGCAGGCGAAGGCGTTCACCCGCCTGCAGGCGCTTGCCTCGGAGAAGGCGTTTCACACGGCGCTGCTGCACGGGGTGACCGGCAGCGGCAAGACCGAGCTCTACCTGCGCCTTGCCGAGGACGTCACGCGGCAGGGGCGCGGCGTGCTGATCCTGGTGCCCGAGATTGCGCTCACCCCGGCCATTGCGGCGGCCTTCCGGGTGACGTTCGGCGACCGCGTGGCCATTCAGCACAGCGGCCTCTCGGACGGCGAGCGGCACGATCAGTGGCAGCGTATCCGTCGCGCGGACGTCGACGTCGTCGTCGGCACCCGGTCGGCCGTGTTCGCCCCGGTCCATGCGCTGGGCCTCGTCGTCGTGGACGAGGAGCACGACGGGTCCTACAAGCAGGAGGAGAGCCCGCGCTATCACGGGCGCGATGTCGCGATCGTGCGCGCACGGCAGGCCGGTGCGCTGGCGGTGCTCGGGTCGGCGACGCCCGCGATGGAGAGTTATCACAACGCGCAGAGCGGCCGCTATATCCTCATTCCGCTCGAGCGGCGCGTGCTCGATCGGCCGATGGCAGACGTCCGGATCGTGGATATGCGCGAGGAGTTCGCCAAGGGCGGGCCGGACGTCATCCTCAGTGCGCCGCTCTGCCAGGCGCTGGTCGACAGGCTCGAGCGGAAGGAACAGGCCATCGTGCTGCTGAACCGCCGCGGGTATGCGACGTCCATCTTCTGCCGCCAGTGCGCGTCCACGCTCGAGTGCCCGAACTGCAGCGTGTCGCTGACGGTTCACCGCGCGATTCGCCGCGCGCGCTGCCACTACTGCAACCACAGCGCCGGGTTGCCGAAGACATGCGCCAACTGCGCGGGGCCGTACCTCGAGCAGCTGGGCTTTGGCACGGAGCGGGTCGAAGCCGCCATCCTCGAAGCGCTGCCGACCGCCCGCGTCGCTCGGGTAGACCGCGACACGATCCGCCGCAAGGGGGCGATCGTCGAGCTCCTTTCGCGCTTCGCGGCCGGCCACATCGACGTCCTGGTGGGCACGCAGATGATTGCCAAGGGGCACGACTTTTCTCGTGTCACTCTGGTTGGCGTGATTTCGGCGGACGTCGGCCTCGGCCTCGCTGATTTCCGGGCGGCAGAACGGACCTTCCAGCTTCTCACCCAGGTCGCCGGCCGCGCCGGCCGCGGCGAGATCAAGGGCGAGGCGTACGTCCAGACGCTCTACCCGAAACACTACAGCATCCGTCATGCGTGCCGGCAGGACTACGCCGCCTTCTACAAGGACGAACTGCACTTCCGGCAATCGATGAAGTATCCGCCGGCGGTTGCCATGATCAATGCGATCGTCAAGGCGCGAACCCAGGAGGCCGCGATGCAGGACGCCGGCGAGCTGGTGACGGCCCTGCGCTGGGGCGGGCATCCGTACCGCGTCCTCGGCCCTGCCCAGGCACCGCTGAGCCGATTGAAAGGGGAGTACCGCGCCCAGTTCTTTCTCAAGGGCACGCACCGCACCTCGATGCGCGAAGCGCTCCAGAACGTGCTGGCCGAACGGCCAGAGATCAGACGACGAACGATGGTGGATGTCGATCCGATGTCGGTGCTGTGAAGGCCCGTTCCGCTGGGACAACGGTCAGGGGTTGTTGCTGGCCGCAGCGGTGGTGCCGCCGCGCGTCACGGGCACGAGATCGCTGATCTCGATGGGCCGGGGCGTGAAGCAGACCACGAACATCAGCGCCGCGAACACGGCGAGCCCGAGCCGGCCGCGGCCGATGGGTTCGTGGTCGTTCAGCGGGGGAGGATGACCGAGCCCGACGAACCGCCACATGACGAGGAGCAGGACGGCAAACACGATCCAGCTCATCGACTGCACCGCCAGGACGACCACCACGACGAGTGTCATCGCGGAAACAATCCACGAATGCCGGCCGAGCGCCGCATACGCGATGTGGCCGCCGTCCAGCTGGCCGAATGGCAACAGGTTCAACGCGGTCGCCAGGAGCCCGAACCAGCACGCGAACACCATCGGGTGCATGTTGATTGTGTAGCCCTCGGGGATCGGCCCGGCCACCCAGGCGGTGGCCCATTGAAACAGCAGGGGCTCGCCCAGGAAGAGCAGCACGCCCTCGCCGGTAGGTTCGGGCACGAGGGGCGACAGCGTGAGTCCGTAGAACAGGGCTGGCACCAGGACGAGCATGCCGCCGATCGGGCCGGCGATCCCGATGTCGAAGAGAATGGCCTTGGTCGGGAAGGGGCTGCGAATCCGGATCACGGCGCCCAGCGTCCCGGTCAGGAAGATGATGGGCGGCAGCGGGATGAAGTAGGGCAGCGTCGCATCGACACCGTACCTGCGGCAGTAGAGATAGTGCCCCATCTCGTGCGCCCCCAGGATTCCGAGGATGGTGAGGCTGTACCAGAGCCCGTTCCACAACAGGGCCCAACCGAAGGCGACCGGCTGCCTGCCGAAGTCGGACTGGAAGGCGGCATAATGGTCTGCACCGACCAGCGTGGTCGTCGCAAGCGTCAGGAAGAAAAGCAGCAGGTGCAGGCCGGTACGGCCCTGAAACTTCCGCCGGGCCGGGGGCACGGGCGGCCGCAACGGTTCAGCGTACGAGTAGGGCGCCGGAAGCTCCGGACCCTCAGTCGGATAGGCCAATCAGCCCCCGATGTTCTGGAGGTCTTTACCGGGCTTGAACCGGATGGTCCGGCCGGGAGGAATGCGGACTTCTTTTCCGGTTCGCGGGTTGCGGCCGATGCCGCGCTTGCGGGGTTTCACCTGGAAGACGCCGAAGCCGCGCAGTTCGATTCGCTCGCCGCGCTGCATCGAAAGGCGCATCGCGTCGAACACGGCGTCCACCGCCACCTCGGCCTTGACCTTGGTGATGTCGGCACTCTTGGACACCTCGTTGACGATGTCGACCTTGATCATGCTTAGGCGCTCCTCAGAATTTGTAACTACTATAATTTGCTGGACTTACACTGTCAAGCCCGCTGCTAAATAGACTTCGATCATGCCCCTGAGACGCGCCGGAGCCGGCCCTACGGTCGTGCTGGTGGGCCGACCCAACGTGGGGAAGTCCACCCTTTTCAACCGCATTACCAATACCCGGCGTTCCATCGTCACCGCCATCGCCGGGACTACGCGGGACACGATCGCCGAGGCGGCCGAGTGGCAGGGGCATGAGTTCTCGCTGGTCGACACCGGCGGCTTGTTCGGGGCGAGCGAGGATCCGCTCCACGAGCTGGTGGTGGTGCAGGGGCAGCGAGGCCTCGCGATGGCGGATGTCGTGATTTTCGTGGTCGATGGCCGCGAAGGTCTCGTGCCGGGGGACCACGAAATTGCCGCGCGCCTCCACGCCCAGGACGCGCCGGTGATCATCGCGGTCAACAAGACCGACGACAAGCGCGCCAGGGGGCGCTTCGTCGAGTTCTTTCAGCTCGGCTTCGAGCCGATCACCGAGATTGCCGCCGAGCACGGCGAGGGCGTGGGCGACCTGCTCGACGAGGTCATCCGGCTTTTCCCCTCCGTCCGCAACAAGGGCCGCACCCTCGACGATCCCGAGGAAACGGCAGTGGCCATCGTCGGGCGGCCGAATGTCGGCAAGTCATCGCTGCTCAACCGGTTGCTGAAGGAAGAACGGTCCATCGTCAGCGAAATACCCGGCACCACCCGGGACGCCGTGGACGCCGTCCTGAAGTGGCACAAACGCACCTTCCGCATCGTGGATACGGCCGGCATCCGGCGTCCCGGCCGCGTGGCCCGCGGCGGCCAGATCGAGTCGATCAGCGTCGTGCTGTCGAAGCGCGCCATCGACCAGGCGGACGTGGCGGTTCTGCTGATTGATTCGACCGAGGGGGTGACCGACCAGGACGCCGCCATCGCCGGCGAGGCCGAAAAAGCGGGTTGCGGGATCGTCATCGTCGCGAACAAGTGGGATTTGATGAAGGGCCAGGGCACGAACTTCTCGAAGGACTTCGACGACCGGCTGCGGCAACAGTTGAAGTTCCTCGACTTTGCGCCAATCCTCCACATCTCGGCGCTGACCGGCGAGCGGGCGCCGAAGGTGCTCGAAACGATCGACAAGGTCGCCGAGGCACGGATGCGACGCGTCCCCACGGCCGAGTTGAATCGGTTCATCCAGACGGTGACCGCCGCGCATCCTCCGGCGAGCCCGGGGAAGCGCGAAGTCCGGATCATGTACGCCACGCAGAAAAGCGTGGCGCCGCCAACGTTCCTCCTCTTCACGAACGTCGCGACGGAATTTCACTTCTCGTATCAGCGCTACCTGGTCAATCAACTGCGCGAAACGTTCAACCTCATCGGGACACCCGTTCGGCTGCACGTCCGGCGGCGGGCCAGGACGTAGCAGGGCGCTCGCGCGCGGTGCCGTGACTGACGCGCGGTGTATCAGGAGCCGCCCGCCAGTCCCTTCCACATCCCGCGTCCGGCCTTCGACAGGTGAAACGTCCACCAGGCGAGCGCGAGCAGCGCGAGCAGCGTCCAGACCCCGATCGCGGCGTGCGATTGCGCGAGGTCCGCGGTGAGTGGCGAGTTGGCGAGAACCTGGTTCACGAGCAGGACCATGACGAGGGAGACGAGCCCGAACCGCAGGAAGACGAACAGCACGGGCGTGATGATTGCGACAATCACCACCACCATCAGCGGCGTGTTCTCGAAGCCGCTTTCAGCGAAGATGACCGCCGCGAAGAGCAGGACCGTCAGCGCCGT
>JACCRT010000050.1 GCA_013813355.1 Acidobacteriota bacterium | reverse complement strand
TCGGTATTCGCATCCTCGAACCGCTGCACGGCGCGCTGCAGCGCCCACTGCATGACGAAGGACGTGGCGGCGACCGTCAGCGCTTCCCCGTTCGAAAACGCGGCGTACCCCTGCACGTCCTTCGGCGTGACCATGTTCAGGAATTCCTGGTGGGTCATCCCGCCGTGACTGGCTGCGCCCCGCGCAAAGTCCGGCCCAAGAATGTCCTCGATAGTGGGCTTTCGCCCAATCACTTCTGTCCGGAAAACAGGTCGGTCGAGTTCCAGTCGAACGGTGGAGGGGCGCGCCATGGCTTTCTGGATGCGACCCAGCGAAAACGGCAGATCCTCTGGATCCAGCGCCGGGGGCTGCTCGGCTGGAGGCTGTTCCGCCGCGGGCTGCGGCGCTGACGCCATGCCCTGTTGAGTTCCCGCCGGAGGAGCAGACGGCTGGGGCGCCTGGAGGAGCGCGCCCACGAGCAACACGGTTGTGGCACAAGTCAGCATTCGGACCTTTGGACGTTCGTACCCCGAAACTGGCTTCAAGATCAATGCCTATCCGCGCCCGGCGGGCTTTGCGGCGAGATTGAAGCCGGCCGCATGACGCTCGTGACTCCCTGTCACAGTGCGCCCGATTGACACCATAATCAGGCATGGCCGATCCGCACCAGCCGCTGCGTGACGATGTGCGGTTGCTGGGAGATCTGCTCGGCGAAACGCTGCAGCTGCGCGGCGGGCAGGCACTCTTCGATACGGTCGAGCGTGTGCGGGCGCGATCCAAGCGAGGTCGGACCGGCACCGACGACTTCTCTGCCCTCTCCGAGGACCTGGCGGATCTTCCCGTCGCGGACGCCGTTCCGGTCGCACGCGCGTTCTCGCACTTTCTCGCACTGGCGAACATCGCCGAGCAGCACCATCGAATCCGGCGTCGCCGCCAGTATCAGCGAAATCCCGCGGCCGGGCCGCAGCCGGCGTCCTGCGAGGAGGCGTTCGACCGCCTGCTGCGGCGCGGAACTCACCCGGCCGCTCTCTATCAGAGCGTCGCCTCGATGCGGATTGAACTGGTACTGACCGCCCATCCCACCGCGATCGTCCGGCGGACGCTCGTCCAGAAGCACCTGCGCATCGCGGAAGCTCTCGCGCGCCGGGACCGGCCGGACCTCACGCCCGTCGAGCAGGACGAGGTGGTGCAGGACCTCCGGCGCGAAATCACCACGGCGTGGGAGAGCGAGGAGATCCGGCCGGAGCGTCCCACGCCGCGCGACGAGATCATCGGCGGGCTGCTCGTGTTCGAGCAGACGCTCTGGGACGCGCTGCCACGCTACCTTCGCGGGCTCGATCGCGCGCTCCAGCACTTCACCGGACGGACGCTGCCGCTCGATGCCGCACCGATCCGTTTCGGCTCGTGGATTGGCGGCGATCGGGACGGCAACCCGAACGTCACTCCGGAGACGACCCGCCTCGCCTGCGTGATTTCCCGGTGGATGGCGGCGGACCTCTACGAACGCGAGATCGAGGCCTTGCGTCACGAGCTGTCGATCACGAGCGCGACAGCCGCCCTGCGGGCGCGAAGCGGCGCGGCCAGGGAACCCTATCGGGCCGTGCTCCGCGAGGTGCGCGATCGCCTGCGGGTCACCCGCGACATCCTCGGCCGGGAACTGGCCGCCGACGCGACGGCATCGGCTCGCCCCGACGCGAGCTCCCCGCACCAGGCCGAGCCGTATCTCTCGATCGACGAACTCATCGAACCCCTGCGGCTCTGCTACGACTCTCTCGTCGACACCGGGCAGCAGGTCGTCGCAAGCGGCCGGCTCGCGGACATCCTGCGCCGTACGGCGGCGTTTGGCCTGACGCTGGTTCGACTCGACCTGCGGCAGCACGCGGCACGGCATGCCGCGGTGCTCGATTCCGTCACCACGCCGCACGGCGGCGGCGCCTACACGTCCTGGCCGGAAGAAGAACGCCAGGCGTTTCTGATCCGGGCCCTCACCGGCGAGGGGCCCCTGTTGCGATGGCCCGAGGCCGATGCGTTGGGTCCTGAGGACCGCGACGTCATCGAAACGTTCCGTACGGCGGCCTCGCTATCGCCCGAATCCTTCGGCGCGTACGTCATCTCCATGGCGCAGGCACCCTCCGACGTGCTCGCAGTGGAACTGCTCCAGCAGCTGGCCGGCTGTCATCTCCGCACGGTCCCGCTCTTCGAGCAGCTCGACGACCTGGGCGCCGCCGCCGACACGATGAGCGCGTTGCTGTCGATCCCGTGGTACCGGGCGCGGATTGGCGACTCACAGGAGGTGATGATCGGCTATTCGGATTCCGCGAAGGATGGCGGACGGCTCTCCGCGAACTGGGCGCTGTATCGCGCTCAGGAAGCGCTGGTCGACGTGTGCCGCCGGGCAGGGGTGGAGCTGACGCTGTTTCACGGGCGGGGCGGCAGCGTGGGCCGCGGCGGAGGGCCCACCTACCTCGCCATCCAGTCTCAGCCGCCTGGCTCGGTCGAGGGACGCCTGCGGGTGACGGAGCAGGGCGAGATGATTCAGGCCCAGTTCGGCCTGCCGGATATCGCGCTCCGCACGCTCGAGGTCTACACAACCGCCGCGCTCGACGCCACGCTCACGCCACCCGTCACGCTCCCCTCGTCCTGGCGCGAGACGATGGACAGGCTGGCTGTGACCGCTCGCGCCACCTACCGCGCGATCGTCCATGAACACCCCGCATTCGTGCCGTACTTCCGCGCCGCCACGCCGGAGCCCGAACTGGCGACGCTTCCGATCGGCAGCCGGCCGGCACGTCGTCCCAGGAAAGGAGACGCCGGCGGTGTCGAGTCCCTGCGAGCCATCCCCTGGGTCTTTGCCTGGACGCAGACCCGCCTGTTGCTGCCGACCTGGCTCGGGTCCGGCGAGGCGCTGGCGGCCGCCATCCACGAGGGGGACCGAAGCCTGCTTCGTACCATGTACCGGGAGTGGCCCGTCTTCCGTTCGACGCTGGACCTGATCGAGATGGTGCTCGCCAAAGCCGATGCGCGAATTGCGGAAGAGTACGATCGGCGGCTCGTGCCCGCGGAGCTCCAGTCGATGGGTGTCGATTTGCGCCGCCGGCTGGCTGAGACCGCCCAGGTGCTGCTGGATGTGACCGGCAGCGACCGGCTGCTCGCGCACAACGCCGTGCTGCGCCGATCCATCGATGTTCGTAACCCGTACGTCGATCCGATCAACCTCGTGCAGATCGAGCTGCTCCGTCGACTCCGGGAACACGGCGATGATCCCGACCCGCAGCTCGGGCACGCATTCATGATGACCGTCAACGGTATCGCAGCGGGGATGCGAAACACCGGGTGATGGGCTGCTATCCCCTGGAAGCGTGATGCGTTGCATAGCAGCCCGTGGTGAAAGTCTGGCGTCGCACCGAGACGGGCGAGGCGCCCCGCGGACAAGGCGCGACGACCGAGAATACTGCGCGTATTTAAGGGAGGAGCAACGCAGCCCGCGGGGATGCATCGCCCGTCGAATGCAGCCAGACTTTCACCACGGGCTGATAGGTCCCGGAGCGCGGCGTCCGGATCGCAAGGCGCGACGACCGCGCATGGTGGGCCTATGTAAGGGAGGAGCAACGCCGCGAGCCGGGGTGCCCCGCCCGGGACTTATATGACGCATCACGCGTCCAGGGGACTAGAATAGGCTGATGCCAACAAGAACTATGAAGATTCTGGCGCTCACGCTGGGTGTCATCGGGGTGGTGGCCGGCGGGGCCTACGCGGTGCACGCCCAGCGCCAGCCGGCGCAGCCGCACGTCCTCGCGATGGACGTGTACAAGACCCCCACGTGCGGGTGCTGCACCAAGTGGGTGGATCACATGCGCGCTGCCGGCTTCCAGGTAACGGCCCGGGACGTCAGCCAGGCCGAGCTGGACACCCTCAAAGCCAAGCACGGGGTTCCGCCGGCCATGCATTCCTGCCACACCGGGCTTATCGATGGCTACGCCATCGAAGGGCACATCCCCGCACGTGAGGTGCTGCGGTTCCTCAAGGAGCGGCCCGCCGTGGCGGGCCTCGCCGTGCCCGGCATGCCGCTGGGTTCGCCGGGTATGGAGGTCCCGGGGGTCACGCCCCGGCCGTACACCGTGATGACGTTCGACCGCGCGGGCCAGACGCAGGTCTTCTCGACCGTGAAACCCTAGTCCCCTGGAAGGAGCAACCCAGCGAGCCGGGATGCCCAGCCAGGGACTTAGGTGACGCATCACGCTTCCAGGGACTCGTCGCCGCGAGCCAGCAGCAACCCGGCGGGTTCTGTCTTTAGCGAGCCTGCGGCAGCGGCACGATCCGCAGCGTGTCCTCCGTGAGCTGCGGAATGAGCAGCCGCCCGCGCGTGATGTCCACGCCGAGATCGGCAGCCGCGGGTACGTCCTTGACGATAGCCGTGGCCTTGCCCTGCGGGTCGACTTGGTACACGGCATTGGCCCCCCAGCTCGAGATCAACAGGCTGCCATCCGCGAGGCGTACGGCACCGTCGAGGCCTCCGTCCGGGAGGGTGAACCGCGTTGAAACCGTGCCGTCCGGAGCGACACGCAGCACGCGGTTGGACAGGAACTCGACGACCGTGAGGCCATCGGCCACGACCAGGATTCCGTTTGGGCCCTGCAGTTCCTGTCCCCGCGCAACCACCGTGGGCTTGCCGGCCTGGTCGAAGCGGTAGATCGCGGCCGTGCCGGTCGGTTTCGGCTCGCCAGTGGTCAGATCGATACCGGTATCGGTGGCGTAGACGATGCCGTCGGCGCCGACGGCGATGGCATTCATGAAGGTGGCGCCTTCTACTGGCCACACACCCATCGGCTTGCCGCTGGCGCGATCGAAGAGCCGGATCGCGTCGATGTCGGCGACGAGCAACGTTTCCCCTCGCAGGGCCATCCCTTTCGGCGCATGCAGCGTCACGCCCTCCTGCTCGCCGTCGATCCATTTCAGTTGCGCCACTTGCCCATCTGGCGCCACGCGCGTGATGAAGCCGCGCCCGTTTTTCTCGCTCGGATTGCCGCTGATGTTCGACACGAGATAGACGTCGGCAGCAACATCGTGGAGCGCCGACTCCGGAGACCGCAAACCGCTTTGAACCACGATGGGCTCTGAAGGCGCCTGCGTCCCCATGACCGGGGGGGCTACGGCGAAAAGGATGGCGGCGACGCCGGCGATGCCTGGACAGACCATCTTGCACTGCATCCTGCGGACCTCCTGCAAACAGGTGAATAGCCAGCCCCTTACAGCCGTTCAGGGCTTCCGGCCCCATCCGGGGCTCGGTCCGAGTCTACTATCAAGCCTCGCGGCGCGCGCCGTGAGGCCGACGGGATGCCGGCTGCCGAACGATTGCCCGGGCTTGTGCCGCAGTGGGACGCGGGTGTCCGGGGCCGAACACCAGCGTCGGGGACACGAGGCGTGCGATAAGCGCTAAACTGCAGCCTGCGTGAAGCGTGCGGCTTCCGACCGGGATCGGCACGACATTGGCTGGCACAGCGTCGAGGTTGACTTCAGAATCGACGACATTCGCTACACCTGTCGCACGCTGCTGAAGGCCCCAGGGTTCACGGCAGTCGCGGTCCTCACCATCGCGCTCGGCATCGGGGCCACCACCGCCATTTTCACGGTCGTCAATGCCCTGCTGCTCCGTCCGCTCCCTTACGAGGCGCCCGGGCAACTCGTCATGGTCTGGCAGGACTTCACGGCGCGCGGCGGCCCGCCGGCAGCTTCACCCCTGGCTGGTGACGACATGATCGCGCGCCTGTTACTCTTCAGCGTCGCCTGGCTGGTACTCACGGAGGGCGCCGCGAGCGGATGGGGTCTGGCCCTGGGGGCTGTCGCGGCAGCCACCCTTGCCAGCGCGGTATTGCTGCCGACCCCTGTCACCCGCTGGCGGGCGGCAGGGCTGGCGCGATTCGTTCCGTTTTTCTCCACCAGTCTGGCTTCGTTCTCAATCCGTATCATCAGTGTTGGTCCGTAGCTATAATCATCCGCAACCAGTCACGCGGCGCTCCCGTCTAACACGAGACACTCTCCCACGGAAGGTTCAGACCATGGCGTTTTTCAGCAGATCGACCCCCGCCGCGCAGCCCGAGTTCCAGCCGGAGGGCACGCTGGCGCCGAACGCCCTGATCGGGCTCCGGAACCTCGAGAAGTCCTATGCCCACGGCACGAGCCGCACGTATGTGCTGCGGCGCATCACCATGGACGTCAAGGAGGGGGAGTTCATCTCCATCATGGGGCCGTCGGGCGCCGGCAAGTCGACGCTGCTCCATATCGTCGGCATGCACGACAGTGCGTGGACGGGCGACTACTACTTCCTCGACCAGCCTGTGCACCGGCTCGGCGCGAAAGACCGCGCAAAGCTGCACAAGCAGCACATCGGCTTCGTCTTCCAGAGTTATCACCTGCTGGATCACCTGACGGTGTACGAGAACCTGGACATCCCCCTGTCGTACCGCGACATCAAGAAAGCCGAACGCGAAAGCATGGTCTGCGACATCCTCGACAAGTTCGCGATTGTCGGCAAGAAGGACCTCTACCCGAACCAGCTGTCGGGCGGTCAGCAGCAGCTCGTCGCGGTGGCGCGGGCGGTGATCTCGAATCCGAAGGTCATCCTCGCCGACGAGCCGACGGGCAACCTGCACTCGAGCCAGGGCAAGGAGATCATGGAGCTGTTCAGGAAGCTGAACGAGACGGGCACGACCATCATCCAGGTCACGCACTCGGAAGCCAACGCGGAGTACGGCAGCCGCATCGTGCAGCTCCGCGACGGCTGGGTGGTCGATGAGCCGTGAAATTCAGAACCTTGGAACACACAACGTGCCGAGGACCGGCCCGTTGAGGCATCCCGCGTTCCACGTTCTGTGTGCTAGGGTGTTCTCAGTTCTACATTCTGCGTTCTGAGTGCTACCACCGGGGTTCCTTGCGCCTGCCGCCGGCGAAGTCCTCGTCATCGTGGGACCTGCCGCCACCACCCCCACGGGCGCCGCCCGGCCGGCCGCCGCCACCGCCGAAGCCTCCTTCTGCCCTCGGGCGCGCTTCGTTGACCACCAGCGCCCGGCCATCCATCGGTTGCTCGTGGAATTCGCTGATCGCCTTCTGTGCGTCTTCGTCGGACCCCATGTCGACGAAGGCGAAGCCCCGCGCGCGACCGGTGGCCATGTCGCGCATGACGCGGACGGTTTCGACCTTCCCGACACGGCTGAACAGCTCGGTCAGCTGATCCTCGGTGGCGGAATACGGAAGGTTGCCGACGTACAATCTACTGCCCATGCTCTCTGTTGCTCCTGGCCCCGCGCGCGTTGCCGTTTAGGAGGTGACCCGTGCGCGGCGGGTCGCGCCCTCTGGGAAAGCTCGCGTTTCTGTCTGCGTGTGGATCACGGCGATCGGCTCAGGCACCGGCGAGCTCTCTCTTCGGCGGCGAGTATAGCAGAACGCGTGCCGTCATCCGGGCCCGTGGGCCAGCTCGACCGTCACCGTCTTTACGTGCTCGACTAGCCGAGCTAGAGTGGTTCCATGCGCCGGCCGGTCGCCATCTTCCTTCTACTGTGCCTCTCAGCGCTCGGCTGCTCGAGGAGCGAACGCCAGTACGAACTCCGCGGCCAGGTGCTGGCCGTCAATGCCGATCGCCAGGAACTCACGATTCGCCATGACGACATCCAGGGCTTTATGCCCGCGATGACGATGCCGTTCAGGGTGCGTGAGGCGGGGGTGCTCGATGGGCGGCGTCCGGGAGATCTCGTCCGGGCGACCCTGGTGGTGAGCGATACCGACGCGTACCTTGCGAGCGTGGAAGCGATTGGCCATGTCGCCCTCACGGAACCCGAACCACCCCCGGGAGCCGCGATGCCGATCGTGGCGCCCGGCGACGAAGCGCCCGACGTCCTCCTGCTCGATCAATCCGGCCGTCCACTCCGGCTGTCGGACTGGCGCGGTAGGGTGGTGGCCGTCACGTTCATATACACGCGATGTCCGATTCCCACCTTCTGCCCGTTGATGGACCGGCACTTTGCCGTGGTTCAGCGTGAGCTCGGGAGGGATCCGCGCCTGGCGGCGCGTGCGCAGCTGGTCTCGATCTCCTTCGATCCGGAATTCGACACGCCTGACGTCCTCGACGCGCACGCCAGGCGCGTCGGCGCGGATCCGGCGCGCTGGCGTTTCGTGACTGGTGACCGCGAACACCTCGACCCGTTCTCGGCGCGGTTCGGCGTCACCACCATCCGCGACAATCCGGACGACGTGGAGATCATCCACAACCTGCGAACGGCGGTCATCGATCCGCAGGGACGGATTGTGACGATCTTCAGCGGGAACGACTGGACGCCGACCGAGCTTCTCCAGGCGATGCGGGCCGCGGGTGCCTGACAGCTCGCCGCCATTCACAGCGGCCGAACGGCGGCTGATCGGGCGACTGGCGACTCCAGGCGCCGTCCAGCGCTACCTCAACGCGCTGCCGTACAACACCGAGCCGCCGCCCGAGCGCGCGAAGCTGCGCAGTTTCCGGGGCGTGCTGCGGCATCGCACGGCCCACTGCCTGGAAGCCGCGCTGGCCGCGGCCGTGATCCTCGAGCAGCACGGCTATCCCCCGCTGGTCCTCAGTTTCGAATCGATCGACGAGCTGGACCACGTCCTCTTCATCTTTCGGACACGGGGGCGGTGGGGATCCATCGGCCGCTCACGGGATCCCGGGCTGCACGGCCGCCGACCGGTGTTTGCCACGCCTCGCGCGCTGGCGCTCAGCTATGTGGATCCGTACGTGGACTATTCCGGCCGTATCACGGGCTACGCGGTGGCCGATCTCCGGCTGCTCGACGACTATGACTGGCGGCTGTCTGAAAAAAACGTCTGGAAGGTCGAACGAATGCTGCTGGATCTGCCGCACAGGGCCATCCGGATCTCGGACCGCCGGATCGACAGGTTGCGTGCGAAATATGTGGCATTCAAGCAGCGCCATCCCGACCGCCGGCCAATCGACTTCGCCGGGCGGGATCGTTGGTCAGAGCTGCCGCGCCGGGCGTGGTAACGGTCAGTCCAGATCGAAGTCCCGGGTGGGCTTGGTGATGGGCTCGGTATTCGCCTGGCGGAGCGCCTCCTCGAAGCGCTTCGACAGCGCATCGCCGCGGGTCTTCTCAGCCGCGAACGATTCCTGGAACACCGCTTCGCGCCGCGCCGCCGCCTCGGTCAGGATGCGCTGCGCATCGCTCAACTCCGGTCGGTCGCCACGCACAGGCGTCTCGTGCCGTACTATTCGACGCAGATTGACGTCGATGACCAGCGTCGCATCACAGCACGGGCACGTCGTCGAGAACTCGGATTTCAGGGCCATGGGTGCTTCCTCACTTTGCCTGGTCGTCGGCATCCTCGGGCCAGAGGATCCGGACGGGCCGGCCATCGGCGGTGGTGGCGGTGACTTCAACGCGAAAAACCGGCTGGCGTACAGGGTTGAACTTCTGACCGTGCCCGGTCTGCAGCAAACGGAGGGGCGCATCGAGACGGCCTCCCGCAGCGAGCGACGGGGCGCCGCCGCCGAAGTGATGGTTGACCACAATCCGTACGTTTCGCCACTCGTCGGTCGTCCTGTTCTCGATCTTCATCGTGCCCTCACGGATGGAGATCGGCGGCTGCGCGGGCCTGCAGGCGCCGAGGCCCAGGGACATCGCGACGACGGCGGAGAGCACGTACGGACGACCCGGCATCCGACTATGATATCCCCATGGCCCCCGTGAGGCTTCCCCGACCCGCGTACATGGCGCCGCTCGGCCGCGGATGGGTTGTCCGGGCCGCGCGCCGGCACGCACCTCCGCGCTGATGTTCTGGCTTGCCACCGCCGGGGCGATCTTCCTCGTCTGGCTCATCCTCGTCTTCCTGTTCACGCCGAGCATCAACTATCACCTCGCCCAGCGCACGTCGGTGCACGCGCAGGACTTCCTCTACACGCTGCAGTCGACCTGCCAGGCCCCGCTCCACCACGGCAACCGCGTGGCGATCTTCACCAACGGCCCGGCCTTTTATCCCGCGATGCTGGAGGCACTTGCCTCCGCGGAGCACTCGATCCACATCGAGTGCTACATCTTCCAGCCCGGGCGGATTGCCGACCAGTTCATCGAGGCCTTGTCGGAGCGCGCTCGCGCGGGGGTGACCGTCACGCTCGTGGTCGATGCCATCGGCAGTTTCAACCTGTGGGGCCGGCCCCTGCGGCGGCTGCGGCACGCCGGCTGCCGGGTCGAGGCGTACCAACGCATCCGGTGGTATTCGCTCGCACGCCTGAACAACCGCACTCACCGCGAGCTGTTCGTCGTGGACGGGCGCGTGGCGTTCATCGGCGGCGCGGGCGTGGCTGACTGGTGGGCGTTCCCCAGCTGGCGGCCGACGAAGCGGCGGCCCTGGCGCGATACGATGGCGCGGGTCGAGGGCCCGGTGGTCGCCGCGCTGCAGGGCGTGGCTGCCGAGAACTGGCTCGAATGCTGCGGCGAGATCCTGACCGGTCCGAGTTACTTCCCGAGCCTGACGCCGGCGGGCGAGACGACGGCGTTCGTGGTGAAGAGTTCCCCCTCGGATCGCGCCACCGCTTCGCGCGTCGCGTTTCAGCTCCTGATGGAGGCGGCCGACCGCAGCATCCTCATCACGACCCCCTACTTTCTGCCTGACCGCGCGCTGCGCCGGGCGCTCATGGAGATCGCCCGCCGCGGCGTCAAGGTCACCGTCATCGTGCCCGGCCGGATCACGGACCAGCGCTGGGTGCGTCTGGCGAGCCGGCGGATGTGGGGGCCGCTCCTCGAAGCCGGCATCCGGATATTCGAGTATCGCGCCACGATGACGCACGCCAAGGTCCTGCTCGTGGACGACGTATGGGCAGTGCTGGGAACGACCAACATCGACAACCGATCGTTCGAGCACAACGACGAGGTGAACCTGGCGATGCGGGACCCGGAAGTGGCCGCGCGCTTGCTGAAGGATTTCGAGCAGGACCTGAACGACAGTCGGGAGGTGACGTTGGACGCATGGCGGCGGCGCCCCATCTGGGAAAAGATCGTGGGGCCATTTGTCTGGATCCTGGAGCGACAGCAGTGAGGAAGGGCCGCCGGCCATGACGGGCGAACGCCCGCGTCGGGAAGTCGACCTGCGTATCGCCACGTACAACGTGCACCGCTGTCGCGGGATGGACCGCCGGACGCTGCCGTCACGGATCGCCGAGGTCATCCGGTCAATGAATGCGGACGTGGTGGCTTTGCAGGAGGTCATCGGCGCCGGTCCTGCGGGCGCCGGCCAGGCGGAAGAGCTGGGCGCCGCGCTGGGCATGGGATGGGTGATGGCGCCGGTGAGGCACCTGCGTAATCACCTCTTCGGCAACGTCGTGCTCAGCCGCTTTCCGATCGTGCACCACAGCCAGTACGAGCTGACGTGGCGCACCTGCGAGGCGCGCGGCTGCCAGCGCGCCGATCTCGACGTCGGCGGTCCCCTGCCGCTGCACATCTACAACGTCCACCTGGGCACGGCAGTGCTCGAGCGCCGTTACCAGGCGCCCCGCCTGGCCTCGTTCGTCCACGACCGTCGGGTGCAGGGGCCGAAGATCATTCTCGGCGACTTCAACGAGTGGCTGCGAGGCCTCGCCACCAGCACACTCAGCTCGCTGTTCGAGAGCATCGACATCTACGCGCACCTGAAGCGCCGGCGCACCTATCCAGGCATCTTTCCGGTGCTGCACCTCGACCACATCTACTACGAGGGTCGGGTGGAAGTGCGCGGCATGGAACTGGTGCGTACCCGAACCGCGCTGATGGCGTCCGATCACCTGCCGCTCGTCGCGGATCTGCGGATCGGCTTCGAGTAAATCGGGCCGACGCGTGGGACGTCTCAGCGGTTCAGTCTGAGCAGCACCAGCCCGGTGACCTTCACGGCCTTCACCATGTTGTGAGGCTCGCGCTCGGTCGTGTTCTCGGGGGTGTCACCCGATGAGTGGTAGTAGAGCGAGTAATCAATTTTCAGGTTCTTGGGGTCCGGCGTCCCCGGAGATTCCCAGCCGGGCGTCTGCGGCAGCTCCGCCAGCTTGTCCCACGCCGCCGTGTAAATCGTGGTCGCGGGGATCTGCAGGCTGGTGTAGGCCTTGCCCTTGTACTGCCTGGGGAGGAACGCGTACGAGTCGGTGCCGCCCTGTGACGGGTTCGTGGTGTACTCCGTCCAGAAGCCGTGGCGCTTCGCGTAGTCGCCGGCGACTCGCTCGAACGTGCGGAGCAGGTTTTCGTTCCAGGGAACCTCGTTCGACTCGAAGTAGATGGCATCACGCTCGGCGCCGGTTCCGGTCTCGTCGAAGTTGATCACGGCCTGCACGTTGCGCAGGCGCTCACCTTCCCGCTCGATGTAGGCGTGGGAGGAATGGTATTCCGAGCCCCAGATGGCGAATCGGAGTGAGTACCGCGGGACCGGGATCTGCTTGCTCTCGACCAGCGCGGCGTACACGCGCGCGATCTCCATGACGGTCGACACACCCGACGCATTGTCGTCGGCGCCCGGCCCGCCCGAATCGGAATCGCCGTGCGCGCAAACCAGGTAGTACTGATCGGCCTCGCGGCCGGGCAACGTCGCCACGACGGTCTTGGGCCGCCCCTCGCGCACCTGCGACACGAGCGACACACGCACGCTGCGCCCGGTCTCGGCCGCCGACGCCAGGGTCCGGCCGTCCACGTACGAGACATTGAATGCGGGGAACGGATGATCGGCCCGCGCCGGCAGCTCGGTGATGCGGGACCAGTCCAGGTAGCGAGGCGGATCGTTCGGTGCGCTCGACAGGATCGCGAGGGGCAGATGGCCGCTCTTCACGACGGCGGCATACGCCGATGCGACATCGCCGGGCGTGTAGATCACGCGGCCGCGCCACTGCGCGGTGGGGGTGGCCTGTGTCAGGTTGTCGACGACCAGGAGCTGGCCGCTCCGCGGTTCGGGTACTGACGGGGAGAATCCCATCGGCCAGGCGGACGCCAGCACGCTGCCGTCCTCGAGTTCGACCCGCCAGGAATCCTCCCAGTGCGCGAGCTTCGGCGGATCCTCAAAGACCTCGACGTCCAGTCCTATGCCGCGGAAGTAGTCGGCCAGGTAATCGGCCGATGCATCATTCGAGGGGGTCCCGCCCATGCGCGGGCCGAGCGCGACCAGCTCGCGGACGGCGCGCCGCAAGCGGGCTTCGTCCACGGCTGCCGCGAAGGCTTCCTCGGCTGGATGCTGCGCGGGTGTCTGCCCGGCCAGGACGGATGTGGTCAGCGCGAGAACGACGATGGCAGGAAGCGCGCGATATCCCATTGGGGCCGATTGTGACACAACCTGCCCGGGCAGCGCTGGAGTGCGGAGATCAGGACTCTTCGTATTCTTCTTCGTTGGGAGGAAGGAGCCTGGTGGAGGGGCGGAGCGCCTCCCGATAGTCGAACAGGGGCAGATCCCGCACGTGCAGCGTCAGCGGGCAACCGGGCCCCTTCTGATCGACGATCACGGTGACCGGGCTGCCCTCCACGCCGTCGCGAAAGCCGACGCGGCAACCGCAGGCAAGCCGCGCGTGCGTGAATCCTTTCAACATCCTGCGGCGATCATACTACAGGAGCCCGGCGATCTCTTTTTCGACGCGTTCCTTCGTCAGCTCCCCGAAATGCTTGCGGCAGATCGACCCGTCGCGCGCAATGACGTATGAGAGCGGCAGACCGTAGATCGGTCCGTAGGCGTGCTCGATGTCGTCCTGCGTCATCGCAAGCGGATAGTTGATCCGCATCTCGGACGCGAAGGCGCGCACCGCCTCTGCCGTATCTTCCACCGCCACGCCAACGATGACGAAGCCGCGATCGCGGTAAGCCTCCTGCACTTCGACGAATGCCGGCACTTCGACGCGGCACGGCGGGCACCACGTACCCCAGAAGTTCAGCAGGACCACCTGCCCCTTGTAGTCGGCGAGGCTCACGGTATCGCCGTCGGGGCCCGTCAAGGTGAAGTCGTAGTTTGCCGCACCCTCGCCGCTGCACACCGCGTTCTCGGGCAGGTTGATGTCTGCCACGTGCGTCACGTCGCCTGGGTTCGACGTCAACATCGGGAACGTCAGCAACGCGAGCGCCAGCGCCGCCACGGCCGCGATCGCCCAGCGGCGTCCCGACCGTCCGTGCGGCGGAGGCGCAGCGCCAGCATCCGCAGCGGCTGGAGGAGGCAGCGGATCTGGCGTCGGGGTCACCGGGCTGTCGAAATTCGTCAATGTCTCACCTGTTCTGCTGAAGACTGGCGTGAAGTGTCGTGTCGTGATCAGCGCGCGTTGGCCCTCACGTACCGGACCACCGGCTCCATGTCCTGCGGATGCCCGTTCGCCACCACGACGTAGGTGCGCCCCTCGGCGGACCACATCGCCGCGCCGTAGCCGAAGCGTTCGATGACGCGCTCGGCGTTCACCGCCTCCACGGTGTTCGGCAGTACAAAGACCGAGAGCGGCTCCCCCCGCCACCTGTACATCATGTGTGCCGTGCGACCGTCGGTCACCAGGCAGCTGCGGATCGTCAGGAACTCGAGATCGTGCTGGGCGGCGCTGGGTGCCACGCGCACGGGCCATCCGTTGGCCTGCTCCCAGCGCGCGGCCATTGCGATCGGATCGCCGGCTGTCGAGGACTTGAAGCTCGCGCATTTGACGTGATCGACGGCGAGCTGTGCGGCCAGCGCTTCGACCTGGCTGACTGCGCTGTAGATGAACACGCCGGCGACCGCCAGCAGGATGCTGGCGGCGAGCGACAGCGGCACGAGCGTTCGCCAGCCCGACAACGCATGCACGTCACCGCGCACCGCCGCGACGGCGGCTCGTTGCGCGGCACACCGTGTCCGCAACGCGCCCGGCGCGCGCGCACGCAGGCGCGCGCGACACGCGACCAGCACCTCGCGTGCCGTGCGCTCATCTGCTGCCGCGTCGCGACACGCCCCGCACTGGTCGAGGTGCGCCTGTATGGCGCCGCACTCGGCACCCGAGGCCTCGCCATCCACGTACGAGGCGAGCAGCGGTTCGATTTCCCGGCACTCCTTCATTCCATCAACCTTTTATCTCGTCCACTGCTCTGGTGGCCTGCCCCGTTCGTCGGGCGGCCAGCCCGTCGTAAAGCAGGCGCCGGCCGCGCGAAATCCGCGACATCACCGTCCCGATCGGCACATCCAGCACGCTGGCAATCTCGGCGTACGCCAGCTCTTCCACGTCCCGCAACCAGACCGCCTGGCGAAAGGCGTCGGGCAAGCCCTCGAGCGCGGCCTGCAGGTCCACATCCAGCGTCGCACGCGTCAGGATCTGCTCGGGGGACAGGTCCCGCGCCGGCGAGGCCGCCGCTTCCACAACCTCGCTGTCGACGTCAATCGGGCTCCGGCCGTGGTCGCGACGCATGTTCCGGAACGTGTTGTACAGAATCGTGAACAGCCACGCCTTCAGGTTCGTGCCGCGCCTGAACTGTGCCGCCGACCGGAAGGCCTTCAGATAGGTGTCCTGCACGAGGTCCTCGGCGTCGGGGCCGCGGCGCGTCAGCCGCACGGCCGTGCCGAACAGACTGTCGAGGTGCGACAGCGCTTCGACCGCGAAGTCCTCGCCCGCCCCGCCGTCCGCGAAGGGCTCCCCCGCGGAGCGGCCGGCGTCGCCGCCGGCACGCTCACCGGTGGACGACGGGGAGCGGCGTCGGAACACCATGGCGTTTCACAACACGCCCACCGGGGAGAACACCGGGGACGGGGTCGTTATTCCTCCCGATTGTACAGTGCTGGCCACTTTCGGGGACGAACCAGCGCGCGCCGCCCGAGTCTGGAGGCCTCTCCGGGGCGGCGCACGCGCTTTTTCGGCCGAAAGCCGGGCGTCGCTCATCGGGCCCGTTCCTTGCTTTGCGCGCCACCGGCAGAAAAATGCGCGCGGGATCGTCCGCAATCCGGGACGGAATCGTTGCGACAAGAGTCTTAGCTACAGTAACATCGACGTCTGCACCGGTTTGTTCCATACGGGGCGCGAGTCCGGGACCGGTCAGTCTCCTGCTGCTGCCATTCCGAGGTGAACCATGCGCACGCGCAACAGGCGCGGCACTGTCGCGGGCCTTTCCCTGCTGGCGCTCGTCTTCCTGGCCGGATCGGTCCAGGAGGCCTTTGCCCAGACCCCATACATTCCGTACTTCGGCAAGAACCGGATCAAGTACGACACGTTTGACTGGAAGATCTACACGACCGATCATTTCGAGTTCTTCTACTACCCCGAGATCGAGCCGCACCTCGAGCGGATTGCGTCGTACGCCGAGAGCGCGTACCAGCAGGTCAGCGCCGATCTGAAGCACGACCTCGCCCGGAAGGTCCCGGTCGTGCTCTTCAAGACGCAGGCGGAGTTCCAGCAGCAGAACATCGCGCCCATGGAACTGCCGGAAGGCGTCCTCGCCTTTGCCGAGCCCTACCGGGACCGGATGGTGCTGCCGATCGACGAGCCATCCGACGCGCTGTATCGCCTCATCACGCATGAACTCGTCCATATCTTCGAGTTCGATATCATCCCGCGTTCGCTGCTGCGCCGAGGTCTGCCGCTCTGGGTCGACGAAGGCCTCGCCGACTACCTGACCGGCTACTGGAACCCGTTCGACCTCATGACGGTGCGGGATGCGGCCATCGCCGACATCATCCCGGCGATGAGCGAATTCGAAGGCGTGCCGCTCGGCGGGCGCCTGCCTTACAACCTCGGGCACGCGGCCTTCGAGTTCATGGAGTCGCGCTGGGGCAAGGAAGGCATCCGCCAGTTCCTCTTCGCGCTGCGAAAAGCGGTGATCGGCGGCGGCGAAAGCGCGTACGAAGAAGCGTTCCGGATGAAGGGCGAGGAGTTCGACGAGCAGTTCGAGCGCTACCTCAAGGAGCGCTTCAAACCGTTCCGCGACAAGGAACGGCCGATCGATTACGGCCGCAACCTGGCCCCACGCCCCGACCGCACCCCGTACGTGGTTTCGCTGTCGATCGAGCCGTCGCCCTCCGGCGATCTCCTCGCCGTGGCCGCGGGGAACCGGAAGGACCAGGAGCTCGACATCATCCTGCTCTCGACCCGCGACGGCAAGGTCACGCACAACCTCACGAAGGGGTTCAGCCACCGCCGCGGCTACGAATACATCGTCACGCCGGGTGGCTTCCGGAACAACGCGGTCCCGTGGATGGCGTGGTCACCCTCCGGCGACAAGCTGGCGTATTTCGTCCGGACGGAGAAGCACAAGACGCTCATCCTGCAGAACGTGGTCACGGAGCGGATTGAACAGCGGATTCCGCTGCGGATGGTGGACATGCCGGAGTCGCCCAGCTTCTCGCCGGACGGCCGCGAGGTGGCGTTCTCGGCGCTGCGCGACGCGATTGGCGACATCTTCATCGTCAACGTGGACAGCGGCGAGGTGCGGAACGTCACGAACGACGAATTCGGCGCCTATGCGCCGGTGTACTCGCCCGACGGCAGCCACCTGGTGTACCTGGCGCGCGTCAGCGGGAATGACAAGCTGTTCCGGCTCGACCTCACGACGGGCGCGAAGACCCAGATTACGTTTGGCACTCACGACGAAGGGGGCGCCCGGTTTATCGACGCCGACACGCTCGTGTTCCCCTCGACGGCGGTGAATCCGAACGAGCCCATCGATCCCGAGATCGCCCGCAACGGCAACATCTACAACATCTGGACGTTGGGCCTGAAGACCGGCGAATTGCGGCAGTACACCGACACGCTGACCGGCAACGTCTCGCCGGTCCTCCTGCGCGACGAGCAGAACCCGCGCATCGCTTTCGTGACGTACTCCAAGGGAGAGTACGGCATCCACACGATCAAGCGCGAGGAGCCGATCCATACCGTCGCGAGCGACGACTTCGGCGCGCCCGGGCCGGTCATCGACTTCCAGCCGCCGATGATGCACACGCTGGTCGAGTCGAACATCCGGCGGAAGGGCACCTTCGAGAAGATGTTCCTCGAGGGTCGCCCGCCGGTGAACCTCGGGGTGACGAGCGGCGGCGACTTCTTCGGCGGCACGATGGTGACCTTCAGCGACGTGCTGGGCGACAAGCAGTTCAACCTGTTCGCCACGTCGGTCGCCCAGTACCGGACGATGTCGTTCTCGTACTTGAACCTGGCGCGGCGCCTCCATTACGCGTTCCAGGCGTACTCGCAGACGCAGTTCTACTACGGCCTCGACCCCGGCGTGCTGTTCCCGGAGGACTACGCGTTCCTGCGCCGCCAGGACGCCGTGGCCACCCAGACGGCCCGCGGGGCGACGGCCTACGGGATTTACCCGTTCAACCGGTACGCCCGGGTCGAACTCTCGGGAGGTCTGCTCCAGTTCAGGCAGCAGTACAACGATCCGGCGCTGCAATTCGAGGCCGACCGCTTCCAGGAAGAACGGTTCGGGCGGACGTTGTTCTCGGACGGCAAGTTCATGCCCATCGGGGTGTCACTCGTGCGCGAAACCACGGTGTTCCGGCAGTACGGGCCGCTCGCCGGTGACACGGTGCGGCTCGGCTACGAGTACGCGCCGCGCATGGGCAACTTCCTCTCGCGCCAGAGCGTCGACCTCGACGCGCGCTACTACAAGCGGCTCGCCACCAACGGCGTCCTCGCGTTCCGCGCCCGCGGCTACAAGAGCTGGGGCGACTTCCCCGGCTACATGTACTTCGGCGGCAACTCCGAGCTGCGGGGCTACGACTACCTGGAGTTCCTCGGCAACAAGGCATTTTTTGCCAACGCCGAACTGCGCTTCCCCCTGATCGAGGCAGCGCTCACACCGGTCGGGATCGTCGGCGGCCTGCGTGGCGTGCTGTTCGCGGGCGTGGGCGCATCCGGGTACGACGGCATCGCGATGAACGTGTGGTCGGGCGGCGATACGGTCGTGACGCCGCTGCTCGGATTTCAGGCGAATCCGCTGTTCGGGGCCGTACCGGTCTACGGCGACCCGGTCGCCATTCCGGGCTTCAAGCTGGTGGACGGCCGCGCCTCGTACGGGATCGGGCTCCAGACCTTCGCCCTCGGCTTCCCCATCCACTTCAACTGGTCCTGGCGCACGCTGCTCAACCGGGAGTGGGAGGACAACGTGTTCGCCTACCAGGGCCTGCTGAACAACTCGTCGGGCAGCGAGTGGTTCCGCAAGCCTCGGTTTTCGTTGTGGATCGGCTACGACTTCTAGCCAGAGCGCTCTTTTTGGGCCACGGATGACACGGATTTGACACGGATCGTTTGTCGGGGCCGGGGATGCTCGCGGATCGTGTCGGGATCCTGGCTGCCGGCTGCCTCCTGTCGGGTGACAGCGGCCGTGGTTGTCCGGCGGCGGCCGTGAAGCGTTGTAACGAACTCGTGGGCCTCCTGGCGGATTTCGTGGAACGCCACCTGCCGCCGGAGGTCCATACCCGTCTCGAGCGGCACCTGGCGGCATGCCCACGGTGCGTGACGCAGCTGAAAACCTACCAGTCGACGGTCTCCCTCCTGCGCACCATTCGCGACGACGATCTGCCCGCCGAGCTCCGGTGCACTCTCAAGGCATTTGTGGACAGGAACTGCGGGAATTGATTTGACCCGGAGGCCGACCCGAACCTCTGGCCCACGCGGGTGCCGCCGACAACGATGACGTCCACGCTTCCACCCAGACACCCGGGCGACTCCGCCACGGAGATGGTGCAGGTCGTCCTGCCGAACGATGCCAACCCACTCGGGTTCATCCTCGGCGGCACGGTGATGCACCTCATCGACATCGCGGGCGCCGTCGCCTGTCACCGCCACACCCGCAGCCTGCTCGTCACAGCGGCGGTCGACGGGCTCCAGTTCCTCCATCCGATCAAGGTCGGGGACCTCATCATCCTGCACTCGCGTGTCACCGCGGCCTGGAGCACGTCGCTCGAGGTCGAGGTGGAGGTGTTCTCGGAGGAGACGCTGACCGGCGTCCGGCGGATGACGAGCCGCGCCTACCTGACGTTCGTCGCCGTGGACCGCGACGGTGCACGGCTGCCGATCCCGGGGCTCATCCTGGAGAGTGACGACGAGAAGCGGAAGGCGGCCGAAGCCGATGCGCGGCGCGCCGAGCGACTCAACGCGCGGCGGGCGCTGGAGCGCTGAGGGCAGCGGCGTTCGCCGTGGAAACTGCCTACTTCACGTACGGCTCGATCGGGACCCCGTCGTACATCTCATCGATGCGCATGATCTGCGAGTCGCGCGAGTAGGTGCCGAGCTCGTAGTCCTCGCTCATGATCAGCGCCTTCACCGGCTTGGTCGGACAGACCTCGGCGCACAGCCCACAGAAGCTGCAGCGAGACAGATTGAAATCGAAATAGTCGAGAATCTTGATCTTCTGCCCCGGCTCGCGGTGGCCGCCGAGCGAGATGAGGTCGTCGGGACACACCTTGGCGCACTGGTCGCAGACAATACAGGTCTGGGCGCCGGTTTCAGGCTCCACCTGGAGCCGAAGCAGGCCCCGAAAGCGCGGCGATACCGGCCGGCGTTCGGCCGGGTATTGAAAGGTGAAGGCCGGCTGCGGCGTGTAGCGCAGCGTGAGCCACAGGCCCTTCGCGATGTCGACCAGGAAGAACGTCTTGAAGAACCTGCTCAGTCGTTGCATCGGGTCACCCCTGTCGCGCCGATGACTCGACCAGCCGTGCGTCCGTCTCGCCCGAGTGGATCACCCGCTCGCGGCGGAGCACGGTGTTCTCGCGGCGGATCTTGTCCTGCAGGCGCATCAGGCCGTAGAGCAGCGCCTCGGGCCGCGGCGGGCAGCCGGACACGTAGACGTCCACCGGGACGATCTTGTCGACACCCTGGAGCACGCTATACGTCGGAAACGGCCCGCCGGCGTTCGAGCAGCTCCCCATGGAGATCACCCACTTCGGCTCCGGCATCTGGTCGTAGAGCCGGCGCAGCACCGGCGCCATCTTCTTCGTGACCGTCCCGGCAACGATGAGCAGGTCCGCCTGGCGGGGGGACGCCCGAAAGACCTCGGCGCCGAAGCGCGAGATGTCGTAGCGTGACGCGCCGGTCGCCATCATCTCGATGGCGCAGCACGCCAGGCCGAAGCCCATCGGCCAGAGCGACGACTGCCGCGCCCAGTTGAGGACCTTGTCCACGTTCGTGGTGATGAAGTTGTCCTCGAACTTGTGCTCCAGGAGGCCCATGCTGCTCCTTGTCAGGTCACGGAGGTCACGGAGATGACGACATCCAATTCGCCACAGCGTTTCCGCCTCCTCTGTTGACCAATCACCGCTGGTAATAATCCGAGTTGATCGGGATGAAGTGCTTCCATTTCTCCGGCGTTTCATCCAGCGCGAAGATGGCCTCGACCGGGCAGGCCGGGACGCAGGCGCCGCAGTCGATGCACTCGTCGGGATGGATGTAGAGCATGTGGGCGCTTTCGAACTCGGGCTCGTCCTTCCGGGGGTGAATGCAATCCACCGGGCAGACATCGACACACGCGGTGTCTTTCGTTCCGATGCACGGTTCCGTGATGATGTACGCCAAGCGCCCCGCTCCTCCGCGTCCCGGGCGTCCGGCCCGGCACAACTGCCTGCAGCGGTGACGCGTCGGCCGGTTCGAGTGCAACCGCCGCGCCGCCACCGAATGGTTCGAATGTCACCCGTTGCGCGACCGCGCGGCCCCAGAGACAGCCCGCCCGCCGGCAATCCGGCAGGCCCGACCGCTACAACGGTTATACCGCACCAGGGCCTTTCGGCTCGCCTGAGTTGTGACAGCGCAGCGTGGCACGCCGCGTGGCGCCTGGGCCTACTGGATGGTCATTCGGCCGTCGAACCCATCGTCATAGCCGTGGTAATGCGAGATAGTGGGCTCGGGGTAGGACCAGCAGTAGTAGCCCTGCCCGTTGTCGAAATCCACCAGCCACAGGCCCTTCGCCTCGAGCCCCATGGAGTGAACCTGGTCGGCCCACTGCTCGATGACGGCCTTGAGAGCGGCCGCCAGGCGCACGTAGTCGGGGTCGTCCTCGGCCAGGCCTTGCAGCTGCGACGCCAGTGACTCGGTCCGGCGGACGGCGTCAGCGGTCAGATGCTTGACCTCGGGGAGCAGCTCCCTCGCCTCCTGGAGGGAGAAAGTGACGGCGACTTCAGGCGAACTGTCCATTCGATCGATTATAGGGCCGTTCAGTACTCGTAGACGCCCCGGCCAACCTTCCGGCCAAGCCGGCCGGCCTTGACGTACTGCACCAGCAGCGGGCACGGGCGGTACTTTTCGCCCATGCTGCGGTGCAGGTACTCGAGAATACGAAGCCGCGTATCGAGACCGACGAGGTCGCCGAGCTCGAAAGGCCCCATCGGGTGGTTCAACCCGAGCTTGAGCGCCTTGTCGATGTCCCTGGGAGTCGCGACGCCTTCCATCAGCATATAGAACGCCTCGTTGCCGATGCTGGCGTTCACGCGGGTGGTGATGAACCCGGGCGACTCGCGAACGACGACAGTGTCCTTGCCCATCTGCCGCGAGACCTCATCGATGGCCTGGAGGGTGTCGGGCGAGCTCTCGAGCGCGCGGACGATCTCGATGAGCCTCATCCGGTGGACCGGGTTGAAGAAGTGCATGCCGGCCACGCGGGACGGGGTGCGTGTGGCGCCGGCCATCTCGGTGATGCTGAGCGCGGACGTGTTGGTCGCCACGATCGCGTGCGCCGGCGCCAGCCGATCGATCTCGCCCATCAGCGCGAGCTTCAGGTCGATCTTCTCCGGCGCCGCCTCGATGACGAAATCCGTGTCGGCAAGCGCCTCGCCGAGATCGCTCGTGGCGGTCAACCGCTTCAGCATCGCCTCAGCATCGGCGGTCGTCACCGTTCCCAGCTCGACGCCCTTCTTCGCGATCGCCTCGATCGCCGCACGCCCCTTCTTCACGGCCGCATCCGCGACGTCGTACATCCGCGTCTCGTAGCCCCCCGCGATGGCCGCATGCGCAATCCCATGCCCCATCGTCCCGGCTCCCAGCACTGCTATCGTTCGAATCTTCACGTCCGGCTCCGTTACCCTTTCGCCTTTACCCCTTACCCTTTACTCTTTACCGCGTGCTCTTCCTTCGACAATCGCCGAGAGCGTCTCCATCGCCTGCTCGATCTCCTCCACCGTGTTGTAGAAGTGCGGGGCCATGCGGATACCCGCACCAGGCCGGTAATCCACGATGACCTCGTGGCGGATCAGCTCGGCGGCAGCCGCCTCGGCATCCGGCACGTCCACGATCACCGCACCACCCCGCTCGTCGTCTCGATCGGGCGTGTTGACGCGCCACCCTGCCTCGCGGGCCAGGTCGATCATGCGCCGCGTCAGCCGCAGCGATTTCTCGCGTATGGCTTGGACGCCGACCTCCGCAACAATCTCGTAGCCGGCGCGCGCCGAGTACAGCGACGGCACGTTGGGGGTGCCGCTCTGGAAGCGCTCCGGCGCGTCCGCGTACTCGATCGCCTCCGCCACGAACTGGAACGGCTGCGCGTGCGCGGCCCAGCCGACGAAGCCCGGCTCGACGCCCTTCGCCAAGTCGGGCCGCACGTAGAGGTAGCCGGCGCCGGGGCCGCCGCACAGCCACTTGACGGAGCCGCCGACGGCGAAGTCGGCGCCTGACGCCTCGACGTTCAGCGGCACGGTGCCGGCGGCCTGGTAGAGGTCGAGGATTACGCGCGCGCCGACGCGATGCGCCTTCTCGATAACGGCGTCCACCTTCTGGATGTACGCGCTCCTGAACAGCACGTACGACAGCGGCACGAGCGCCGTCCGCTCGTCGATGGCGTCGAGCAGCCGCTCCAGGTTCGTCCGCATCGCATCGTCCGACTTCACGCGGACGATCTCGGCGCCGTAGCGGCGAAAGCCCTCGAACAGGTAGATGTTGGACGGGAACTCGAGGTCGGTGAGCACGATCTTCCGGCGCGGCCCGTCGAACCGGTAGCACGAGGCGATGATGGCCATTGCCACCGTGACGTTCTGGTGCATCGAGATCGTGCCTGCAGGCACGCCGAGGATCGGGGCCAGGAGGTCGCCGGTCGTCCGGCCGATGTCCCACCACCCCTCATGCCACGCGCGAACGCCGCGCGACGACCACTCGTCGGCGAACTGCTGAAGATACGTGACTGCCCGTCGGGGCATCGCGCCGAGCGAGTGGCTCACCAGGTACGTGCAGGTGTCCACGATGGGGAATTCGCTGCGCCAGCGGAGGAGCGGATCGGACATATGTCGCGTGAGAGGTTCGCGCCTCTCTACATGTTGAGGTCGACCCACACGCTCTTGATTTGCGTGTAATGCTCAAGGGCGTGCGCCGACATCTCGCGGCCGAAGCCGCTGGCCTTGTAGCCGCCGAAGGGCGCCGCCGTGTCGTAGACGTTGTAGGTGTTGATCCAGACCGTACCGGCCTTGAGCTTGCTGGCCACGTAGTGCGCTTTCTTGATGTCGCGCGTCCACACGCCGGCCGCCAGGCCGTACGGCGTGTCGTTCGCGCGGGCGATGGCCTCATCGAGATCCGCGAACTCAATCGCCGCCAGCACCGGTCCGAAGATTTCCTCGCGCGAGATCGTCATCTCCGGCTGCACGTCCGCGAACACCGTCGGCTGGACGAAGTAGCCCCTGCCGGTGCCGATGTCGATCCGCTCTCCGCCAGCCACCAGCGTCGCGCCTTCCTTCCGGCCCGATTCGATGTAGCGCAGGACCGTTTCCATCTGCTTCTTCGACGATAGCGCGCCGAAGCGCGTCTTCGGGTCCATCGGGTCGCCCGCGACCATTTTCTTGGTGCGCGCGGCGAGCTTGTCGATGAACTCGTCCTTGATGGACTTGTCCACGAGCAGGCGCGACCCCGCGGCGCAGACCTCCCCCTTGCCGTAGAAGATCCCGATCGTCGCGCCGCGGACCGCCGCCTCGATGTCGGCGTCCGGCAGCACGATGTTCGGGGACTTGCCCCCCAGCTCGAGCGTGATCTTCTTGAGCGTGTCGGCCGCGCCCCGCATGATCCCCTTGCCGGTGGACGTGTCGCCCGTGAAGGCAATCTTGTCGATGCCGGGGTGTTCGACGATGGCCTGCCCGAGCTTCGCGCCGGGGCCGGTCAGGACGTTGAAGACGCCCGGGGGCAGCCCGACGTCCACCGCGATGTCGCCGAGCGCCAGCGCCGTCAGCGGCGTCTGGCTGGCCGGCTTCACGATGATCGTGTTGCCGGTGGCGAGAGCCGGCGCGATCTTCCACACCGCGATGAGCAGCGGGAAGTTCCAGGGGACGATCGCGGCGCACACGCCGAGCGGCTCGCGCAGCGTGTAGGTCAGGTGGTTGCCCTTGACCGGGATGGTCTCGCCCATCAGCTTGTCGGACCACCCGCCGAAGTACTCGAAGCACTCGGCGGCCGCCGGAATTTCCACGTGGCGCGACTCGTTGATCGGCTTGCCGTTGTGCAGCGTCTCGAGCCGCGAGATCTCGTCGGCCTTCTCCATCAGCCGCTCGCCCATGCGCCGGACGAGGCGCCCGCGCTCGCGCGCCGACATCGTCGCCCAAGGCCCGACGAACGCCGCGCGCGCCGCGTCGACCGCCGCGTCGAGGTCGCCGCTGTCAGCCGACGCCACCGAGGCGCACACCTCCTCGGTCGCCGGGTTGACAACCTCCATCGTCTTGCCGGAGCCGGCCGGGCGCCATTCGTTGTTGATGAAGAGATGCTTGTCGAGGCTCGCGGTTGTCGTCATGGTGTCGTGTTCGGGCCGATCTTGCGTTCATTGTCCCCTGAATTGAGGCTTCCGTTTCTCGAGGTTCGCCGCCAGGCCTTCCCGGGCGTCGTCGCTCTGGAAGAGGAGCTGCTGGAGCTCGCGCTCGAGCGACAGTCCCTCGAGGAAGCCGGCCTCGACCCCGGACTGCACAGCGCGCTTCATCCGCCCGACGGCGCGACTCGCCTTGCCGGGCGGCGTGAACTGCTTCGCGTACTCGAGCACTGCGTCGTGGAACGACAATCCCTTCGTTTCGCCCTCGTCCCAGACATGATTCACGAGGCCCAGCGCGTGCGCGTCGTCGAACGACATCAACTGCCCGACCGCCATGTGTTCGATCGCCCGGGCCTTGCCGATCAGGCGGGCCAGCCGCTGCGTGCCGCCGGTGCCAGGGAGCACGCCGAGCGCAACCTCCGGCAGACCGATCTTGCCTGCGCCACGTTTGGCGATGCGAATGTCAGCCGCCAGCGCGACCTCGAGGCCGCCGCCGACAGTGTGGCCGCTGAGCGCGGCGATCACGAGCTTGGGTGTTTGCTCGAGGCGCATGAGCGTCTCGTTGGCGTGGAGGCAGAAGTAGTACTTGAACTCGGGATCGGCGTCCTTCAGCATCCCGATGTTCGCGCCGGCGCAAAAGAACTTCTCACCCGCGCCCCGCAGCACGATCACGTGGACGCCCGGGTCCATCCGCGCCGAGAGGACCGCCGAGTCGATCTCGAGCATCATCTCGTACGAGTAGGTGTTGGCCGGCGGATCGTGCAACTCGATGACGGCGACGCCGTCTGTGATGGTGTAGGCGATCTTTTGATACGACATGTGTTCAGTTGCCGGAGGCGACGAAGACAGGTCAGCCCCCTCCGTCGGCAGGCTATATCTCCGTTCGCACGTATTCGAAGTTCAGGTGCTGCCGATTGATCCCGCGCAGCGGCGGCGCGATGTAATTGGCGAACTTGCCAGGCTCGTAGACCGGCGAGGCCATGATGCTCAGCAGGTATTCGCGATCGGCCGGCGCCGGGAGCCACTCGTTCCGGCGGCGCTCCCATTCCGAGACCGAGAGCGGCGCGCCGTTCGGATCGTAGTGGAGCGACGAGAACATGCCGATGCCGCGGTTGAACTTGCGGTCGGGCAGGCGCAGCCGGTCGGACATGCCGTGGCGCTCGAAAATCTTGTTCCAGCGCGTGACGCCCGCCTGGCAGTCGCCGACGTACCAGTCACGCAGCACTTCGTTCATGGCCGTGCGCATGGGGATGACCTTGCGTTCGAGCCCGTCCCCGTTCGGTACGTCGAGCTCGTAATGGGTTTCGATGGCGTGATGGTCGTCCCATTTGTCTTCCATCGCGCGACCCTTGAGGCCATTCCCGAAGTACGACGCGGCGTTGGTCGAAATCTCGTTGCCGTGGAGATCGAGGCTGAGACTGAACCAGAGGTTGATGAACTTCTGGATGGTCGGGATGTCGATGGCGCCCAGCCGCCGCACGTCTTCCGAGAAACCCGCCTGGCCGAGCAGCTGGCAGGTGCGCTCGATGATGCGGGCGATGCCGGTCTCGCCGACGAACATGTGGTGCGCTTCCTCGGTCAGCATGAAGCGTGTCGTGCGCGACAGGGGATCCAGCGAGCTCTCGGAGAGCGACAGCAACTGCGACTTGCCGTCGCGATCGGTGAACATCGTGAACATGAAGAAGTCGAGCCAGTTCTCGATCGGCTCGTTGAACGCGTCGAGGATGCGCGGCTTGTCGCGGTTGCCGCTCTGGCGCTCGAGCAGTTCCTCCGCCTCGTCGCGGCCGTCGCGCCCGAAGTACGAGTGCAGCAGGTAGACCATCGCCCACAGGTGCCGGCCTTCTTCGACGTTCACCTGGAACAGGTTGCGGAGATCGTAGAGGCTCGGGCAGCGCTGCCCCAGCCACCGCTGCTGCTCGACGCTCGCGGGCTCGGTATCGCCCTGCGTCACGATCAGCCGGCGGAGCTGGTTGCGGAACTCGCCCGGCACTTCCTGCCACACAGGCTGGCCGAAAAAATCACCGAACCCGATGCGCCGATCGTGCACAGGGTCCGCGAGAAAGATCCCCCAGCGGTACTCCGGCAGCTTCACGTACTCGAAATGCGCCCACCCGGAGGGATCGACGCTCACGGCGGTGCGCACGTACACCTGGTGGTAGTTCTGGAAGCCCTGCGGACCCATGTCCTGCCACCACTGGAGGTATTTCGGCTGCCAGTGCTCCAGCGCCCGCTGCAGCCGCTTGTTGCTCGACAGGCCGACGTTGTTGGGGATTCTCTCGGCTGAAATCATGTCGTGATCCTTGTAGTAGGCAGTCGGCAGCTGGCAGCATCCGGTGTGTATCGCCACGCCTGTGGGCAGGCGCAGCACCTTGCCCCGCCTACTGCCTACTGCCTACTGCCTACTGCCTACTGCCTACTGCCTACTGCCCTACTCCCAGTTACACGCGATTGAAATCAAACTCCGGGCGCGACTGCGAACCGTAGGCGGTCAACGCCCCCTTCTCACCTACCGCGTTCGGGCGCTGGAAGATCCAGTTCTGCCAGGCCGTCAGGCGTCCGAAAATCTTCGTTTCCATCGTCTCGGGACCGGCGAAGCGGAGGTTGGCTTCCATGCCCGTCAGCGCATCGGGCGAGAACGCCGCACGGCTCTCGATCGCCAGGCGCACCTCGTCGTCCCAGTCCAGTTCGTCGGGCGCAAACGAGACGAGCCCGGCGTCGCCAGCCTGCTGTGCGTCGAACGCCTCCGCGGCCCCCAGCACCTCGTCCACCCGATCCGGCTCGCCGAGGAAGCGGGTCTGGAGACGCGTGAGCCCGTTGCTCATCGGCAGCGGCCCGCCCGCCGTATCCTTTTCGGCGCCGTGGCGGCCGTTCATCGCCGAGAGCGCGATCGTGTTCGGCTGGTCGGGATCGTCGAGCATGTACTGCCGGTCGCACGCCAGCGCCAGCTCGAACAGCGTGCCCGCGAAGCAGCTCCCCGGTTCAATCAGCGCAAAGAAACTGCGTGACGTCAGATCCATCCGCTTCAGTGTCCGCTTGATGAAGTGCGTGATCTCGCGGACGAGCCAGTCGTCCTTGTGCGCAAGCAGGACCTCATCCGCTTCGAGCACTTTGGCCGCATCACCCTCCGTCTTGACCGCCACGGTGCCGATCAGCGACTCGTTCGCTCGCAGGCGCAGCAGCGCGTCGTCGAGCTCGCGGAACGCGCGCAGGGGCCAGAACTGGTCGCCGACCGCCTGGATCGCCTCGGGCGTGGACGGCAGGTCCCCTTCCGGCCCACGCACGGTCAGCGTGGCGACACGTCTGTCGCGATCGATGTCCACGCTCACCACCGAGTACCGCAGCGCATCGTCGGTGACTTCGGGATTGAGCGGGCCGAGCGTGATGCCCTTGGCACCCGATGGGCGATCCGACTGCGCGGTCAGCTCCTGCGCGCGCTTCGCAACCTGCTCTTTGAACTGGCTCGTCGGATAGACGGCGTCCACGAGCCGCCACTCCACCGCGCGCTTGCCCCGGATACCCTCGGCCACCGTGCCAAAGAAATCCGCCAGGTCGCGCCGCACCTTGCGCTTGTCCACCACACGGGTGAGGCCGCCGGTGCCCGGCAGGACCGCGAGCAGCGGCGTCTCGGGCAGGCTCACTGCCGAGTTCCCGTCATCCACGAGGATGATCTCGTCGCACGCCAGCGCCAGCTCGTAGCCGCCGCCCGCGCAGATCCCGTTGAGCGCCGCAAGGAACTTGATACCGGAGTTCTCGCTGGCGTCCTCGATGGCCAGGCGCGTTTCGTTGGTGAATTTGCAGAAGTTCACCTTCCAGGCGTGGCTCGACCCGCGCAGCATGAAGATGTTCGCGCCGGCGCAAAAGATGCGCTCCTTCAAGCTGGTGACGACGACCGTGCGAACCTCCGGGTGTTCGAAGCGCAGGCGCTGGACGGCATCCGCAAGCTCGATGTCCACACCGAGGTCGTACGAGTTCAGCTTCAGCTTGTAGTCGGGTGACAGCCCCGCGTCTTCCTGCACATCCATCGACAGCGTCGCCACGGGACCGTCACACGACAGCTTCCAGTGGTGGTACTGCTCGGGCGAGGTTTCAAAGGTGACACGCGACGAGGTGTGGATGGCGGTGCTCATTCCGGAAAGCGTACCTGCGGATTCCCGGCAGTGTCAAGGCACTATACTGCGCTGCTGCTCCTACGTTGTGTAATATAGTGCGCAGATGAGCGAGGAGCTGCTCACGGGTCTCGGACGCCGGACGAGGGCGCTCCGGCTGGCGCGCGGATGGACGCTGCGGGAGGTCTCGGAACGTTCAGGGCTGTCGCCCCGGTTCCTCCTGCAGCTCGAGGCCGGGAGCGGCAACATCTCTGTTCGTCGGCTGGCCGATGTGGCCACGGCGCTCGAGACGACGCCGGCCGCGCTGCTGGCTGGCAGGCATCAAGCTCATCCGTCAATCGTGGCGCTGCTCGGTCTCCGGGGCGCGGGCAAGACGACGCTTGGGCGTTGCCTCGCGAAGCGTCTCCGGGTGTCATTCGTCGAACTCGATCGCCGCATCGAAAAAGCCGCGGATCTCAGCCTCAGCGAACTGTTTTCGCTCCACGGCGAGGACTACTATCGGCGCCTCGAGCGCGCGACGCTGCAGGACGTGCTGAGGCAAGGCCGCCCCATGGTGCTCGCCACCGGCGGCGGGATCGTCACATCGCCCGATACCTACGCCCTCCTTCGCCGATCGGCGACGACTATCTGGCTGAGGGCCATGCCCGAGGACCACTGGAACCGCGTCGTCCGCCAAGGCGACAAGCGCCCCATGGCGGACCACCCGCAGGCGATGGCAGACCTGCGCCTGCTGCTCTCGCAACGCGAACCGCTCTACGCCATGGCCGAGCACACGGTAGACACGTCCGGGCTCGCTGTCGAGGCCGTGGCGACGAAGATCGTCGAGTTGCTGCCGCACCCGTCCTTGCCCTGATCCCGGAGGCGGTGTGCACAACCGCAGACTGCGGGAGCCATGAGATGGCACGATTGTGCACGCCACTCCAGTCACGCCATGTGAGGTTGAACCTACGCTGCTGATTACCATCGCACTCCTGACACTCGCCGCCGTCGTGGCAATCGTGAACCGGACCAGGGGCGGCGCGAGCGCGGCGAACCTCGGCTGCATGAGCGAACACTGGCTCAACGAGACTCGCAACCACTCGGACTGAAACGGGTTGCGTCGTGAAATCACTGCTGCGTCCTGTCAGCTCCCTACTGCCAGCTGCTCACGACGCCGTATCCCCGGGCTTCAGCACCAGCACGTCTACACCGTGCGGGGCGAGCAGCGTCTCGAGCCGCTCTGGCCTGCCGGTCAGCTCGGGGAACGTGCCGTAGTGCATCGGCACGACTTGTCGCACGCCCAGCATCCGGCACGCGAGCGCCGCGGCTTCCGGGCCCATCGTGTAGCGGTCGCCAATGGGTAAAAACGCGATATCCGGCCGGTGAATCTCGGCGATAAGACGCATGTCGCCGAAGAGCGCCGTGTCACCAGCGAAATAAATCGTCTGCTCGTTCTCCATGCGGACGACGAACCCCGTGGCCAGGCCCACGTACACGGGAACGTCGTGCTCGATCGCACTGCTCGTGTGGAGGGCCGGCACCATCGTCACCTCCAGGCCCGCCACCGCCAGCGTCCCGCCGATCCCCATGCCCTGGACGTTGTGCAGGCCCTTGCCCTCGAGCCACAGCGCGAGTTCGTACACCGCGAGGATTGGCGCGCCGGTCGCCCGCGACACCGAGACGATGTCGCCGGAATGGTCGGAGTGGCCGTGCGTCAGCAGAATCAGATCCGCCGCGTCGATGTGCGTGCCTTTGGGGCACATGGGATTCCCTTCGAGCCAGGGGTCCGTGACGATCCGCTTGCCCCCCGGAGTCGTGAGGACGAAGGTAGAGTGGCCGAGCCAGGTGATGGCCAGGCGGTTGGAGGATGGGAGAGTCATGGCTGTATTGTGTCGCGTGCTGCGCGCTGCCGCCAATCGCAAACGGCACACGTTCACCCGACGCGGGCCTGTCGGGGTGGAGCCATCCGCAGCCGACGGCGCTCCATATCGCGAGCTCGCGCCAATGCGCCTCGCCACTCTCCGTGAACGCCTCCGGCCGAACAACATGCCTGGCGAGCGCCTGATCGACCGGGTAGCCATACCCCAGTAACTGCAGAAATGGTCCGATGTGCGGCTTCACTGCACTTTGCCGGGCTGGAGGGGTGCCCCGCGTCGAAGCCCTGATGTCCTGTTTTCGTCGTCCGATGTCGAATTCGAGGTCGGGAGCGGCGCCGGTTGCCCGAAAGGTATAATTGGGCGCTCATGCAGACGATTCCGCTCAACATGATTCGGGGCCGGAAGAAGCGGGCTGAGGAGCTGCCGCGAGCGCCCAAGCCCGAGTGGCTCAAGGTGCGCGCGCCCGGGTCCGAAAACTACACCCGGCTCAAAGGTCTGATGCGCACGCTGGGCCTGCACACCGTCTGCGAGGAAGCCAACTGCCCAAACATCGGCGAGTGCTGGGACCACGGCACCGCGACGTTCATGATTCTCGGCGACACGTGCACGCGCTCGTGCGGATACTGCAACGTCGTGCATGGCAAGCCGAAGCCGCCCGACGCCGCCGAACCCGTGAAGGTGGCGAGCGCGATCCACGCGATGAACCTCGCCTACGTCGTGATCACCTCGGTCGATCGGGACGACCTGCACGACTGCGGCGCCGGTCACTTTGCGCGGACGATCGCCGAAACGCGCGCGCGGATCCCGGGCTGCCGCATCGAGGTGCTGATCCCCGACTTCAAGGGGGGAGCAACCGCGCTGCACACCGTGCTGGACGCCGGGCCCGACGTGCTGAACCACAACATCGAGACGGTGCCGCGGCTGTATCGCACGGCGCGCCCCGGGGGGAATTACGCGCGCGCCCTCGAACTGCTCGGCCGCTCCCGCACCCATGCGCCGTCGATCCCGACGAAGTCAGGCCTCATGGTGGGGCTGGGTGAGGAATGGGACGAGGTGGTCGCCACCTTGCGCGACCTCCGGACGGCCGGCGTCCAGATCGTGACGATTGGCCAGTACCTGCGTCCCTCTCTCGCCAATCTCCCGATGGTGCGCTACTACGCGCCGGCCGAGTTCGCCGAGCTCAAGCGCCTGGGGCTGGAGATGGGCTTTGGACACATCGAAGCCGGGCCGCTCGTCCGCAGCTCCTACCATGCTCACGAGCAGGCAGACGCTTTGGAGAATGCCGGGGCCAATGATGGCCGCGGTCTTCCGAACAGCTGCGGCTGAGCTGATAGCCCACCCCTGATGGCTGCCTGACACCCGGGGGCAGGAACCCAACTTGCAGTGCGCACCTTGGAGGTCGGAATGCGGAATGATCTGAAACAGGCCCTCATCGCCTTCGTAGCAGCGTGGGCTGTTCTCGCCGTAGGCTGCGGCGGCGATCGAGCCGACCACGCCCGTACGGCCGAGGACGGCGCCGGTTCGGCCAGCCCCATCTCGCTCAACGGCTGCATCGGCGTCGCGCCGGGCCGCGCCAACGAGTTCGCGCTGCAGCACGTGCGCGTGACGTCGGCTGGTGAGCAGCCGTCGCTCACGCAGCCGTCTGCGCAGCCACACGCCGTGAACGAAGGGTCCTGGGTGCGCCTCGCGACGGCGGACGGCGCCGAGCAACTGCGGGAGCGGGTTGGCGAGCGTGTGACGATCGTCGGCACGATCCGGGATGACGGCCGCGACCTGGTGGGCACCAGCGGGCCACAGCCGGGACCGCAGCAGGCCGATCCCCGACCGGACGAGTCGCGAGCGGGTGCCGACCTCCACCACTCCGAAAAGGTCGCGCAGGAAGCCGGCCCGATCGGGCAGCAATCCATGGCGACCGGCACCGCACCGCTGGTGATGGTGCAGCGGATCGAAGGCACGGGCGAACCGTGCAGCCCGGAGCTGCGGCAGCCTCGGGACAGGTAGAAACTCGCTCCCGGGGTCTTGCGTGAGGGGCGGAGGTAACCTCCACCCGCCCAGGCTATCGTCCGCGGCGCGGTCGATACACGTGCGTGGCGTGGCCGAAGAAGACCTCGGCCGACTCCATGACCGTCTCGGACAGCGTCGGGTGAGGATGGATCGTCATGCGGAGGTCGGTGGCGTTCGCGCCCATTTCGATCGCCAGCACGCCTTCGGCAATCAGCTCACCGGCCCCGGGACCGACGATGCCCACGCCGAGTACACGCTCCGTTTTCGGATCGAGGAGGAGCTTCGTCATCCCGTCGGACCGATCGAGCGTCAGCGCCCGGCCGGACGCGCCCCAGGGGAACCGCGCGACCGTGACCTCGCGCCCTGTTGTCTTCGCGTCGTTCTCGGTCAGGCCGGCCCACGCGAGTTCCGGATCGGTGAACACCACCGCTGGAATCGCCAGAGGCTCGAACGCCGCCTTCTCCCCCGCAATCGCCTCGACCGCCGTCCGCCCCTCGTGCGACGCCTTATGAGCCAGCATCGGCTCTCCGACGACATCGCCGATGGCGTAGATGGTCGGCTCGGACGTCCGCAGGCTTGCGTCCACCTCGACGAACCCGCGCTGGTTCACCGTGACGCCGGTCCTTTCAATCCCGGCCACCGCATTCGGGCGCCGGCCGATGGACACCAGTACGCGGTCGTAGGTCCGTTCCTTCGGCTCCACGTCACCCTCGAGGCTGACGGTAATCCCGCCCTTTCCTTCCTTCATCCCCACTACCTTCGTGTTGAGAAGGACGGCTTCGCAAATCGATTCGATGCGTTTGGCCAGGATGTTGACCAGATCGCGATCCGCACCCGGCAGCAGCCCGTCGGTCATCTCGACGACCGTCACCTTCGTGCCGAGCGCGGCATACACCGACCCGAGCTCGAGGCCGATGTAGCCGCCGCCGACAACGAGCAGCGACCCGGGGATGTCGGGCAGGTTCAGCGCGCCGGTTGAATCCATCAGGCGGTCGCTCTCCAGGTCGAGCCCTGGCACCTTCGACGGATGTGAACCGGTAGCGATGATCGCGTGCTCGAACTCGAGCGTCTGATCTCCGGCCCCGTCAACCCCCGCGATTCCCAGCGTGCGGGCGTCACGAAATGAGGCCGTACCCTGGATGTAGCTCACCTTTCGCTGCTTCGACAGCTGGCCCAGGCCTCCGGTCAGCTGGTTGACGACCTTCTCCTTGAAAGCGCGGAGCCGATCGAGATCGATCGTCGGCGCCTCGAAACTGATGCCCCACGCTTCGGCGTGCTTCGCTTCCTGCACGAGCTTCGCCACGTGCAGCAGCGCCTTGGAGGGGATGCACCCCCGGTAGAGGCAGACGCCGCCGGGATTCGGGGCCGGATCGACGAGCGTGACCTGCATGCCGAGGTCGGCCGCATAGAAGGCGGCCGCGTAGCCGCCAGGCCCAGCCCCAATGACAGCGAGTTGTGTAGTAGACGACATAAAAAAGACGATGACACCCGCAGGGCGACGCCGGCACGGCGCCGCCAGTGATTACCGACTGAACCCTGTCACAGCGCCAGGACGAAGGGCTGCTCGAACGCCCCGCAGACCCAGCGCAGGAAGCGCGCCGCGTCGGCGCCGTCGATCACCCTGTGATCGTACGACAGAGACAGCGGCAGTATCAGCCGTGCCTCGAAGCCTCCATCTTCGTCCTCGGTCGCCTCGCGCCACACGGGCTCGTGTGCGCCGCGCGAAATCCCGAGGATCGCGACCTCCGGCCAGTTGACGATAGGCGTGAAGGACGTGCCGCCAATCCCGCCGAGGTTGGTGATCGTCATGCCCCCGCCCTGCATGTCGTCGAGCGACAGCTTGCCACCGCGGGCCCGCTCCGACACCTGCGACAACTCGACGGACAGCTCGATGATGCCCTTCTGGTCGACGTCCCGGATGACCGGTACCAGCAGCCCGCGCCCGGTATCTACCGCGACACCGATGTGAATCGACTTCTTGAAGACGATCTCCTGCCGCGCCATGTCGGCCGAGGCGTTGAACTGCGGGAAGCGCGCCACGGCCGCCGCCACGATCTTCATCGCGATGGCCGTCATCGTCATTTTTCCGCCCGCCTTTTCGGCCTGGGCGCCATACTGCTTGCGCAGCGCCTCGAGTTCGGTGATGTCGGCCTTGTCGTGCTGCGTGACGTGGGGGATCGTGTTCCATGCCGAGCTGAGGTGCTCTGCCGTCTTCCGGCGGATGTTGCTCATCGGCTTCCGTTCGATCTCGCCCCACTTGCTGAAATCCGGCAACTGCGGCGCCGCGGCGCCCCCCCC
>JACCRT010000034.1 GCA_013813355.1 Acidobacteriota bacterium | reverse complement strand
ACGTCGGGCAGGCGTTAGCCGCCCTCCGCCAGTATCACCGCTGGACGCGCATCCTCCCGGCCGGCGCCGCGCTCGACCGCATCCTCGAGCACACCGGCTACCTGGCGCTGGCATCGACGACGCCCGGCGGGGTGGAGGCGGGGGACCTCCTGCACGCCGTCGATCGCGTGCGGCAGGTCGTGGAGGACGGCGGCAGCCTGGCCGCCGCCGCCGACGCGCTCGCGGCTGACACCGAGGCGAGTAACGACGTCGAATCCCTCCCCCTCGAGCCCGGCCGCACCGACGTCGTCCGGCTGATGAACCTGCACAAGGCCAAGGGCCTCGAGGCCGACGTCGTGTTCCTGGCGGACTCCTGCGGCGGCGTGAAGAAGTGGATCGACGTGCACATCGAGCGCGCCGGAGCGGGTTCAACCGTAGGGGCCGCCCTTGCGGCGGCCCGTAGGGCGTGCCCCGGCCCAAGGGGCTGGTTCAAGGTCGAGAAGAAGACCGAAGGCTCGTACGCCGCGAAGCTGCTGGGCGAGCACGCCGACTGGGACGCGCACAAGGCTGCCGAGGAGCCCTACCTGGCCGCCGAGGAGGATCGGCTGCTCTACGTCGCCGCCACCCGCGCGCGCGAGATGCTGGTCGTCAGCCGGTTCGCGGGCAGCGGGCGCAAGAACCCGGCATGGGGCGCGCTGGACGACCACTTGTCGGCCGCAAAGGAGCTGGCGATCCCGAAGGCCGCCATCGCCGCCGAGCCCAGGCCGCTCACGTGTTCGGCGAAGGCGCAGGCGGATTACCATGGCGCCCGCGAGTCGGCCGACGCGACCGTGAATCAGCCTTCCTGGTCGATCACGTCGGTGACCGCCGACGCCAAGCACATCGCGCGCATGACCGCAAAGGAGGAGCCCGCCGCCGTCGACGATGCGACGCGGGTGGTGGCGCAGGACAGCCCGAGCCACCGTGCCGATGCGGGGATGGCGTGGGGGATGCTGATCCACGGCCTGCTGGAGCACGCGATGCGGCATCCGTCGGCGACGCGCGAGGACCTGCGGCGGCTGGCGATGTGGCTGACGGTGGAGGAGCCGCAGTTGCGGGAGGTGATTAAGCAGGCGATCGACGTCGTCCAGCAAGTGGCTGTTGCGCCGTTCTGGGCTGAAGCGCGATCTGCTGAACACCACGAAGAGGCACCCTTCTGCGTTGGTGGACCCGACCACGCTCTGCTGAACGGCGTAATCGATCTGCTCTTCAGCGCGAATGACCGATGGTCGTTACGCGACTACAAAACCGACGTGGCCCTTTCACCAGCAGCGTACGCTCCGCAACTGAGCGCGTACCGACAAGCGTTGGAGTCCTTGGGGTTCAAGGTCTCAGATATCGATCTGGTCGATGTACGGGCGTTCCAGCGATGAGCATCACGCGCCTGTACGAGCGACTCGGCGCGCCGCTGGCGAGCAACCGCTGGTCTGGGGCACCCAACGCCCTTCGGACGGAGAGGTGTCTCTGCGCGTCTGGCAGGACTTAACACGCTTCAAGGAGGGCGAGCGCTACATGCTCGTCGACGGCAAGCTGGGACTCCCAGAGGACGCGACGAATCTCGGATACCAGGAGCGCTTAAGACACTTGGACGCGATTCGGGCTGGCGCGAAGTGCTATCTCGTCATGTGTATCGCGAGGGACCCCGCCGAGCGGCCCCGAGTGATCAAGGACTTCCATGACGAAGAAGTGTTCGAGGGCGGTGGGCTATTCGAGTTCGAGGGCTCTGTATGGATCAAGGTCGGAACGCGCGTGGCGGTAAGTGAGGTTGCGAAGCGTATCACTTCAGAGTGACAAATACCCTTGCCTTTTCCCGACCGCGGAGGCACTGGCGGAGTGACCCGGAAAAGAAAGAAGCTGAAGGCGAGCGCTTGAGCTGCCGCACCGTTGAACCCTACTGAAGAAGGTGAGTGTCCCGTGTCCAGCATCTCCAGTTTCATAGACGACCTGGCCGGGAGCCTGGCGAGCAGAACCATCGTTCGGCGCCGGATGGCCGTGGTCGGCAGGCAATGCGGACGCATCCGGCTCACCAGCGGCTTTCTTGCGGAACTCGAGACTGCGCTCCACCGAGCCGGCATACACACCGACAGATTGCTGAACGCTCGCTCGACGAAGCAAGCCGACTGGGTCCGGTTCTCAGCCACCGCGTTCGCTCCGTCGGAGGTCGAGTTCGGTTGCGAGAAGCAGCTTGTGAACCTGGTGGTTGACTCGGTGGGCAAGGTGCCCCCGCTCAACCATCTGCGTATCGTAAGACGGGAGTACGCGCTCCCCAGCGGCAGGCGCATCGACCTGGTCTGCCAAGAGATCGCCCGCAGCAACAACGGCGACATCGTGGCAGTTGAATTCAAGAAGGGCCGGGCAAATGCCGCCGTTGTCGAGCAACTTGCCTACTATCTGGAGGAATTACAGTCCACTCGGATCGCTAACGGTCGTGCCGTGCGGGGGATCCTTCTGGCTCAGAACGTTCTGACGCGTGTGAATCTGGCCGCAAGCAGTTCCAGGTCGATTGAGATCTATGAGTACCCGTTCTCGTTTCGGCGCGTTGGCGCTGGGAGGTCGAATGGTGCGGCACATCAGAGAGACTTCGCATGAGCTCGCTGACGTCAGTCTTCGCCTGGATCGATCATTCCGAGGCGGAGCGGCGGCGGATGCTCGAGGCGATCGAGATGTTTCGCGACCGCGGAACGCGTGACGAGCTTGGCCTCAGTACTGTTCGCGATGGTTTTGCCGACCTGATGTTTCCCGGCACGGGTTCACTCCAGACGCGCGCCAGGTATTTCATGTTCGTTCCTTGGATGTATCGCCTGCTCGAGGAGCAGCGCGTGTCATCCGCGGAAGTGTCAAGAAAAGCGCGCCAGTTTGAGGTCAAACTGATCAACGCTCTGGCGGAATCTGAAGATCGGTCGGGGATCATCGGCATCCAGAAGCGGGCAGCGTTGCAGCGCCTGCCATCGAGCATCTACTGGAGCGGTTTGAAGCGTCTCGGTATCCGACAGTTCAGCGGCGCTCAGGACGAGTACCACAAGAGCCTGGACGGTTGGTGCAGAGCTAATCGTCGAGCGGTCAAGAACGATGACGGGGAAGTAGAGGGCAGGCCAGGGCGGAACTGGCACGACGTGCCGCCGATGCCAGAGGGGTTTCCGGAGCGCGCGGAGCTGCGGGTGACCGAGCCTGAGGCGGAGTACCTACGCCGTCGGGTGCTGACAGAGGCGCCGGCATCGCTCTTCGCGTTCATCATCGACCGGGTAAACGCCGAATCGGATTTTCAGTTCGTCTGGGATCACCCCCTCAGTGGCACCTTGCCCCCGGATCTCGCCAAGCAGGTGCTGCATGCGCGGAACTTTGCTGAAGCAATGCACGGCGCCCCCATCCTCTATAACCTGATGCTGGCAAATATGGAGCCGCGCAGGGAAAACCTTCTTCCGGGCTTGGAACAGGTATTCGAGCATTGGCGAGGGGATGTGCAAACCCGACGAGCGGACCTGCTGAAGTGGGACCGCCAGGAGTTGTGGGAGATCCTTCGAGTGAGTGGGGCCAGGATCACGCCTCTTACGCGCGATTTCGTTGAGGCGTGGGTCGACCTCCTGCTGGATGCACCGGACCCGCGGTCCTTGCTGCATTCCGAGCGGGCGCAAGAGCTGATCCTCAAGCGGGAGCGGAGGCTAAAAGGAAACCTCGCTCGGCTGCACAATCAGGCAGCCAGAGAGCGATGGAACGGGAACTCCGGCCTTAGCCGGCTCGAGTACCGCTGGGCCACCGCACGGGCAATCCTAAACGACATGATGAACGCAGGTGGGGCGTAGATGCTGCAACCAGGTGATCGCGTGCTTTTCCAGACAGCCCTGGAGCCGCCGGAAGGCTTCCGGCTCGATTACGCGATCGGGACGACCTTTTCGTTGGATCTGGTTGCTCTGTTGACCGCGCCGTTGGCGTTCACGATGTTCGACAGGCGTTCGGATGACGAGGAACGGCGGGAGGAGTCGCTCGAGCTACTCGAGAGTCTTCGCCGCTACTCCAGCCAAATCGCGCTGTTTTGCCAGGCGGGTCGGATATCCTTCCCGCGCGCGCGGTACTCCCAGTTTGCCTGGCTCGAGCGGACTGTCATCGAGTGTCGCGTGGATCGCGGGCTGTTTCATCCCAAGGTATGGGTCCTGCGCTACGCCACAGCGGCTGGGGAGGTGCGATACCGCATGCTGTGCGCCTCGCGCAACCTCACCCTCGCGAATTCGTGGGACACGCTCCTGTCGCTCGAAGGCGCGTCGCAAGAGAAGATAGTCGGGGGCGCACAGGGCGGGCCGCTGGCGGACTTCGTTTCGGCGTTGCCGGCGTTCGCGCGCGATGTACCCGATGCCACCCTGAGTCGTATCCGCCAGATCGCGGATGAACTGCGTCGGGTTGTGTTCGCGCCTCCGAATGGCTTCGAAACCGTTCGGTTCCATCCTCTCGGCGTTCCCGGCCACGCGGAATGGCCGTTTCCGAAGAGCGGAGCACGAGCGCTGGTCATCTCACCCTTCTTGTCGACCGCGACCCTACAGCGCCTCGGCGAAGGCTTCCGCCAGGCGTCTCTGGTTTCGACTCCGGAGGCGCTGGCGGAGTTGTCCCTAGCCACTGGCTGCTTCGACCGGTTCTGGACGTTGGATGACGATGCCCTGGCCGAGCTTCCACCGGGCGTCGAGCCAGGCGAAGCCGTGACCCGCGACGAACTCGTGCAGCTCGTGGGCCTCCATGCCAAGACTTACGTGTTCGAGCGCGACGGGCAGACGGAGGTCTGGACCGGCTCAGCCAACGCGACCGACGCCGCGTTTTCACGGAACGTCGAGTTCCTCACTCAATTGACGGGCGGCCGGCACCACGGGGGAATTGACGCGCTGTTGGAGCCGAGCAAGGACGGCACTCGCCTCGTCGACATCCTGAAGGACGCGGAGAAGCTCGTCGGCCTCGGTCGGCTGGATGAAATCCAGAAGGGACTCGAAGCGCGGATTGAGACAGCCCGGGGTTGGATCGTTGCACTCGGGTTGGAGGCCAGAGTCAGCGATCGGGAGACGGGCTACAGCTTGTCGATCCATCCGACGGCCGCCGCCGCCAGCAGTCTGCCGCAAGCGGTCTCTGTCACCTGCTGGCCCGTCATGGTCGGGGAGGGACTGGCACAGCGCTTCTCCGTAGGGGCCGAGTCAGCTCGGTTCGAGGGCATTTCGCTCGAGGGTTTGAGCGCGTTCATCGCCTTCAGGGTTACGGCTCGTGAGCAGCAGGAGGAGCGAGATGCGCGCTTTGTTCTCAACCTGCCGCTCCACGGCGCACCGGCTGACCGGGAAGACAAGCTGCTGCGGGCGTTGATTGGGGACCGGAGCCGACTTGTCAGGTTTCTCACGCTGCTCCTTTCGGATGACGGCGTACCGCCAGAGAACCTGTTCCCGGTGCCGCCCGGCAACGGCCAGTCGGCACTTGGTGCCTCGGACCAGGCTGCGTCGCCGACCGGCATGTTCGAGCTGCTTGTCCGCACGCTTGCGACGGCGCCAGAGCGACTGGACGAAGTGGCCAAGCTGAAGCAGAAACTGGAGGCCAGCGGCGAGCAGGACAGCTTGTTCCCGGAGAACTTCGAGTCCATCTGGCGGCCGATCTGGGAAGCGCGGGGGAGGCTCGCATGCAGGAAGGCCTAGATTGGCTTGGCGCTGACCGCGTGCTCCGGACGCTCAAGGCGTTCCAGCGGGACACCGTGGACTACGTGTACCGGCGGATGTACGAGGATACGCCAACGGCACGCAGGTTCCTGGTGGCGGACGAAGTGGGGCTCGGCAAGACCCTGGTTGCCCGTGGCGTCGTCGCGCGCGCAATCGAGCATCTCTGGGACAAGGTCGGACGAATCGACATCGTCTACATCTGCTCGAATAGCGGGATCGCCAGGCAGAACATTAAGCGGTTGAACGTGACGGGACATGCCGACCACCAGTTGCCGGATCGCATCACGCTCTTGCCGCGCGACATCCGGAGGCTTCGGAATCGAAAGCTGAGCTTCATCTCATTTACGCCCGGCACCTCGTTTAACATGCGCTCTTCAATGGGGGTCGCCGAGGAACGGGCGCTCCTGTTCTGGTTGCTGCCGGAGGACTGGCGCGGGAATCGCCAAGGCGCTATTACCCTCCTGACCGGGACAGCAGGTCGTAGCGGCTTCCAGACCCGCGTTGACGGCTACCAGAGCCGATACAACGTTGATGAGCCTTTGGCCGAGTCCTTCCACACCGCGCTCTCGCACGACACGAAAAACCTCAAGGAGAGATTCCTTGACCTTTCGGCTCAGCTGGGCCGTCGCGAAAGCCTGTCTGAGGAAGAGTGGCGCGAGCGGTCAGGGATTGTCGGCGAGCTCAGAACCGTCCTCGCGCGCGTCTGCGTGAAGGATCTCGAGCCGGATTTGGTGATTCTGGACGAGTTCCAGCGGTTCAAGGATCTCCTGCACGGGGATGATTTCGCCGCGGAACTCGCGCGAGCGCTCTTCACTTATGCGAAGGAGGACAGCGCCGAGCATGCCCGCGTCCTGTTGCTGTCCGCGACACCCTACAAGATGTTCACGCAGCACGATGAGGCCACGGGCGACGATCATCTGAAGGATTTCCTGCAGACCGTCCGGTTCCTTCACGACGATCCTGAGCGGACCGAACGGTTTGCCTCGCACTTGGGCAGATACGGTCGCTCCTTGCTGCGTTACCAGAGCGTGTCTCGTAGTGAACTCTGCGAGTCCAAAGCGGCCATCGAAACCGGATTGAAGGAGGTGATGGTTCGGACCGAGCGGTTGGCCGTCACCGCCAATCGCAATGGGATGCTCGTCGAAGTGCCAGCCGCGCCTCTCAGCCTGGAGCCGGCCGATCTCACCTCGTACCTGGCCCTTCAGGGAGTAGCGGGCGTCGTCAATCACGGCGACACCATGGAGTTCTGGAAATCTGCGCCTTACGCGCTGAACTTCATGGACGACTACCAGCTGAAGCAGCATTTCAAGAGAGCCACTGAATCGGCTGAGTCCGAGAAGTTGTTCCAGGCGCTGGCCAACGTCCCGGAGAGCGTCTTGAGCCGCGAGGATCTGGAGGCCTACCGCGCCGTTGATCCGGCGAACTCCCGGCTCCGGTGGCTGTTGCACGAGACGGTGCAGGCAGGCGCAGCCGAGATGTTCTGGACTGCCGCCTCCTGCCCCTATTACGAACCTGAAGGTGCGTTCACCGGTGAGGCCCGAATTACGAAGCGACTGGTGTTCTCCGCATGGCAGGTTGTCCCGAAAGTCGTGGCGTCAATGGTGAGCTTCGAGGCGGAGCGCCGGCTGCTTGGCGCACCACCCGAGGGCCAGGCCGGTGCGAACACCCCTGCCGAGAGAAAGAAGCGGCGCGGGCTGCTCCGATTCGGAGTGAAGGATGGCCGTCCCACCGGCATGCCCGCGCTCGCCCTCCTCTATCCCTCGCCTGCGTTGGCCATGCTGGGGGATCCTCTCACCGCATCGCGGGAGCTGGGGGCCACCGAACGGCTGCCCAGCCTTTCCGAAGTGCTCGGCGCCGTGCAAGCTCGCGTTCGAGCCTCCCTCGCAGAAGCCGGCGTGCCCGAAGCTGCGCCGTCGGGCGGTGACGAGAAGTGGTACTGGGCGGCTCCGGTCTTGCTCGATCTGGCCAAGAACCGTGAGAGAACCGTAGATTGGTTCGGCCAGGGTGAACTCTCGCGAAGGTGGCAAGGTGACGCGCCCGCGACGGGAGAAGCTGGCCCAGAGACCGAGGCAGGGGAGGAGCCCGATCGCTGGTCGGCGCATGTGGAGGAGGCCAGGAGGATCTTGGTTGCCGCAGCGTCCGATCTTGGTCCCCCGCCGTCCGACCTTCCCGATGTGCTCGCACTCCTGGCCGTCGGGGGGTTGGCCAACGCCGCTCTTCGTGCACTTAGCCGGGTGGCCGGCGGGCCACGCGCGATGACCGAACTGGGCGTCAGGAACGCCGCGGGCCAGATCGCCCATGGACTGCGCTCCCTGTTCAACCAGCCGGAGGTGACCGTCAGCCTGCGGCGCTCGGATGATGACCAGAGCTACTGGAGGCGCGTCTCTGAGTACGCGGCGATGGGATGTCTCTCCGCGGTGCTCGACGAGTACGCGCACGTCGCGCTCGAAGCCGACACTTTGGCTGGGAAGCCGGCCGATCTGATCGCTGCCGGCATCGCGGAGCGAATGATCTCCGCCTTGACGCTGCAGACCGCCACTCTCAGGGCGGACGTCGTCACGCTCGATAGCGGAAGCGGCAGGGTGCGAGTGGACGACACATTCGGCTTTCGAACCGCTTTTGCCGTGCGTTACGGCGCGAGGGGCGAGGAGGGGGCGGCGGCTGATCGGAACCAGCGTCTACAGGTCGCCTTTAATTCCCCATTCTGGCCCTTCGTGCTGTGCACGACCTCCGTGGGGCAGGAAGGCTTGGACTTTCACTCCTACTGCCACGCGGTCGTGCACTGGAATCTCCCTTCGAACCCGGTCGATCTCGAGCAGCGTGAGGGCCGCGTGCACCGGTATAAGGGGCATGCCGTTCGGAAGAACGTGGCGAGCTGTCATCGCGCCGCCGCGTTGGCGGCCGACGCACCGAGCGATCCGTGGGCCGCGATGTTCGATGCCGCGCGCGCCTCCGTCACCACCACTGACTCCGACCTTGTGCCGTACTGGGTCTACTGCGTTGATGGCGGGGCACAGATTGAGCGCCACGTTCCGGCTTTGCCGCTCAGCAAGGACGCCGCGCGGAAGGAAGCCCTCAGGCGCTCCCTGACGCTCTACCGGATGGCGTTCGGGCAGTCTCGCCAGGAAGACGTCGTCGCGTTCCTCCAGCGAAACGTGCCGTCGGAGGACCAGGCGCAGCTCATGGCCGATCTGGCGATCGACTTGGCGCCTCCCCGCTCGGAGAACCGGACCGCGTCTGGTGCTGACGAGGTGGGGGAATGGGCAGAGGAGGCGCCACGCGTGCTGGAGAGCGTGAATCCCGTCCCCCCCCAGCACAGTCGCAGCTTGGCGCGGTTTTGCGAACTGCTCGACGACCTCAACGCGCTTCAAGAATCGCGTCCTGACCGTTCGGAGGATTCGGGCGAGCCATCGGACTTGGCCACCATCTCGACCCTGCTGGATGAGTTTGCACGGATCAGGGATGCAGAGCTGCAGGCAAGTCCAGCCGGGGAACGGGCGAAGCCGCCGATCGATCCTCTACGACTTGCGGATCTGCTCGACGCCTTCGTCGCATGCCGGCCGGATCCTGTCGTTGTGGGAGACCCCCGCAACAGATTTATCGACCTGCTGGAGCAGTTTGTCCGCATGGCCGGCAGATCCGGCCATGCTTCTTCCAAGTGGAGCTAGAGATGCCAACCACCTACACGGACGTGGACCGCCTGATTCTGGAGCGCTGGGACGATACCAAGGGGCTGCTGGAGGCTTTTGAGGAACTCCAGGACCGGATGCTCGACGTCATCGATGACGGGGGCGAGAGGTTGAAGCGGTGGGCGGAGCAGCACGACTGCATCATCGACGTGCAGGCTAAGGAACCCTCCTACCACTTTTACAAGGAAGCCTGGAAAAATCGCCGAAAGGACGACGCACTTGTGTACTTCACCCTGGCTGATTTTGCTCCCGTTGGTTATCGAAAAGTGAAGAATGATCACCCGTACGTCTGGCTCTATACCGACAACCTGCAGATGATGCGGATGAAGGAGCCCGATCGCGTGGAGTTCGCGCGGCAGCTCCGAGCGAACCTCGGAGACAGCGCGGCTCGATGGAGCCACCCTGAGACCATCGATGCGGATTCTCCACTCGGACGTTACATGACCGATGTCAGCGACGCCGACCGGGTGAGGCTTGTGGCTGAACCGGACGAGTTGTTGAAGTTTGCTACCACCGCGATCGAAGACGCGCTATTGCTGTCGGATGCCGTTAATCTGACTCTCGAGCACTTCAAGGCACGCGAGTAGGCCCCAAGTCCGCCGTCGAATCCCATGCCTCTCGCACCCGAAGGCTTCGATCTCTTTCGCCGCGTCATCGACGTCTGGAAGATCCGCCGCTATCCGGCGGAGGCGCTGACGCTCAAGGCGACAGCGGCGACAGGCTGTGCAACGTTGCGATCAGTCGCGCGAAGGGTAAGCTGATCATCGTGGGGGATCCCGACGCGTTTCTGTTCGCTCCTGGCAAGGAAATGATCAAACAGACCCGAAATATTCTCGCGCGCGAGTTTGTTGCAGGGCGCGGCAACAGGATCCCGGCCGCCGATTTCTGGAGGCCCAATCGATGACCGTCGCCCTCGACCTCCTGCCCGCCCCAGGCGACATCGTCCGCGTCCGGTCGCGGCGATACCTCGTCGAAGGCGTCAAGACGCCGGACATCCAGACCGACCAGACGCTCGTGCGCCTCTCCTGCCTCGAAGACGACGCCGAGGGCGAGCCGCTCGAGGTCCTGTGGGAAAAGGAAATCGACGCCCGGACGATGAACGAGGCCGACTGGTCGAAGTTGGCCAGGGGTGAATTCGACCCGCCGCGCTGGTTCGCGGCGTATTACCGCACCCTGCGTTGGAACTCTGTGACATCGACGGATCCAAAGCTGTTCCAGGCCCCCTACCGCGCAGGCATTCGCGTCGACGCCTACCAGCTGGAGCCCCTGCGGAAGGCGCTGCTGCTCCCACGCGTCAACCTGTTCATTGCGGACGACGTCGGGCTGGGGAAGACGATTGAGGCCGGTCTCATCGTTCGGGAGCTGTTGATGCGTCAGCGAGTGAGACGCATCGTCGTCGCTGCGCCGCCGTCGGTCGTGCTGCAGTGGAAAGAAGAGCTCGACCAGCGCTTCGGCCTGACGTTTGTCGTCCTGGACCGCGATTACGTCCGGCGGATGCGCCAGGAGCGCGGCTACGGCGTGAATCCGTGGACGACGCACTCGCGGTTCATCGTCTCGCATCACCTGTTGCGCGACGAGGACTACGCGTCGCCGCTACGCGATTGGCTCGGGACGTTCGCGCCCCAGAGCATGCTGATCCTCGACGAGGCGCACAATGCGGCTCCGGCCAGCGGCGCCCGCTACGCCATTGATTCGCAGTTCACGAAGTCGATCCGCGAGCTGGCGCCGCGGTTCGAGCATCGGCTGTTCCTTTCCGCAACGCCGCACAACGGCCATTCCAACAGCTTCTCGGCGCTCCTCGAGATTCTCGACCCGCAGCGTTTCTGCCGCGGCGTTCCAGTGGACAGCGCGAAGCAGCTCGAGCCGGTGATGGTGCGCCGGCTGAAGGACGACCTCCGCCGGCTCCAGGGCGGCTTCCCGGAACGAAAGATCGTGGAAGTAAAGATCTCCGGTCTGCCGGCCGAGAGCCCGGAGTTGCTGCTGCCGCAGCTGCTCGACGAATATCGCGCGCCGCGCGAAGAGCGCCTGAAGACGGCGGCAAAGTCCGTGCAGACGGCGGCGGCGCTCGTGATCTGCGGCCTCCAGAAGCGCCTGCTCTCGTCGATCGAGGCCTTCGCCTCCACCCTGTCGGTCCATCGTCGGGCCTTCGAGGCCCAGGCGGCGAAGGGAGCGTCCGCGGCGCCCGCGCACGGCACGGTAGCCACGCTCTGGCCGCTGCTTACGCAGTCGCCGGGATCGGACGATGACCGGGGTGACGCGAGGGAGGACGAGGTCCGGGCGGAAGAGGACGCGGCGATGGAAGCCGCCACCGCGAAGTCGGTCGGCCCGGCCAGCGCCGACGCGTTCGCGGTGGAGCGCGACCTGCTAGCCCGGATGACCGAGCTTGCGGAGACGGCCCGCGGCCGGCCCGACGAGCGGCTAAAGCACCTGGCGCGGTGGGTAAAGGAGAACCCAGGCAAGCGGGTGCTGATCTTCACGGAGTATGCGGACACGAAGCGGTACCTCGAGAAGCAGCTGCGCGCCGCCCTGACGCCAGGCCGCGAGGCCGATCCAATGATCGCGACGTTCCATGGGGGGATGGTGGACGAAGCGCGGGAGGAGGTGAAGCGGGCCTTCAACGCTGATCCCAAGAGTAGTCCGCTGCGCGTCCTCATCGCGACCGATGCCGCGCGCGAAGGTGTCAATCTCCAGAACTTCTGCGCGGACCTGTTCCACTTTGACGTCCCGTGGAATCCGAGCCGGCTCGAGCAGCGGAACGGCCGCATCGACCGGAAGCTGCAGCGCGAGGACGAGGTCCGGTGCCACTACTTCGTCTACACCCAGCGTCCGGAAGACCGCGTCCTCAAGGCGCTGATCGAGAAGACGAAGACCATCCGGAAGCAGCTCGGCACGCTGGCTCCCGTCCTCGAACGGCGCCTGGAGGAGCGTCTGGCGACCGGTTTTGCGCGCCGCGACGCTGACGCGCTGGCGAAGTCCATCGATGCCGAGCAGATCGACCCAGACAAGCAGAAGGCTGCCCAGGGCGAGCTGGAAGAGGGGCGCAAGCGTGAGGACGACCTCAAAAAAGAGATCGTTGTCTTGCAGGATCTTCTCGGCAAGTCGCGCGACTGGCTCCGCCTCGAGATCCACGACCTGGAGCAGACGATCTCGTCCGGCCTCGAGTTGCTGGGCGCGCAGCCGCTGAAGAAGGACGATGCTCCGGGTGTCTTCACGCTTCCGGATGTCGCAGGCCGCTTCGAGTCCAACCCGTCGTGGGCTAACACTCTGGACACGCTGCGGGCGCCCAGGCGCAAAGGGCAGCCGGTGTGGGAATGGCGCCGCGACAACGCCGTCCGACCGGTGGTGTTCGCGGACCAGGGCACACTTGACGCGCCCGCCGTCCACCTGCATCTCGAGCACCGCTTCGTGCAGCGGTTGCTGAGCCGGTTCCGCTCGCAGGGGTTCGTCCACGACGACCTTGCGCGGGCGTGCATTGGCGTGATCGATGACCCGATTCCCCGGGTGATCCTGCTTGGCCGGCTCTCGTTGTACGGCGCCAACGCGGCGCGGCTGCACGACGAGATCCTTGCCGTGGCGGCGCGGTGGACCGATGTGACGGCCCGCAGGGAGCCGTTGAAGCCTTACGCGGAGGCCACTCTGGACAAGACCGTTGCCTTGCTCGAGCGCTCGCTCAGCGTCGAACGTCCGCGCGAGCTGGCGGACCAGGTGAGGCGACGGCTGGCGTCTGGCGCCGCGCGGGACCTCGAGGAGTTGAGGCCCCACCTGGCCGATCAGGCCAAAGCGTTGACGGAAGCGGCTGTCGCGGCGCTCCAGGCTCGGGCCGGGAAGGAAGCCGCTGAGATGCGCGCCATCCTGGAGTCGCAGCGCGCGCGCATCCTGAAAACGGCCGAACGGCGCGACAAGGAGCTGCGGCAGCTCGGGCTGTTCAATCAGGACGAGGTCAGGCAGGTCGAGGCCGACAAACGTCACTGGACCAGGCGTCTGGACGAACTGGCGACGGAACTCGATACCGAGCCGGCCCGCATCCGCGCCAGCTATGAAGTGAAGGCCACCCGGTTCGAGCCGGCCGGCCTCGTGTATCTCTGGCCCACCACAGGATAATGGCGCACGTACCTCCTGAACTGTACGCACATCGAGAATGGCTCGGCCAGCTCCAGCAGGTCGGCCTGGTCGTGTCCCCCCAGGTGCTGGTGGACAACGGCGTGTTCGTCGATCGACAGCGGAGTGTGGACGCGCAGGTCCGGCTGCGGCCGCTGTTGGCCGATCCCGATGACGCCCGAGAGGCGCCCGACAAAGCCATCGATTTCATCACGCTCACGCGCGAGGTGCTCGACTGGCCGGAGGATCTGGTCGCCGGCGCTCTCGGCGGCATGCCGCTCCCCGATGGGCTCACCGTCGCGCTCCCGGAGCACAACGACACGCTGTCTCCCTCCTACGCCCTCCCGGAACCCGGTAAGCCGGGGGAGTGGATGGCGCTGGTATCAGTCATCCCGCCCGGCACCGACTTCGACAAGGCACCGGAGGACCATGGCGGCTGGCGTGCCGCGCCCCACGCGCGGCTCGAGCGGCTGCTGCGCGAAACCAGCATCCCGATCGGTCTGCTCTTCAACGGCACGGCACTCCGGGTTGTCCACGCGCCTCGCGGCGAGTCGTCTGGCCACCTGACATTCCGCTTCGCGCAGCTCGCCGAAACGCTCGGCCGGCCGATGATGGGCGCACTCTGCGCCCTGCTCGGCGTGGAGCGCGTGACGGACTCCAGTCTCGAGCAGCAGCGGCTGCCGCACCTGCTTCGCGAGAGCCGCAAGTACCAGAACAAAGTCTCAACCGAGCTGGCCGGGCAGGTGCTCGAGGCGCTCTGGGAGATGTTGCGGGGGCTCCAGCGCGCCAACGAGGAGTCGAAGCGTGCACTGCTCGGGGAGGTCCTGCGCGAACGCCCTGGCGACGTCTACGGCGGTTTGCTGACCACCATGATGCGCCTGGTGTTCATCCTCTACGCCGAGGACCGAGGGCTGATGCCGGCCGGCGACGTCTACCAGCGCTATTACTCCGTGTCGGACCTGTTCGAGCGCCTGCGTGAGGACCAAGCCCGCTATCCCGACACCATGGACGCCCGCTATGGCGCGTGGGCGCAGCTCCTCGTGCTGTTCCGGCTCATCCACGACGGCGGCGGGCACGGCGATCTAAGATTCCCGCCGCGGCACGGCCGTCTTTTCGACCCCGACGTGTATCCCTTCCTCGAGGGGCGACCGCACGATAGCCACCGCCAACTAGGGGAGGCGATCGAGCCGGCGAAAATACCGGACGGCGTGGTGTTCCGCGTGCTCGACAACCTGCTGATGCTGGACGGCGAGCGGCTGTCGTACCGCACGCTCGACGTCGAGCAGATCGGCTCCGTCTACGAAGCGATGATGGGCTTCGCCCTCCAGGTCGCCACGGGGCCTTCCATCGCCGTCGCCCCCAAGCACATCGTCGTCAACCTGGAGGACCTGCTCGAGCAGAAGCCGAAGGACCGCGCGGCCTGGCTCAAGGAGCACGCCGAACTGAAACTGACGTCGGATCTACTCCCGAAGGCCGCCACCCCGCCGGACGTCGTCGGCGCGCTGGGGAAGCGTGTGTCGCGCTACACCCCGCACGTGCTGAAGGCCGGCGACCTGTTCCTCCAGCCCACAGAGGAGCGCCGCCGCTCCGGATCGCATTACACGCCGCGCTCGCTCACCGAGCCGATCGTGGCGACGACCTTCAGGCCGATCTTCGAGCGGCTGGGGGACCAGGCGAGGCCGGAGCAGATCCTGGATCTGAAAGTGTGCGATCCGGCGATGGGTTCGGGCGCGTTCCTCGTCGAGGCCTGCCGTCTGCTGGCCGAGCGCCTCGTGCGCGCTTGGGAGTTACACAAGTCCACGCCGAAGGTTCCGGACGACGAGGATGTGCTGACGCATGCGCGCCGACTTGTGGCCGAGCGATGCCTCTACGGCGTGGACAAGAACATCTTCGCCGTGGACCTGGCGAAGCTGTCGCTCTGGCTGGCGACGCTGGCGCGCGACCATCCGTTCACGTTCCTCGATCACTCACTGCGCCACGGCGACTCGCTGGTGGGGCTCTCACGCGAACAGATCGCATCGCTGCACTGGGCGCCGCAGAAGCAGCAGCCCCTGATTCGAACGTTCGTGGACGCCCGGATTGCGGAAGCGCAGGCGCTGCGCGTCCAGCTCCAGGGGATGGGGGCGTCGGACGATGTGCCCGAGAAGGCTCGGCTGCTGCGTGAGGCGGACGAGGCCCTGGGCGACATCCGCCTGATGGCCGACGTCGTCGTCTCGGCGTTCTTCGAACGCGACAAGCCCAAGGCGCGCGAGACGCTGCGGACCGCATATGCCGGACAGATCGAGCAGTGGCTGCCGAATGATGGTGATGTAAACGATGCCGCGCTGGATCGCGAGCTGCGCGCCGTGTCGGCCTCGCTGCGACAGGGTGACCGGCCGGTGCCGGCGTTTCACTGGGAGATCGAGTTCCCAGAGGTGTTCACGCGGAAGAATCGTGGATTCGATGCGTTTGTTGGGAACCCTCCGTTCCTCGGCGGAACGATGATCTCAACAGCGTACAGTGCAGCGTACCGCGACTTCGTGGCCTCCAACATATCGGACGCAGGCGGTCGGTGTGATCTGGTCGCCTATTTCTTTCGAAGGGCATTTGACCTGTCCAGATTAGGTGGTGCGATGGGTTTGATCGGTACAAAGACCGTAGCTCAGGGAGACACGCGTAGAGGAGGCTTGACCGCCATTGCAGGGAAAGGCGGCGCGATTTTCAATGCTGACACTTCCATAAAGTGGCCCGGTGCCGCAGCGGTAACGGTTTCGGCTGTGCACGTGTGGAAGGGACAGTATCCCGCAACACCCGTACTTAACGGTACAGCCGTTCCGCACATAAACCCGTTCCTGTTACCGTCTGATTCAGACTCTGAGCCCCGAGTCATCGACTGCGAAGTGGAGTATTTTCTCGGCTCAAAGATCTACGGGCAAGGCTTTCTCTTCGACGACGCGGACGACAACGCGACTCCTATCTCCACGATGCGCACGATTGTGGCACGAGAACCTGAGTCCGCGCGGCTAATTCGTCCATACATCGGGGGAACTGAAGTAAACCGTACAGGTGCTCCCACGCGTTGGGTAATCGACTTCGGCGAGATGACGGATGAGGAGGCCCGAAAGTACCAGAGCCTTTGGAAGATCGTCGAACACCTTGTGCGCCAGTCTCGGAGGAACGCTCCGGCGCAGGTCCAGGCGCTACCTTTCTGGTGGTTCTTCAACCGACGGACGGATCAGTACGCCAGGGCCCGAAAGCTGCCGCAGGTACTCGCCCGGTCTGCCGTCAGCGAGCACCACGTGTTCAGGTGGTTTTCTCCGGAGGTCACTTTCTCGCACAATGTATTTGTGCTGAACGAGTCGGAGCCTGCGGCGTTCTCCGTACTTCATTCACGGATCCATGAAGAATGGGTGAACCTGACGTCTTCGTCCCTTGAGGACCGCCAAGGATACCGCCCCACAGATTGCCTAGACACGTTTCCATTCCCACAGGACTGGCGAACAAATTCTGACCTCACGCGACAGGGCTTGGCATACGGCAAGTGTCGTGATCACCTGATGGCTCGCAGTACCGAGGGACTTACAGAGACGTACAACCGATTCCACGATCCCGAGGAGCGCGATCCCGATATCCTAACCCGAATAATTCATCACGAACTGCGATCTCGTAGAAACACAAACGCCTCCGCGTGGTACAAAGGCCGTGCTGATAGACCTTTCTCCCCACGGAGGCGTTTGCGTTGACTGACGAGACGATAC
>JACCRT010000009.1 GCA_013813355.1 Acidobacteriota bacterium | reverse complement strand
ACTGCCGACTGCCGACTGCCGATTGCCGATTGCCCACTGCCGACTGCCGACTGCCGACTACCGACTGCCGACTGCCTACTGCTAACATGACGCGCGCATGGCCCTCCGCGCGCGGCTCCTCAGCATCCTGTTCTGGTCGGTAATCGCCGCCGCGTTCATCGGGCCCGGCACGGTGACGACGGCCGCGTCCGCCGGGGCGAGCCATGGTGCGGGCCTGCTGTGGGCTCTCGTATTCTCGACCGTGGCCTGCCTGATCCTCCAGGAAGCCAGCTGCCGGATCACCGTGGTCTCGGGCAGCAACCTCGGACAAGCCCTGGTTCGTCAGTACTCGGGGCGCGGCGCAGCGCACGTCATTCCCCTCTTCGCGATGGTGGCCATCCTGCTGGGGTGCGCGGCGTTCGAGGCCGGCAACATCCTCGGCGCGGTCGCCGGTCTCGAGTTGATTTCTGGGGTACCCCGGCGCCCGCTCACACTGCTCGTTGGTACGGCGGCGATGCTGATCCTGTCGATGGGGTCGACCCGCCTCGTCGCCAGCCTGCTCGGCGGGATCGTGGCCGTGCTGGGCATCAGTTTCCTGACCGCGGCGATCGCGCTTCGCCCGGAGCCGACGGCGCTCCTGGCGGGCAGCCTGGTCCCGTCGATGCCGGAGGGTGCAGGCCTGCTGGTCCTGGCACTGATCGGCACGACGGTGGTGCCCTACAACTTGTTCCTCGGGTCCGGTCTGTCTCACTCCCAGACGCTGGGCGAGATGCGCTTCGGCCTGGGCGTCGCGATCATCATCGGCGGGATCATCTCGATGGCCATCCTCGTCGTCGGATCGGCCACAGCGGGCGCCTTTTCGTATCAGGCGCTCGCAGAGGCGCTGGCCGTCCGCCTTGGCGCCGGCGCGCCCTTGCTGCTCGGGATCGGCCTGTTCGCCGCCGGCCTTTCATCGGCCGTGACCGCTCCGCTGGCCGCGGCCATCACCGCACGTAGCGTGCTCGGGGGGACGAGTGGCGCCGGCCCCTGGAGCATCGGATCGTGGCGCTATCGACTTGCCTGGGCCTCTGTGCTGGGGGTCGGACTGGCGTTCGGACTCGCGGAAGTCCAGCCGATTCCGGCGATCATCCTCGCACAGGCGGCCAACGGCGTCGTCCTGCCCCTGGTGGCCGTGTTCCTGTTCATCGCGGTCAACGACCGTCAATTGATGGGACCAACCGGGCTGAACCGTACCGTGAACAACTCGCTCATGGCCATTGTCGTTTTCGTAACGATCGTGCTTGGGGTCACCAGCGTGATGCGCGCGGTTGCGGGGGGGGCCGGAATCCCCCTGCCGGCCGAGCGAACGCTGCTGACGATCGCCGCGGGAATTGCCCTCGCGCTTGCGGTGCCTGTCGCGCAGGCGATCCGCAGAGGACGGCGTCCGCCGGCGACAGGGGCACCCCAGATGCCGTCATGACGTCGTCGGCACCCCGCCGGCGCCGCCCGCTTACCGCGCCGGCCTGCCGGGTGGCGCCACAATGACGCCCGAACGTTCGAGGGCGGAGCGAAGCTCTCGAACGAGGGACGCAGCGCCGGGGGTGTCGCCGTGGACGCAGAGGGTCGCGGCAGACAGAGGGATGTCCGAGCCGTCGGTCGCCGTCACGGTGCCGTCGCGCGCCATCCGCACGACTCGCCTGACGATTTCCTGGATGTCGTGGATGACTGAGCCCCGTCGTGCGCGTGGTGTCAGCGAGCCGTCCGGCTCGTAGGACCGATCGGCGAATCCCTCCGGGACGACCGTCAGCCCGGCGGCCTCCCCGGCGCGCTGCATCTCGGAATGCGGCAGCACGAAAAGGATGAGCGAGGGATCGAACGCACGGACGGCTCGAGCGATGGCCTCCGCCAGCGGGCGCTCACGAGCCGCCATGTTGTAGAGTGCGCCGTGCGGCTTCACGTGCGCGAGCCGGATCCCCTCGCTGCGGGCGATCGCCTCGAGCGCCCCGACCTGGTAGAGCACCAGGTCCTCGACTTCCTGCGCCGTCACTTGCATCTCGCGCCGGCCGAAGCCGGCACGATCCTGGAGGCCGGGATGCGCGCCGACGGCGACGCCGTGCTGGCGCGCGAGCCGCACCGTCCGCCGCATGACGGCCGGATCCCCGCCATGGTAGCCACAGGCCACGCTGGCTGACGTGATGTGCGGCATCACCTCCTCGTCGGAGCCCAAAACGTAGGCGCCGAAGGACTCACCCATATCGCAATTGAGGTCGAGCGGCGGCGGGTTGGGACCGGTGGGGGGTCGGTGCGGCATGGGCGCTCCGCGCGGTGCGCTACATCCGGAGCACGGCCGCAGCGATCTCGATGGCCTGGAAGAAGTGTCCAAGCCGGAGGTTCTCGTCTTCCTCGTGCTGGTTGTTGTCGAAGTTCACGGTCGGGACGAGCAGCGCCGGGAACCCCAGGGCCTCGATGAACTGGGCGATCGGCACGGTGCCGCCAAGCGTGCGGATGACGACTGGCGGCGCCTCGAAACTGCGCTCGAGCGCGGTGATGACCGCGCGGGCCTGCGGGTCGGACGGCGGCGTGCGGAACGCGTTGGTCAGCGTCTCGCGAACGGCCATCTGGGCGATCTTCGGGTGTTTCGCGCGGATCTCGTCCGTCGGGTCATCATCCACCAGGTAGTAGCCCTGTTGGCGGATGTGCGCCCGCACCTTCTCGAGCATCGCCTCCCCCGGCGTCTCGGCCACGAGCCGGATGTCCATGGCCGCCGTCGCGCGATCGGGGATGATCGTCCGGGCGCCCGGGCCGACATGCGCGCTCACCAGGCCCCGGACGTTGAGCGTCGGGAACTGCACGGCCTCCTGCAGCCTGGGGAATGCCGCCGACGGCGCGGCCACACCGAACGTCTGCAGCATCCGCGCGGAATCGTCCGGCACGCCGTCGAGGATCATCCGATCGTCAGCCGTGAACGTCGCTATCCCGTCATTGAAGCCCGCGACGAGGATGCGGCCATCCGGGTCCTTCATGCTCGCCAGCAGCTCGGCGAGCCGCTGCGCCGGGTTCGGGATGAAGTTGCCGTAGTTGCCGCTGTGCACGCCCGCCCTGGGCCCGAACACCGTCAGGTCGAATGCCGCGATGCCGCGCGCGCCGAGCGCTACCGTCGGCCGGCCGGTCGAATGGATCGGGCCGTCGAAGATGATCATCAGGTCCGCGCGCAGCCTGTCGGTGTACTTCCTGATCGCGGGGACGAGGTTCGGCGAGCTGGCTTCCTCCTCGCCGTCAAGGATGATGCGGATGTTCGACGTCGGCGCGAGCCCGGAGGCCTTGAGCGCATCGACCGCCGCGAGCACGGCGACAATTGGTGACTTGTCGTCTGAGGCGGACCGGGCATAGATCCGCCAGTCGTCCTCGAATCGCGTCGCGGACGCGAGGTCGATCTCCTTGCCGCCCTGGTCGATGCGGCCGCTCCGCAGCACTGGGGTGAACGGATCGTCCTGGCTCCACCGCTCGGGCGCAACGGGCTGACCGTCGTAATGGCTGTACAGCAGCAGCGTCCGCGTCGCCCCCGGGACCCGCAGTTCGCCGAACACCAGCGGGTTGCCGTCGGTTTCGAGCAACTCTGCATCAAACCCGCGCTTCTCGAGCATGCCGCGCAGATGCTCGGCGTTACGGCGGACGTTCGCTACGTCTGCCGCGACGTTCGGGATCGACAGCAGCTCGACGAGCTCCGCCACCACCGCTTTCTGGTTCACCGCCACCCACGTCTTCACCGCCGAGCGCGTGTCCGGCTGAGCCGAGGCGGTGAGGGCCGCGGCCACAAAGATGAGGGCTGACAAGGTGAGGCGCGACATGATGCAGCATTCTAGTGCAGGAAGGCAGCGGAGGGTCACCACTCGATCAACACCCCGACCGATGGCACGACCGGGATCAGCGGCTCGAACAGGCGGAACACCCGGACCGGCTCGCGGGTGAGGTTCGGTGGCGCGAATCGTACATTCTCGCGGTTCAGCACGTTCATGACCTCGCCAAACAGCGTCAGCCGATGCGCGCCCCAGGAGAACGTCCGGTTTGCACGGACATCGAGGCGCGAGTAAGCCGGCAGCCGGTACTCGTTCCGCTGCTCCGACAGGAAGTACCCTTCGTCCACCTGCCGGAAGTACCCTGGCGCCGGTGTGTTCGAGCCGGCACGCAGCTTGGCGCTCAGGCTCGTACGATCCGACACACGATAGAACGCATAGATGTTGAGGGTGTGGCGCTGGTCGAGGTCGGACCAGTAGCGTTCGCCAGTCACGGTGTCGTGCCGCCGGTGGCGCCCATACGCATACGAGATCCATCCCGACAGGCCGTTCGGATGCCGCCGCTGCACGAGCAGCTCGATCCCGCGGGACTGGCCGTCCAATCGCTGTTCGAACGCCGCACGCTGATCGCCGACGACGATGCGTGTGCCGTCAAGGCGCGTTTCGGCGCCGGCGCGCCGGAAGAATCCCTCTTCGGTCCGCAGGTAGGTGGTCACCTGCGCGCGCAGCGCCTCGCCAATTCGCTGCTCGACGCCCAGGTCGAACTGGTCGGCTCGCGAGGCGCGCGCGTCGGACCGGCCGAGCAGGCCCACGGTATGCTCGAAGGCGGGAAACTGGCGGTAGACGCCCGCACCGCCGCGCAGCGTCGCTCCGCGTCCGACGCGCAGCTCCGACTGGACCCACGGCGAGGCCGTTGACTCCCCCGTCACGCTCCAGCGGTCGGCGCGCACGCCCGGCGCTATCGTCAGCCGCCCCGCCGCCCACCGGACGAGCGAGTAGGCGCCAGCGCGCGAGCCGCGCGCCTCGTAATCGTTAACCGTTTGATGCCTGGGCTGAATGTACCGGATACGAGTGCGCCGCTGGTCGGAGCGCTCCACCTGGATGCCCGCCTCGACCGCGAAGGGCCCGAGCGCCGCCGTCACATCCACCCGCCCTGCCAGCTGCGTGTCGGCCCCTTCGTCGAGCCGCACTCGGCCAATCGCGTCATCGTTGGCAAATCCGTTCCATGCCGACATCCCCTTCCCGGTCAGCATCGCGCTCGGCCACACCATGCGCCAGGTCGAGACCGCCATCGCGGTCGCATTCGTGCCGTCGAACACATCGTCGGCATTCCCGCCGGGCTGCGAACTCCGGAACCGGGATCGGCCCGTCAGGATTGCGAGTTCCGCGCGCTGGGAGCTGGTGAGGTCGTAAACGAACTTCGCCTGCGCGTCCGCGAACTTGAAGTGCAGGCCTTCTTCCTCCATCAGCCGTTCGACGATGAGGTGCAGGTAGCTGTGGCGGCCCGAGACAAGCCAGGAGCCGCGCCTGGATGCGCCAATCGGCCCCTCCAGTACAGCCGAAGCCGACGTCCCGCTGACCGCGGCGCGCACCTGGTGTCGATCCCGGGAGCCTTCGCGCAGCCGGAAGTTCACCTCCCCGCCTGTTCTATCGCCGAACCGCTGCGCGTAGCCGCCATTCAACAGCGTCACGTTCTCGAGGATGTCGCTGTTGATCATGGCCACCGACCCCGACTGGGAGAAGTCCTCAACCGCTCGGACGGTGTGCAGAAGGTACGCCGAGGCGAAGCCGTCGACGGTGAGGTTCATCTGGCCAAAACCACTCCCGCGGACGCTGAACTCGCTGCGAAGGTCGTCGCCCGTGGCCACTCCAGGCAGCACCTGGACGGCCCGCAGCGGGTCGTCGGCCGCGACTCCGCGCAGATTCTGGATGTCGGCGCTCCCGAGAACCTGCTGGGATGCCACCCCCGGGTCCGGGGCGTGAAAGCGGTCGGTCGAGACCGTCACCGACTCGGCATAGGTGCCCGTGCCCTCACTGAGAGGAATGGTGAGCTCGAGCCGCTCACCTGGCGCGACGTTGACCTCCCGCCTGACAAAGGTGTACCCCACGACCGAAATCAGCAGTCTGCGCAGGCCGGCCTCGACCCCCGTCAGCTCGAACCGGCCCTCGTCGTCGGTCAGTTCGGCGGGTCCGCTGCCTTCGATCGTCACCAGCACCCGCGAGAGCGCCGCGCCCGTCCGCGCCTCGATCACCCGCCCCCCGATGGCGCCCGTCGTGGCCGAACCGGCCTGGCTGCCCTCTGCAGCGGCTGCGCAGGCGGCCCAGAGGACGCTGGCCAGGGTGATTCGGTGAAGGAGGGCTCGCACAAGCACCGGGATTTCAGAATCGTGATCGGCGTTACGGTACTGTCGGCTCAGCGGGGTGCCAGAACCATAAAAACACTGGTTTTTCGCAGGCACAGCGCTTGCTCAATATGAGGATGCGGACGGCCTGAATACTTTCGGCAGGGAGCCGTGAGTTGCTGGGGAGCCGGGTCGCCCGCAAAAACGCCAAAGGGCATCGTCTTCACCGACGATGCCCTTTTCTTTTGTCAGACCGCTGCACCTTCCGGGTATTGCAGCGCCAAACGCAGTTCCTTGGCCAGCGACTCCACCGTCGTCCCCGACCGTTTCCACGCGGCATCGGTTTCGAACCGGATGTTGCCGATGCGGCGGCCCCACGGGGCGATCACGCGGCCGATGGCGCGGAAGTCGGTGCGCTCGGCATGCTCCTGGTCGAGCCTCTGCACCACGTCCGGCGCGACGCGCACGAACGCCCGTAGCGCCGTCGCGGACTTGATGCTGTACTTTCGTCCATTCCAGGCCGCGCCGAACACGACCGCGACCTGCTTCAGATAATTCACGAAAAACCGCCTCGACTCCTCGCGGAACGCGTCGCCCTTCCGGCCGGCGCCGAACGCCTCGGCCGCGAAGAGCTTTTTAAGCTCCTGCGCGAGCGGGGCCTGCGCCACGCGCCCCTTCCCCACACCCAGCAGCTTGATCTCGCCGTAAAGCGGGGAGTCTTCGCGGTCGTTCAGGGCGCGGACGATGTCGTGGGCGGCCGCGAGGCTCGCGTCGCTGTACAGCTGGCGCCCGGAGAGCGAGACGAGGTGTGATGGGTTGAGCCGGGTGTGCTTGGCGTTAATCGTGACGAACATCTGGACGACGTGGTCATCGGGCAGGCGGTCGAAGATGACAGCCGGGACGGTGAACATCTCGTCGCCAAAACGGTCGATGTCGGCGTGCAGTGCGAGCAGCCGGTGCTGGCCGTCTATCGCGCGGAGGATGCCCTCGCGCTCCGGCACCTTGAGTGTGCCGATTGGCGAGCCTTCCGACACCGCCTCGAAGCGCAGCGCCTCGTCGCAGGAAATGATGACGGCGCCAGGGATCGACGGCAGGTCGCGCGCCTGGCGACACTGCTCGTAGTACTGGACCAGTTCATCGATCTTCTTTCGGATGATCTGCCGCTGGTATGCCTTCTCATTGGCGCCAATGCGACGTTCGAGCAGGTCCCAGTTGACCTTCGTCGGGGCGGCTGCGCCCCTCTTGGACCCGCGGAGGCCCTGCCCCTGATCGCCGTAACTCAAGACCTCGAAACGGACGAGCTTGTCGATGTCCTTGGCGGTGAGAGAGGCCTGGTAGAACTGCACGCCGAACTGCTGCATCCGGATAGCGGCCACACTGATCATAGGTTTGCGCTTTGATTTCTTGGGTTTACACCCTGTTCTCGACGCTCGGGCTGGCGCCCGATATTGTATCTTGTGTCGGCCCCAGACGTGGAGAGCTTTGCAGCAAGCCGCTGCTGATTCTCTAAGCTACTGAATTTAAATCACTAAGAGGCGAGCCTCCGAGCACGGCGCGAACGCCACCCGACAGCCAGCCGTGTTTTCGCGACCGAGCAGGCCAGCATGAAAAGCGCGAACAGGGCGAGCGCCATGAGCGCCTGGGGGAAGCTGAGGGCCTTGTGGAGCGGCGCCGACATCCGCCCGTAGACCATCTCGACGTGGATCCAGTAGATGAACAACGAGGTGGTGCCGAGCTGGCTGACCGGGCTCCAGCGGCCGGCGCCGGGCCGCCTGCCCCACGCGTAGGCCACCCCCACCACCACGAGAATCAACCCGAAGCGCAGGAAGAAGTAGGCCGGCGACGTGGTCCAGAAGAAGGTGTTTGCGTAAGGGCTCGGCAGGTATGAGGCGCCGAAGGCGCCTGCCGCAAGCGCGAGGCCGGCGAGGAAGAAGAAGATATTCAAACGGCTCTCTGCTTCGCGCTCGCGCACCGCGTCGATCGCCACCCCCGCGGCCGCGCCGGCGAAGACGAACCCGGCCCAGGGGAAGAGGACGAAGCTCGAGAACGGCTGCACCGGCCTGAGATAGCCCTCTATCGGATCAGGCAGCACGTCCAGCCAGCCCGCGGCGCGGACGAACGGCGTCGCGAAGACGACGAGCAGCGTCGCCCCGCCGAGCGCGGCGTATCGCGCGGCTGCCGAGCGGCCGGCGCCCCACGTCACCGCTGTCGCCGCAATGGCCAGCCCCATGATGTTGAGGATGTCCACCCTCAGCATCGAGTGCCACGGCGCGTTGCTGAGAACGATGGACTGAAGCCGCAACAGGAAGGCGAGGCCCAGGACCTGGAGCCCCCGCCAGGCGACGAGGCGCGCCGCCGCGGGGGCATTGCCGTGGCGGCGCAGCTTGGATCCGGCGGAGAGCGAGACGGAGACGCCGGCCAGGAAGAGAAAGAGAGCGGTGAACGTGCCGGCGGCGTACGACAGCGCCTGGAAGGCCGGATGCTCGCGCTCGGGCACCTGCGTCCAGCTGTCGAGCAGGTGCCACGTGATCATGATCATCACCGCCACGCCGCGCAGCCAGTCGAGGTACACGCGGCGCGGCGCGCCCGGAATCGGCGGACGTCCGCCGGCCAGGGTCATCACACGCCCGGTGAGACCTTGAAGGTGATCTCGAAGTCGGTGTCCTGCCGCAGGGAGTGCCAGACCGAGCAGTACTTTTCCTTCGACAATGCGATGGCGCGCTCGACGTGCTCGCGGGCGACCTCGCCGGTGATGTCGTAGTGCAGCTTGATGGCCGTGAACCGGCGCGGCTCGGCATCCGCCCGTTCACCGGCCAGGCTGGCGCGCAGGCCGCGCAGGTCGTGGCGCCCCTTCTTCAGCACGTGGACGACGTCCATGGCCATGCAGCCGGCGAGCCCGAACGCCAGGGCCTGCATCGGCGATGGGCCGGCCGCCGACGCGCTGTCGAGCGTCATCTGGATGTCGCCGGAGGTACCGCCGAAGATCAGATCACGTTCCCAGACGAGTTCGATGCTGGTGGGGGGCTTCGGAGGGTTGAGGGGGTCGGCCATGAGGCATTGTAGCCAATTCCCCCGCGTCCACACGTCCGCCTTCATCCTTCAGCCGTTCGCTTTTGCGGTACGATGGTCTCGCCATGAAGAAGTTCCTCCTCCTCCCAACCGTGCTCCTGATGACCATTACGATCGCACACACTCAGCCGCAGTCCGACGCGGCGCTGCTCGAACGAGCGCGCGCGCTGCACAGACAGGTGCCGCTCATCGACGGCCACAACGACTACCCATGGGCCGTCCGCGCGAACGTTGCGCGCGACATCACGAGGCTCGACATCTCGAAACCGCAACCGACCATCCATACCGACATCGAGCGGCTCCGCAAGGGCGGCGTCGGCGCCCAGTTCTGGTCCGTCTACGTCCCCTCCAGCCTGCAGGGGCAGGATGCCGTCACGGCCACCCTCGAACAGATCGACATCGTCTATGCGATGCTCCGGAAGTGGCCCGAGACCTTCGAACTGGCGCTGACGGCAGACGACGTCGAGCGGATCTTCAAGGCCGAAAAGATCGGGTCGCTTATCGGGATGGAAGGCGGGCACTCGATCGACAACTCGCTCGGGGCGCTCCGGATGTTCTACCGGCTCGGGGCGCGCTACATGACGCTCACCCATTCGCTCAACACCCCCTGGGCCGACGCGGCCACCGACAAGCCGGCTCACAACGGGCTGACGGCTTTCGGTGAGGAAGTCGTGCGCGAGATGAACTGGCTCGGCATGCTCGTAGACCTCTCGCACGTCTCGCCCGACACGATGGCGGACGCGATCAGGGTGAGCCAGGCGCCGATCATCTTCTCGCATTCCTCGGCTCGCGCCGTGGCCGACGTGCCGCGCAACGTGCCCGACGAGATCCTCCGGATGATGCCGAACAACGGCGGCGTGGTCATGGTGACCTTCGTGCCGCAGTTCCTCTCGACGAAGGTCATCGAGCACGGCCGGCTGCGGACGGCCGAGCAGTCACGGCTGCGCGAGCAGCACAAGGGTGACGAAGCCGCGGTCACGACCGCCCTCACCGCCTGGGACGAGGCCAACCCCACGCCGCGCGCGACGATTGCCGACACCGCGGACCACATCGATCACGTCCGCAAGGTCGCCGGCATCGACCACATCGGCATCGGCGGCGACTACGACGGGATCACGACCGTCCCTGAGGGGCTGGAGGACGTCTCGACCTACCCGGCGCTCACCGCCGAGCTGCTCCGCCGCGGGTATTCGGACGATGACGTCAAGAAAATCCTGGGGCTCAACGTCCTGCGCGTGATGCGCCAGGCAGAGAAGGTGTCGCAGAAGCTGCGGGCGGCGCGCGGCCCTTCGACGATGCTGTTCGAGAAACACGGCCGCAGGCGGCAGGCAATAGGCACAGTGTTCCGCATCGTCGCCCTCGGCGATTCCACGACGGCCGGCACGCCTGGCTGGAGGTCGCCGATCGAGGCGCCGCCGCACGGCGAGGGGGATGTCACCAGTCAGTACGCGTACTGGCTGATGCAGGCGCGGCCGGAGTGGGACGTGCTGAACCGCGGCGTCAACCGCGAGACCAGCGCGCAGATCCGCGCGCGATTCGATCGGGACGTGCTCCCCGCGTCTCCGCAGGCCGTGGTGATCCTCGCGGGCGTCAACGACATCTACGCCGGGCAGCCGGCCGGCGACGTCATCGGCCAGCTCCGCGAGATGTACGACAGGGCCCGGGCTCACGGCATCCGGGTGGTCGCCGGCTCGATCGTCCCCTACAACACCGCCACGCCCGACCAGAATGCGGGCATGCGAGAGGTGAACGACTGGATCCGCAGCGCAGCAGCCGCGGATCCAAACACGGACTTCGTGGACACCCGCGCGGCCGTGGCGGCAGCGGACAACCCCGACATGCTGTTTGCATCGCCTGATGAGCTCCATCCGTCGGTCGAGGGCTACAAGAGGATGGCGGATGCACTGCTTCCCGTGCTGGCGCGCGTGGAGGGAAGGGGTAAGAGGTGAGGGCAACGCCCCCTCCCATTGCCCTTTACCGCTTTCCCGTTCCCCTTTACCCTTTATTATGTCCACTCGCAAGACCGCTCCACTCTTCGCGCTGGCCGCCGCTCTGCTCTTGGTGCCGCTCGCGGCGCAGGAGCCGCAGCGGTTCCGCACCGGCACCGAAACCGTCCCCCTCTACGTCACCGTCACCGACCGAGAGCGCCGGCTCGTGCCCGACCTGGTCATGGACGATTTCGAGATCTACGACAACGGGCAGCTCCAGACGATTACCTCGTTCGACAACACGCCGCTGCCGATTACCGTCATCGTCATGCTCGACACGAGCGGCAGCATGACGCTCGCGCTGGACTTCGTGAAGGAAGGGGCCGAGCAGTTCGTGATCCGGATGCTGCCCGAAGACGTGGCGATGGTCGGGGCCTTCAATGACAAGATTCAGTTCATCCCGCGGGATGAGTTCACCAGCGACCGCGACTTCCTGATTCGATCGTTGAAGGATCTCGACTTCGGTTATCCCACCCGCCTGTACGATGCCGTCGACGAGAGCATCGACAAGCTGCACGGGGTCGAAGGGCGCAAGGTGGTGCTCGTCTTCACCGACGGCGACGACACGGCGAGCCGCGGCGCCAACGCACGGGGGATGCAGGAAAAGGCGCGCGCCGAGGACGTGATGATTTACGCCATCGGTCTCGAGAACCGGTACTTCAACGGCCAGCGTACCGTCCTGTCGCGCCCTGACCGGGGCCTGCGCGGCCTGGCGGAGGAAACCGGCGGCGGCTACTTCCTCCTGAAGCGTACGGACGAACTCAACTCGACATTCACCCGCGTGGCCCAGGAGCTGCGCAGCCAGTACGTGCTCGGCTTCACGCCGCAGGTCCGAGACGGCAAGGTGCACAAGCTGGACGTCCGTGTGAAGCGCCCGGGGGCGACCGCCAGGGCTCGCAAGAGCTACGTGGCCCCGACGGGAAGCTGAGCGAGGGGGCGAGATGTTCCCGCCGCCCGCCTGTAGGTGGGCGCCAGCATGAGCGCCGACGGCTGCGCCCACGAGACCTCAAATACGCACGGCAGTCTTCTTGATGTAGTCGTCGAGCTTGGAGGGCACCGGGCCCCTGTAGTAGTAACGCTCTGCCCATTCGAGGCCGAAGGGTTCTCCCACGTGCTTGTCCGAAGGGGTCAAGCGCAATTGTTCTGAATCCAGATCAAGCATGATGTGCTTGATGTAATTGAAGTCCGCTGCTTCATCGTCGTCGCCGAGAATCGGCAACTTCAATCCTTTCTCCGCCAGCCTCCGTCTCAGCAGGGAACCGCTGTTCCCGCCTGGGCCCTGCGTGACATTGGCCATGTTGGCTCGTACTTTGGTGTCGACGTGGCTGGTAATCTCCACGATCCTGTTGATGTACTGCGGCCCTCTTCTCGTGAAGTAGTAGCGCTCGCTGATACTGTGAGGCTCGACCACCTCCAGTTGTTCTGGATAATCCCACCTGCCGGTATAAGCCGCTTCAACGGCCCTGCCCGTGATGTAGTGATCCGGGTTGTTGTCGTAAGGCGCCCAGGGATCGTAAGTAATGATGGTATCTATCTTGAGCATTCTGATCAGGAACACGAACCGGGCTGTAATTTCCTGCATGTTCACTTCATGCAAGTTGTGATTGCGATAGTACAGGTCATAGACCTTTTCAAGTCCCAGGGCTTTGGCCACTGCCTGTGTATCCCGTTCGTCGTTGAGGATCGACTCCGCACGAGTAGTGCCGTGGCCGGCCGCGTCATCATTCGTTGTCCTGATCAGATACCCCTTGTACCCCTCGTGAATCAATTTCGCTACCAGTCCGCCGGCGAATATCGGAATGTCGTCCGAGTGCGGCTGAATCGCGGCGAGTATTTTTCCCTCGTGAGGCCTTCCGGCTTGTTCCCTCTCGATAACGAGCTCGTCATTGGAGAACCGGTGATGAGGATGGAAGCGGTACTTCTCCAGATCCTGTCCTGCATCCCCTGCTTCCCTCTGATCCCCGACCAGGGCCGGCGTATGAGCCGACGATCCCAGGAATACTCCGGCAGCGAAGCCGGTCTTCAGGAAGTCCTTGCGATTCATCATGATGGGTGACCTGCTCCTTGGGTGATAGCGTACGGTTCGAACGTGTCCATGCTGGTCAAACCCTCGTGTACAAGGGCGTTTACACCGCGTATTCAGCGCGTCGCCACGAGCGACGCCTTAACGCGTTCGCCGTCGCCCGGCATTTCCTGGATGGTGGTGCGCGCCGGGGCATGCTGCGGAAAGGTTTCCCGGAAGATGCGGTTCATGCTGTCCATGTCTGCGAGGTCGGCCATGTAGACGTGCACGTGAACGATGTCGGCTGGCGCGAGCCCCGCGTCGCGCAGCGTGCTCTCCAGCTGGCCCAACACGGCTCTAAACTGCTCCTCGAATCCTGGCCCCGCCTCCCGCGCTGACTCGGTCCGGGTGTAGAGGACGCCGCGCGCGGAACGGCTGCGGGCAACCCCTTCGGTCTCATCGGCTGCCGACGGACCCGGCCGGTCTTCCTCCGGCCGGGTCGCTACGAAGGTGATTTCCGCCTTGATTGCTCCCGGCAGCCGCGGCAGGACGATCAGGCCGCGGGGCGGCGCCGATGACGGAAAGGCGGGGGCGTAGGCGCCAGCCAGTTCACCGGCCTCCCCCGGGCGCGTGATGTAGACGTTACTGGCCACGACGTCTTCGAACCCCAGTCCGGCGGCCTCCAGAGTTGTCTTGATGTTCACGAGCGTCTGGGACACCTGCTCTCCGAGCGGCTCCGGCAAGCGCCGGCCCTCGGGAAACTGGCCCCCCATGCCAGAGAGGAACAACGTGTCCCCCGCCCACACGGCAGCTGAATACGGCCCGAGTGGCGCCGGGAGCGTGCCTTCGGCGGGGCGGACGACCGAGATGCGCGTGAGGTCTCGGAATCCGATGCACGAGATCTGCACGCCTGCGCCCTGCGGCAGCGCCACCGCCTCCACAGTGGTGCGCGCCGGGACCCGCTCCGAGAAGAAGCTACCGTAGACTTGGTTCATGCCCGTGTAATCGTCCATAGTGTCCAGGTACACGTGGCATTTGACCAGGTTGGCGTAGTCCATACCACCCGCCTTGAGGACCTCGCCGATATTTTCCATGGCCTGCCGAGTCTGGGCGTCGATCCCCTCCGGCTGCACCCCGGTCGAGATGTGGCGCCCGAGCTGACCGGACAGGTAGAGAAAATCCCCGGCCTGCACGCCGAAGGAGTACGGGCGATCCTTCGGAAAATGGTCCGGCTTGATGATCTGGCGGGTTGCGGCGGGCGCGCGGCCCTCAGTCGGTGCCGGCTCCTGTCCGGCACATCCGAATTGAAGCAGTGAGAGCGGAAGCAGGGCAAGCAGTGTCAGTCGCATGTGTAAACCGCAGGCTCATGAGTTAATTGGGGTCGTCAGCGCAGCCTTGCCTCCAAAGAAAACCTTGTCGTCGGTCGCGGAGGGCGAAGAGGCGATGCCGAGCGCGGTTTCGAATCGCCACCGGACCTTGCCGGAAGCGACCTCCAGGGCATAGAAAAAGCCGTCCTCCGAGAAGCATCCCCAGCTGCAGCGTCCCGATCGCTGCCTGGAAAACGAACGTCCGACGATTCATGTCAGCTCCTGGTCTTCCGGGCGGGACGTGCCGCCACCTTCCGACGCGCCAGCCTGGGCAGCGAGAACGAAGAACAGCAGGAGGCTCAGGTAATGCCCGGCCTCACTTCATCGGATCCAGATCGATGATCGCGAGGGTGGCAAAATCCGGAACCCAGAACTCGGTCGTCGCCCCCTCCGGATGCTCTATGTCCGTCAGCATAGCCTGCGGGGCCGCTCGATACCCTGTGAACCGAGTGGGCTGATAACGGCCGAGCACTCGAACCCGGATAGCCTGCGGATTTCCGGCACCCCGCGGTCCGCGCGTCCGGCCGTAGTTCAGCAGATAGAGGCGGGCCCTGGCCCGCTCGCCCGTGAGGTGCGCAATCACGGTGCTCGCTCCTCCATAGAGCCTGACCAGACGTTTGTCGTCTCCAAGGCGGGTGCGTACGCGGGCCGCAAAGGCGCTCGGATCTGCGGCAGCCTCCAGGGGAAAATCCTCCGTTCCGAGACGGACCGTCAGGTCGAGTGCGGGATCTGGCGCGGGCACCACCCGGTACAGCAGATTGCGCCGGCTCAGTAAATTCAGCACCTCGCTGAAAAGCGGCGAGGGATGGTCCACAACGCCGATATTTGCCATGGCGGGCAGGCGGGGCCGGTCCTCTGCCGCGAGGAACCGCAACATCTGTCTCAGTTCCTCGACGTCCGCCGGGTCGGGATCAAGAACGGCGTTCACGCCGAAGACGAACGCTTCCGCAGCCGCGAGCGGGGCGGCACCTTCCGGCAGGCTCGCATAGTGTACCTTCTGTGTGCCACGCTGGAACCGCCACACATTGGAATCGATCCAGGGCGTGCTCGTTGCCCGCGCTTCGTCGGGTCGCAGCTGGACGCCCGGTGCCGGCACGGTCTCGAACGCCGCGGCCTCCGCACCGGCCGGTGCCGCGGTGGCGAGACCATCGTCGACCAGAGTGGAGGCAACATGGGTCACATAGAACCGCGGCTCGGACTGGGAGAGGGCCGCGGGGGCAGAAAACGCCAAGGCCGCCAGCGTTACGGCGAGCGTCACCCGGGACGTCACGCCTGTCATACCGTGATTTCCGTGTGCTGGATGGCCGTGATGTCGTAGACGCCGAGGCCGAGCGTCGATGCGTACTCGATATGACGCCGGCCGGGGTACGGGCCCGGCATTCCTGGCACCGATGCTGGCGGGTGACGCGTCACGATCCGGTAGCGGGGAACCGGCCGTGTGGCCTGTGCGGACAGCGCAGGTAGCGCTGGCAGCGCGGCCAGAGCAGCCAGGAACGTGCGGCGATCCATCTTCGACAGTCTCCAAACCGCACGCGTGCGGGCGAACGCCGGTCACGGGTCGCCGGTGGAATCTCTGGCGACCCGAACGGGACGAGCGCGGGTTCCGCGCCCGTCCCGTTCGTTTTAGAAGTAGTACTTCACCACGAACTGTACGATGCGTGGATCGCCAACGCTGCTCGTGATCGTACCGAAGACCGTGCTCTGAATGTTCGCCTGCGGGGGTCCGAGGTTGACGTGGTTCAGCGCGTTGAACATTTCGGCGGTGAACAGCAAGTACTGCCGGCCGGTCGTCGCGAACTGCTTTCGGACGGCCAGATCCACGTTCCAATAACCTGCCATTCGCAGGATGCCGACGCCCGAATTGCCCAACTGGCCAAGTGCCGGCGATTGGAACGCATCCCGATCGATCCAGCGACCCACGGTCGGCTTGTCTACCTTCCCGCTGCCGATCCGGTCGGGATGTTCGGGGGAGCGCGAGGCACGCAGCGAGCGACCGGCGCTGTCGGTCACCGTAATCGGAAACCCGGTCCGCGCGATACCCGCGAAGCTCAGCGACCAGCCTCCCGCCACTGCGTCGACTGCACGGTTCCAGCCGCTGCCGAACTGACGCTGTCGCCCGAACGGCAGATCGTAGCTGCCGGCCATCGAGAAGAGATGCCGTGCGTCGAACCATGCGGGCCCGTAGTTGAGGTCGATGTTGTTGCTGTCCCGCGGGTAGGCGCCGTCACCCGCGACGGGGCCGGTACCAAAGTACCCGCGATTGTTCGAGAGCGCCTTGCTGAACGTGTAGTTCGCGACGACGTCGAGCCCCCCCGAGAGCCGCCGCTTGAACGTGGACTGGAGGGCGTTGTAGGTAGCGCGACCGCGGGAGGCTGTCGTGCTGATGGACGCGAGGGCCGGATTGAACTGGTAGAGAGGCCGGCGCTGCTGCACGGGCAGCCATGTAGAGGGATCGCCCGTGCCGGCAAGAGGTTGATTGCCATCGATGGGCGTGATGAGGTGCGTCGACACGCTCCCCACATAGCCGACGTTGACCGAGGACCGGTTGCCGAGGAGATATTCGACGAAGAAGTTCCCCTGCTGAGTGAATTGCGGCCGCACACCCGGATCCCACGCTCGGACCTGGCCCGAGGGGCGGTCGAGCGCCCGGAGACCCTCGAAGCCCGTGGTGATCGTGCCGGGCCCGCTCGTCCGGTCGTAGGCCACCTCCGACTCGAAGAAGAAGGGGGGGTTGAGCGGCAGCCTCAGGTTCGCACCCGTGCCTTCCATGAGCTGCGTGATGCCGTACCCCCCACGAACCACCCAGCGGTCACCCTTCCGGTAGGCAAACCCGAGCCGCGGCTCCCAGCCCTTGTAATACGGGTCGTACAGCGCCCGGCTGTTCCCGTTCTGGTTTGCCAGGAGGTGGGCCGCATTCGTCAGGTCGAAGTTGGCCTGCCTGTCGTTCTTCTCGACGAACGGCGACGTGTACGCCCACCGCATGCCGAGGTTCAGCGTCAGGTTATCCCGCACCTTGAAGTCGTCGGCGGCATAAAATGCGACGCGGTGCTGGATGTGGGTCCACTCCGAGTCTGGCATCCCCCGACCCTTCAGCGACACCTGGTCCAGCAGGAAATCCGAGAAGGACGAGCCCGTGAAGTTGAAGTTGGCGTAGGAGATGAAACCGTTCGCGCCGTTGTTGCCTGGATAGATAGAGTCGCTCGCGTAATGGTTCCAGGATCCGCCAAACTTCAGCGTGTGGCGGCCGCGCAGCCACGTCAGGCGCTCGCTGATCTGGAAGACCCGGTTGGCGTTGTTGGTACCTGTCTCGGCGTTGCCGATCTGCGTGAGGTCGTTGCCCCACCGGATGTTCACCAGGCCGCGCAGCGCCTGATCGCCTGGAACCCCGAGCCGCGTGTTCAGTTTTCCCAGACCATTCGGATCCAGATAATCGCCGTACGTCGACCCGTCGCTGTAGCCAATCAGCAGGTCGTTGACCACCGAGCTGCCGAAGATGCGGTTCCAGTTCGCGCCCATGCTCCAGAAGTCATTGTTGGCGCCCCTGTTGAACTGGACCGGCAGGACCGGCGCGCCGGGATCCGAGCCCCCTCCCAGCCGGGAATAGCGGACAAACACCTTGTCCTGCGACGAGGCGTTCCAGTCCATCTTCACGTCGAACTGGTTCGACGTTCCGCTCGAGGAAGTGGCACCCTGATAGTTCTGGCGAAAATCGCTGAGAGGACGGACGACGTTCGCGCGGGGGTAGAGTGACTCGTCCGCGAACAGCGCACGGGCAAACGGGCTGAACCGTTCGACGGGCACTTGGTTGTTGGGGAACGGCTGCCCCGTCAACGGATCCCTCACAATGATGCCGCGAGCGAGCAAGCTGCTCAGATCGCCTTGCCGCCAGGCGTCCGGTACCACCGTGACAAACGCGTTGTTCGGGGGCGTCTCCGAGCGCGTTCCCTGGAAATTCCCGAAGAAAAACAGCGTGTCGCGAACAACCGGCCCGCCGAACGTCCCGCCGAAGATGTCGCGCGAGAACCTCGACTTGACGCCACCTGCGCGGTTGACAGCCCAGGGCGTCGCCGCGAGCCTGTTGTCACGCCAATACCAGAAGCCGTTGCCGCGGAACTGGTTCGTCCCCGACTTCAACACCATGTTGACGATGGCGCCGGCGACATTGCCCAGTTCGGCCGAGTAATTGAGGGTTTCAACGCTGACCTGCTCCACCGCATCAGGGCTTGGCTGGTAGTAGATGTTGTTGTTGATGGCTTCGTTCGAGTCGATGCCGTCGACCATGAAGCTGTTCGCCTGGGGACGCTGGCCGTTGACCTGGGGACGCCCGCCTGACCCGCTCGGGTTCGTCGTGGTGGAGCCCGCGACGTAGAACGTCAACGACGACAGCTCCCGCGTCTGCAGGGGCAGTTTCTCTACCTGCTCGCGCGTCACCTGTGAACCGACCACGGCGTTCTCCGTCTGCAGGACGGCACCTGTCGCGGTCACTTCGACGCGTTCCTGGACCGCGCCCAGCGCCAGCCGGAAGTCCAGGCGCGCGGTCTGGCCGGCCGAGAGCACCACCCGGGACTGCGCCCCTTTGAAGCCTTGCAGCTCCGCGACGACAAGGTACGTGCCGATGGGCACGGCGGTGATGACGAAGTTCCCTGCGCTGTTCGTTACACCCGTGTAGGCGATATTCGTCTCCACGTTGGTAGCCGTGACGGTCAGGCCGGGCACGGCGCCGCCTGATTCGTCCGATACGATGCCGGTGACGGTCGCCAGACCGGTCTGGGCAGCGGCAGGCGCCGACAGAAGAACCAGCCCTAGAAGCGCCGCCAAGCTGAACGTCCGCAGGAAAATCGAAGAGCGAAACATGTGCGCCTCCTAAGGAGTGAAACACGCCTTGTCTATCCCGTAGCAACCGGCTGCGACGACGAGGCTGGATCCGGGATCCAGAGATGGGCGCACTCTAGAGCACGGCAGGGGCCTTGTCAAGTTGAACGTGAAGGCTGTGTCAAGCCGAAATAGAAATGTCCCCGTTCTTACCGAAATAGAAATGTCCCCATCCGTCGTGTGACTGCCCACGCGTTGAGGGCCTGTGGGGGCTGTGCGAAACGCGTCCGCGCGTTTTGCAAGGCG
>JACCRT010000060.1 GCA_013813355.1 Acidobacteriota bacterium | reverse complement strand
TGGAGATGCTCGTCGAGGGGGAAGGGGGCGAGGCCGAGGCGGAAGCCGACGTTTGAAGCCAAGAGCCGCCGGCGAGACCTGCATTTTTCGATGATAACAACCTACATTTTTGAATGATTATTGACACGCGGTTGATTGGCCGCTAATAATCGCTAACTCCAATAGAGTATCCCGAATGAGCCTCGCATGCGCTTGTAATTCAGTGAAATAATTGAACAAGAGAATAAAAGGTTGCGCAGCGGGACAAAAGGAGTTAGCATTTTCCATGGGGAACAGAGTCTAGGAAAGGAACAGAGATATGGGTAGAATGGCTACTAGTGAAGAGAGAACGTCCAGGCGTGATCCTAGATACGATGTGCTCTTTGAGCCGATAGAGATTGGTCCGAAGACTCTAAGGAATCGTTTCTACCAGGTACCTCATTGCATAGGGGCGGGCAGCGACAAGCCTGGTTTTCAGGCCGCGCACCGCAGCATCAAAGTTGAGGGAGGCTGGGGTGCCGTGTGCACCGAGTACTGTTCAATTCATCCCTCCTCCGACGACACCATGCGTTTGTCGGCCCGCATCTGGGATGAGGGAGATGTGCACAACCTGAGTGCCATGACCGAAGCTGTCCATGCGGAGAATGGATTGGCCGGCATTGAGCTCTGGTATGGTGGCCCCCACGCGCCGTGTCTGGAGACCCGGCAAGTTCCTCTGGGACCATCTCAGGTTTCCTCTGAGTTCGAGACCGGAACCCACTGCGGAGAGATGGATCTAGACGACATTCAGACGGTGCAGGGCTTCTACGTGGACGCTGCTCTCCGGGCCCGCGACGCAGGCTTCGACATCATCTACATCTACGGTGGCCACTCCTACGGGCCGGTACAGTTTCTCTCCCCCTACTACAATCACCGAACCGACAAATATGGCGGTTCGCTGGAGAACAGGGCGAGGTACTGGATCGAAGTTCTGGAGAAAGTCAAGGACGCGGTCGGGAGCGACTGTGCCGTAGTCACCCGTTTCGCCGTTGACACTCTGTATGGCACGAACGGCATCGAGATCGAAAGGGACGGCATGAAGTTCCTCGAGATGGCCGATCCTTACGTGGATCTCTGGGATGTAAACATCGGGGACATCAGGGCCTGGGGCGAGGACGCCGGACCGTCGCGTTTCTACAACAACGGCCACCAGGTCCCCTGGACCAGCTTCGTCAAGCAGGTAACCAACAAGCCGGTCGTAGGCGTGGGTCGTCACGTGGACCCCGACCAGATGGTGGAGATGATCGAGTCCGGGACTCTCGACATTATCGGGGCTGCGAGACCTTCCATCTCGGATCCCTGGCTACCAAGGAAGATCGAGGAGGGGCGTCTGGAGGACATACGTACCTGCATCGGTTGCAACATCTGCATCTCTCGCTGGGAGATTGGCGGGCCTCCGATGATCTGCACCCAAAACGCTACCGCGGGCGAGGAGTACCGTCGCGGATGGCATCCGGAGAAGTTCCCCCAGAAGACCTCGGACGATGCCATACTGGTCGTCGGAGCCGGGCCTGCCGGCTCGGAGTGCGCCCGCGTTCTTATGGAGCGCGGCTACATCACCCATTTGGTGGACACCGCCGAAAAAGTAGGCGGCCACGTGAACGGCATCTCCACCCTGCCGGGGTTGGCCCAGTGGGCATACCACCGGGACTACCGCGAGATACAACTGGAGAAGCTGGTTAACAAAAATAGGGACAGCCAGGTTGCCCTGGGCCAAGAGCCGATGACCGTTGAGAGTATTCTGGATTACGGTGCGGACAAGGTAGTAATTGCCACAGGGTCCTTCTGGAACACCGACGGGTTCAATCCCCAAACAAAGCAACCGATCCCCGGCGCCGATGCAAGCCTTCCATACGTCCTTACCCCTGAGCAAGTAATAGCGGGCGACAAGCCTATCGGCAACAAAGTGCTGATCCTCAACTACGATCCGTACTATATGGCCTCCACCCTGGCTGTCAAGCTGGCTGAGGAAGGCCACGCGGTTACCGTAGCCGGTATAGAAACCCTCAACTCCTACATGGAATTTACTCTTGAAGCCCCAAACATGGAGCGTGCCTACCACAGGCTCGGTGTCGAACAGATTGAAATGGTAGCCTCCAGGATCGAAGAAGGTCGGGTAGAACTCTACGACATGGCCGGCAACAATCAGCCGCGTCAGTACAGAGGACCCGGTAAAGATCCCTTCGGTCCCAACGAGACTCACGAGTGGTTCGAGTTCGACTCTGTCGTCCTGTGCACCGGCAAGCACTCCAACAACTCCCTTTACCGGGGTCTCAAGGAAAGACGTGATGAGTGGGAGGAAAAGGGAATCAAGGCTGTCTACGTTATTGGCGACGCACAAGCTCCAAGACTGTTCGCGGATTCGACCTTCGATGGTCATCGTCTAGCTCGCGAGATCGAAGAGCCAAACGCCCAGTGGCCCAAACCTTACAAGCGGGAGATGGCCGTTTGGGGCACCGTTCCTTCGCCGACCAAAAACCACGAAGTGGAATACCAGACTTAGAAAAGCCTAAAGCAGCCGAGCAGCCGGTCAATAGGCTCTGCTCGGCTGCTTGCTCTATGCTAATGCTGTCTGAAACTTAAAGTGGATAAGAGGCCTTGGACTATGCGTATTCTGGTAACGGCAAAGCCTGTAGCGATCATAGAAGATAAACTTGTGTTTCGCGATAACAATCGGGATGTAGATCCCAGCTGTCTCGCGCATTACCTCAATGAATGGGACGATTACTCCATAGGCGAAGCAGCCAAGATCAAAGAAGCCTATGAGGATCAAGAGATAGAGATTGTGGCGGTTTCCGTTGGTGGGGACCATGCAGAAGACACGTTGCGCCAATGCTTGGCCAAAGGTGCGGATCGTGCTATTCGGATTTGGGACGAAGCCCTGGAAGAACATTCAGGCCCTCTTACCATTGCCAAAATCATCTCCGAGGTGGCGCGGAACGAAGCTCCGGATATGGTGTTTGCCGGTGTTCAATCCAACGATCAGGTCTTTTCGGCAACCGGTACTGCTATAGCGGCTTATCTAAATTGGCCCCACGCATCAGCGGTATCGAAGATCGAATGGACTCCCGGCAACCAGAGAGCTACCATCACTCGCGGATTGGAAGCAGGTCTATCGGAACAGCTAGAGATTCAATGTCCGGCGGTGCTGGTCATTCAAACCGGAGTCAACTCGCTACACTATCCGACTTTGCGAGAAGTTAGAGATGCGCGGTCGAAGCCCCTAGAAGTTCTTTCCCTGGCCGACCTCGGCTTGGGTGAAGATGAACTTGGCGAGGCGGGATTCCACGTACGTAGCATGTACGTGCCCGAAAAGGCAACCCAGGCTGAACTCATCGAGGGTTCTCGGGATGAGCAAGCTACACGTCTAGTAGAGATTATCGAAGAGGTTAAGAGGAGCTAGCATGACGGACACGATAATTATTGCCGAGCACCGCAATGGAACGTTGGCCCCGGCTACTCTGGAGATGGTCACGGCCGCACAGGGTGTAAGAAAGGGCTCTGAGGACACTGTGACCGTGGTAGTGATTGCAAATGCTCCTGACAACTTCGTGTCCGAGGTTAGCGTCTCTGGCGTAGACGAGGTAGTCAAGGTAAAGAGTGACGTGGCAGAGTTCCAACCCGAGGTGTACGAGACCACTCTTAGAGCTTTGATCGATGAGAGAAAACCCAATATCGTACTGTTACCTTTTAGCGTGAACTCCTTCGACTACGCGCCATCCCTGGCCGCAAAAGGGAAGTATGGCTTTGCTAGTGACGTGTTCGAACTGAAGTACGAAGGTTCCGACTTGGTGGCTACTCGCGAAGCTTACGGTGGAGAAGTCAACATGGAAGTCGACTTCCCGGGCAAGGAAACCGTCGTTCTCAGCATTCGAAGGAACACCTTCAAACCTCCGAATGAAGAGGCATCCCCTGGTATAAGCACCTTTGAAGCCCCAGCGGTAGAACCCCGTAGTGAACACAAGAAATTTATCGAGCCGCCTAAGGGTGATGTTGACCTCAGCCAGGAAGAATATGTACTGGCCGTAGGCGGCGGTATCGGGAAACAAGAGAATCTAGAAAAATTCTTCGAACTAGCCGATTTGTTGGGTGTAACTCTAGGTTGTTCGAGACCGTTAGCTGATGCAGGATGGCTCCCAAAGTATCGTCAAGTCGGTCAGTCCGGCAGCACCGTAAGTAACTGCAAGCTGTATGTGGCTATGGGCATCTCCGGTGCAACTCAGCATCTAGCCGGAATGCAACACGTCAACAACATCATTGCGATCAACACCAACCCGCGTGCTCCCATCTTTGAAGTCGCAACTTACGGGATACACGCGGACATGCACGAAGTCGTAGATGCATTAAGGGCGAAGTTGCAACAATAGGGATCTTATACGGAATCCGGTTAAAGAGTGCTTGGATATCATGCCGACTGAGGCCACCAATGGTAGTTGGTGAGATCCCTTATGGTCTCACTCTGATCGAGCAATTGTACGCAACGCTCTACCAGCGCATCTTCGATCTCGGAGATTTCCTCAAAGAGCTGGTTGGCTATGGCCTCGTTGGTCAGAGGCCATAGCCTCTCGGCCGGTTGTAGCTCTGGAGAGCCCGTGGGAAGAAATTCGAGATGTATCCCTTCGGGAACCTCGACCTCGCCGGAGGTGTGCCAGCCGGCCTGATCCAGGACCAAAAGGATGCGTTTGTCCTTGCCGGCTCCTACCTCCCTGGCGAACTCATGGAGAACCATCGAGAATAGCTCCTTGTTTACCGTGGGCAGTATTAGCCAGTACACCTCACCTGTGGTGGGCCGTACAAAGCCGTAAAGGTAGGTCCACTTGTAGCCTCGCTTGACCCTGGCCGTGGGCCTCTGACCCACCGGCGCCCATACCCTGCGCATCACCGGCTTGAGGCCCGACCGCGCCTCGTCCTCGGCCCAGATCTCGACCTCCGCTCCTGGATGAGACTTCCTCAGAGCCTTCAATCGCTTGGGGAGAGTTTTTTGAAAGCCTCCCGCTCGGAGGCGTCGGCCGAGGCGTTTTCGGGTCTTGGAAGCTGTGGGCTGTATCTGACCTTCCTCAGATAGGACCGTGAGTAGCATCGGAGCGAAAACGTACGATAATTGGCGCATCCGCTAAGTTCCATACGCTTTCAACCGCCTACAGCCGGTATCGTAGGCATCGCCCCGACACCCGGCCTTCGGGACGTCCGGTGTCTCCTGCGCCGACCCCAAACATAGGGGTGACGGTGCGCGTTCCAGTAATCGACGGCCCGCGCCACGGCTTCCTCGATCTGCTCCCAACTCTCGAAGAAGCGCCCCTTTATAGCAAGGGATCTAAGCGTCTTCCACCACGGCTCTATAAGGTTGAGGTAGGCAGCATACTTGGGCTGAAACACGAACTCCCACCTCGGGTGGGCCAGGCTGAACAGCAGCACGTCGTAGGCCTTGTGAGCCCTGAGGTTGTCCATGATGACGTAGATCCTCTCGACACTATCCGGGACCCACTCTTCGACCTTTTCCAGGAAGTTTAGGAACGTTACTATCGAGCGGCTGGTGTAGGTTGCGGTGAGTGCCTCTCCGGTAGCCGGGATGAAGGCCCCGAAGACGTAGCCTCCGGACTTCCGGTCCCGATCTCGCTGTAACTCCCACTTCGCCCTGCCGGCGAGACCTCTATCTTGGCTACGGATAAGCTCTCTACCCGGATACGACCGGACGCTCAAGGGTCCCATCTCGTCGATGCAGATCACTAAGGAGTTGTCTGGAGGGGATGTGTATAGTCGCTCGATGGCCCCCTTTTTTCGGCGAACTCGGGATCTACCCGCTCACCGAACCATCCCTCCTGCTTTCTCCATCTCAGACCCTCTCGGGAGAGGACCTCCGCCACCCGGGTGCGCTTCATGCTCACGCCCTTCTCTTCGGAGAGGTATGCAACCAGCCGGTCCAGCGTCCACGAACCAAAGGGAAGTCCCAACTCGTCGGGTGGGGTGAGCGCCGCCTGGATGACCACTCCCACATCCTCCGGACCGTACGTGGGAGGTCGTCCGTCGCGAGGTCCCTCTTCGAGACCGGCCAGGCCGAATTTGTTGAAACGTCCCACCCAGCGCCTCGCTGTCCTCTCGTGACAGCCGAGCTTCTCGGCAATTTCTTTGGGCAGGTAGCCCTGATTGGAGTGGAGGATGATCTTGGCGCGCTGTACCTTGCCGGCGGCCAGCCTGCGCCGGCGCTCCATACGCTTTAGCTCCTCGTACTCTTCGCGGCTGAGTGGACGGGTGCGAGTATATGGACGCATTGGCAGCACCTCCTAGTAACGTGTGCTCCATTGTACCGAACTTGGCGGATGCACCATTATCGTACGTTTTCGCTCCGATGCAACTCACGGCCCGTTCCGGCCCGAATCTCTGCAGCAGGCCCTGTTCACGTACCATGAGGCTTGGGGTTGAATCGCCGCCCCGCGAACGCCGAGGCCCGCGACCGCGCGGGAGTCCAGACGAGCAACGCGTGAGCGGCGGAGACGTCGACGTTCCCGAGGCAGTGCGCCAGAAAGCGCTGGCCCGGGGGGCCGAAGCACGACGGTGGTTGGCCAGTTTGGTCCGCCTCATACAGGAGCTGGAATGGAAGTGGGGAGTGGACTTTGGGCCCGCCCTCGGCGGGGGCTCCGAATCCTACGTGGCCCCCGCCATGACCCCCGACGGCGAGGAAGTAGTCGTCAAGCTCGAGATGCCGCCCTACGGGTCCTTCGCGGGCGAGGTCCGGACCCTGCTCGCCGCCGAAGGGCGCGGCTACGCGCGGCTGCTGGACTTGGACGAGGGACGCCACGTCACGCTGCAGGAGCGCCTCGGGCCTTCGCTGTGCGAGTCCGGGCTGCCCGTACCGGCCCGAGTAGAGATCCTTTGCGCGACATTGCTCCACGCCTGGGAGGTGCCGGCTCCTGAGGGACTGCAGACAGGCGCCGAGAAGGCCCGCTGGCTTTCGGGGTTCATCACGGAGACGTGGGAGGATTTGGACCGACCCTGTTCTCAGAGTGTGGTGGAGCAGGCACTCATCTTCGCCGAAAGGCGTGAAGCGGCCTTCGATCCCGAAGCCGCCGTGCTAGTCCACGGCGACGCCCACGGTGCCAACGCGCTGCAAGAACTTAGGAATGGATCGGGGGAAGCGCGGTACAAGCTCGTGGACCCCGACGGCCTACTGGCCGAACCGGCATACGACCTAGCCATCCCTATGAGGGAGTGGAGCAGTGAACTCCTTGCCGGCGACGCGGCACGGCTCGGTCGCGAGCGGTGCGTCCACCTCGGCCGCCTGACCGGAGTCGATCCTCGGCCGATCTGGCAGTGGGGCTTTGTCGAGCGGGTGTCAACCGGACTCTTCGTGACCTGGGTGGGAGCCGACCAGATGGGTAGAGAGATGCTCGACGTTGCAGAGGCTTGGACGGGATCCTAACCCGAATTATTCATGGGCGGCCTCCCCGCTCGAAGAAAGCATCCGCCACAGTCTTTGACCGGGGTGTCCCGACGCCAGATGCAGGCGCACCTTAGTGAGCAGCTCCCTGACCCTTCCGCCGATCTTGACGACCCGCAGGCGCAGGGTGTCGAGCTGCATCTTCGCCGCGCCCCTGGAAACCAGCCGCCCGCGCAAAACATCCAGCAGCCAGTACGCCGCCGCGTGCAGCAACAGGCGGAACTGGTTGGCCCAGAACCTGCAGCAGCTCAGGCGGTCGGCCCGCAGCGCGTTCTTGTAGTCTTTTATACGGTTCTCCGCCTCTCCCCGCTGGGTATAGTGGTCGTAAAGCGCGAGCGGCTCTTCGGGACGGTTTGTGACCACGAAGCGGGTGTTCACGCCCTTCTTGAGTATCTCCGCCTTGCAGGCCACCCGCCGCCTCTTGCTCCAGCTTCCGGCTCGGTAGCCCGCTTCGGAGAGGAGCCTGACCTTCGGATCCTCCCCCCGCGCCATCCGCGCCAGCGCGCCGAGGGAGGCCGCCGCGAGAAGGGGCTCGGCGATCCGCTCCAGGCGCGCGTTGGGGATGAGTCCTATGGTGTAGAGGACGCCCTCGGCCTCGCAGTACTCGTAGACGGCGGGCAGCGCGAAGCCCGCGTCGGCCCGGACCTCGATGGGCGTGCCGGGCCACTCCCTCCTGACCCTCCCCACGAGGCGCTTGAGGACCGCGAGGCTCCCGGCCCCGGCGTGGGCGTTGCCCGGACGCAGAACCGGGGCGACGATCTGCCCGGTGTCGCCGTCGAAGACGAGCAAGGGATGGTACTGGTGCTGGCCGAAGTAGCCGTGGTAGGCCACCCCCTCCTGATCCCCGTGCGCCGGATCGTCGGTCGAGTCGAAATCCAGAAGCACCCTCGAAGGCGCGCCGTCCCGGCCCCGCCGGCCGATGTAGAGTTCGACCAGCGCCTCGGCCATCCTGTAGCAGGAGCGGGCGTCGGGGGCGTTCTCCAGGCGCGAGAGGGTGGGCTGGCTCGCCAGATCCTCCTCCGTCCTGGGCAGGCGCCCGCAGGCGAGCTTGAGGAGCGGGTCGCCTCTGAGGAGGTCGGCGTCGTTCTGGTCCTCGTATCCGCACGCTATCTGGAGGACGCGCTGGCGCACCAAATCCAGAAGCGAGTGCCTCACCGGGCCTCGCCGCCACTCGGTGAGGCACGCCGCCAGAGACTCGCATACCCCAAGATCCGAGTCCACCCTCGCCAGCCAGGGCAGCCCGCCGTCGGCGGTGATCGCTCCGCCGTCGAAGGCGGCCTCCAGCGCGAGGGCGGTGGAGGTGTCGAAACGGGTCAAGGATGTGGCATCATGCGCCATGGGGGGCCTCCTGTCGCTCGGTCGAGTCTTTGAACAACCCGACCATAGCGGGGAAGGCTCCCTCTCTTCAACCGCCTTCGTGAATAATTCGGGCTAAGAAGCCGCTGATTTAATCGAAGATAGACTGGCTGAATACACTTCTGCCGACGCCTTCAGGCGGCCAGTCTTCCCCTCAAGGCTTTGGAGAGTTTGGCATCCCCGTCGGACAAGGTGAACAACCTCTTGGCGTTCACCATCGAGGCCGTCATGACCGCTTGCAGATCGGTCTTCTCTATCCCG
>JACCRT010000044.1 GCA_013813355.1 Acidobacteriota bacterium | reverse complement strand
GTACGATCCTGGAGGAAGTATTGCCAAAGACGGTGATCGAGGGCTTGTTAGCGGAGATCGAGGAGCGAAGTGCCCTGCTACGAAGTCACGGCATCGAGGTGAGTGTCGATGGGTGCAAGATATGAGCGGACAGACCTGCTCATAGAGTCCGCGACACATGGCTGTCGCTGGCTTGACGGATTCACGGATGGTGAGTGACGCTATTCGTCCGAGTTCTAAGCCGTTTGTGTCGTCGCGGGGAGTCTTTTTGAACATGTTTTCCCGTCAGCGTTGCTCCAGCTATGTGTCGCACACTTTGTGGGTCGGTCTGTAGGCGGACAGTTCACTTCCAAACTGGCAGACAACTGATACCGTTCCGCTTTGTTGATGGCATAATGGGGTACAGCCGACATACATGTAATGGAGCGCCACTAGGTTGTTACATTTGTTTCTATTGAAGCAGAGTCCCCACCGACTCCAATGGTTGAGCCAGGCTGGCGTAAGGGGTGCCTTCGATAGCCTTCAACAGCTTATCGTCGGCGGTCAGGACAACCGTTTCGGCGTCTTCGGCGAGCGCGAGAAACAACGCGTCGTAGATGATTACGCCGCTCTCAAGAGAGATTTCTGCGGCGCGGGACATCAAGTCTTCCGGGGCGTAGAAGTTTAGAGGTAGCTCCGAGATCAACTCCCAGCCTTGCCGCACCTCGGCGTGGGTGAGTTCCTTGCGTCTATACTTCTGCCAGAAGGCGTTGAAGACCTCCGGAAGCATCGTGCCCGGAGCTAGCATGGAGGCCGAGCCATCTTCGAGTGCGTCCTGCACCTGCCGGGCCTTCTCGTGATTCTCTTCCGGGACATGAAACTTGACCGCGACGCTGGTATCGAGGACCAACTCACGGGGAAGCTTACATTCGCTCAAACTCTGGAGTCGCGGTCGGCCCGTACGGTCTCGGTGGAGTCCGAGAAGTTCCGGCCAGAAGCGGCGAGCTTATCGGAGTACTCGCGAGCCTTCTTTGCCCACTGCCTGGGATCTCCGGTCGCCTTCTTCGAGGGCTTGAGCCTCGTCCTTTTCTCGGCCATTGTTCTAATCTCCTCTAATTGATGAACTCTATCCTACTCTAGCTTAACTCACGCCCACGCTATCTCCTCAACAGACCGTTGGAGGTCTCCCTAGGTGCCGCGCACGTAGACCATAGTAGTGTCCAAAGAGTCGTGGCCCATGATCTGCGCCAGCCGGTGTAGTGCTGTCTTTTCGGCCATCCGGTAGCCGAAGCGGTGCCTTAGATCATGGCAGCTTACGTCCTCGACCTTCGCAAGCTCGGCGTACCTCTTCACCGCGTACCCCAGTCCTCGGACGGTAATGGGCTGTGGCTCCTTCTCGCCGAAGCCATTCGCTTTGCCCTTACGAGACGGGAACAACCAAGGCGATCCCTCGGGCAAGCGCGCCATCCACTCTCGCAGAGCCTTGGGATTACGTCGGTTTAGTGGACAGATTTTCACTACGCGGCGACGCCGTCTCTCATTGTACCTTCCTCGTAGTCTACCGGGCTCTGGTAGCCCAAAGCCGAGTGCAAGCGCCTCCTGTTGTAGAAGACCTCGACAAACTCAAAGGCTGCACTCCTGATGCTTTCCCTGGTAGGCCACGCCCTCCTCTCCACGAGCTCACGCTTTAGCGTAGCAACGAATGATTCGGCGAGGGCATTGTCGTAGGGATCGGCTACCGAGCTCATCGAGGGCACCGCACCCGCCTCTGTGAGCCTCTGGCTGAACGAGATCGAGGTGTACTGCGATCCTCGATCACTGTGGTGGATCAGCCCTGGAGCGGGATCTCGCCGTTGGAGGGCCATCTGCAGGGCATCCGTAACTAGCTCACTGCGCAGATGAGAGGCCATGGCCCAGCCTACGACCCTTCGGGAGTACGCGTCCAACACGAAGGCCAGATAGTCAAATCCCTCCCACGTGGGCAAATATGTGATGTCCGCTACCCACAGAGTGTTGGCAGCCTCTGGCACGAACTCTCGCTCTAGGAGGTCTGGAGCCGGCACGGCCCTCGGATCCCTGCAAGTAGTGCGGGGCTTCTTCTTGCGGCGATGGCAGCCCTGTAGGCCCTCCTTTCGCATCAGCTTACCGATCCGCTTACTGCCGACCCGTGCGCCCTCGGCCTGAAGCTGGGCATGTACCCGAGGAGCTCCATAGGTCCCTCTGGAGTCACGGTGGATGCGCTCGATCCGCCCTGTGAGGGCGGCGTTGGCTTGCTCCCTGAGGCAAGGAAGCCTCACCCTCCAGGCGTAGTAGCCTGAACGAGAGACCTTCAAGACCCGGCACATAAGCCCCACGGAGTGCTCCATCGTGTACGCCTCGACGAAGGAGAAGATCATCGCTGCCTCCGGGTGTTGGACTCCTCTCTGGCGAAAAAAGCCGTAGCTTTGCGGAGCACCTCCCTCTCCTCCTTGAGGACCTTGTTCTCCCTCCGGAGGCGCCTCAGCTCCTCCTGCTCGTCGGTAGTATTCCCCTGGCGCTTTCCGGTATCTATCTGCTGTTGCTTTGTCCAGTTGCGCAGAGTTTCAGTGGAGATACCGAGATCGCTGGCTACTTCGGAGAGGGACTTCTCCGAGGAGCGAGCCAGCTTCACGGCCTCGGCTCTGAACTCTGGCGGGTATGGTGGATTGGACTTCGGCATGTGGGCTCCTTCCTGAGGCTTCGGCCCAAGTCTATAGGTGTCCACCAACCCGACGTAAGCCCACAACAGCCGAGTGCAGTGTCCCTGATCCCGGCGCTCTGTGGCCGAAGAGGTCCCTCAAAAGCTCGCCCGTGCGCTCGTAAGGTAGTAGCTGGTACTGCATCAGGTACACCCCGAATGCCTTGATGCGTGGGCCGTAGCCTACCGTGGTCTTTGCCTCCAAGGGGAACGCCGCCGTGGTGGTCAGTCCACACTCGCCACACTTCTTGCGCTGCGCCCGGTGCTCTGTAACCTCAAGGGCCAGGGGCGGTATGTCCACCACCTGCCGGCGCTCGTGGCCCGAGACCTCGATGCTCCCGAGCCCCTTACCGCAGCCCTCGCACTCCTGGGGGTCGTGGATCACCACATGTTCCGGCTCCTCCACTACACGGAGCGTCGTGCCCGGGTGCCCTTTCTGCCCACCGGGCTTCTTGGGGCTCTTTGTTCTCAGGCTCTTGGGTTTGGGCTTGGGCAGATCAGTTGAGGGCGGTTTGGAGGAGTTGGTGCTGTCTTTGGCCAGCTGACCTTCGAGCTCCTCCACCCGTGCCGTAAGTGAGGCGATCATCTCCTGTTGGGTGCGCAGTTGCTGTTGTTGGTCGCCAGGCTGAGCAAACAGGCGCTCGACGAGCTCTACTACGGCATCAGGACCCTGCTCGTAGACAGCTACGATGTCCCTACGCTCCATCATGGGCACATCATATGCTGTACCCTGCGACTTCCGCAACCGCTGTAATCTCAGCTACCGGGCTGAATAGTTACCTCATGTTTAGCTATTATGTACAACGTTATTTTACTCGATATTAGATGCGTACACCATCTACTATATAGAGTCCGAGAATGAGCATTATCGTAGCTAATACCGTAACTATTCAGCCTCGTAGGCCTGGAACAAACGGCTCACCTACGAAAACGCCCTCAAGCGCCCCGAGCACCTCCCCACCCTGCTTGCCTACCGTAGAGATGTAGCCCCGGATCCGGCAAAAAGCCGCCGCCCCTGCCATCGTGCGAAAACACCCCGAGATCTTCTGCCGGACTTTGACCATCCTCAGCTCCCGCTCGGCCTGGTTGTTATCAAAC
>JACCRT010000029.1 GCA_013813355.1 Acidobacteriota bacterium | reverse complement strand
GGCGTCCCCTGCGCGGCCACGGTGAGCGACGACCAGCAGAACCCGCCGCACCCGCCCATCGTCACCGGCGAGGTCAACTACATGGGCGACGTGGTGGCGGCCGTGGTGGCTTCGGACCGCTACACCGCCCAGGACGCCCTGGAGTCCATCGAGGTGGACTACGAGCCCCTGGACGTGGTCATGGACATGGAAGAGGCTCTCAAGGACGGCTCCCCGCTGGTCCACGAGGACCTCGGCACCAACGCCTGCTTTAACTGGAAGGCCGAGGCCGGGAACGTGGACGAGGTCTTCGAGCAGCAGGCCTCCGTCATCGTCAGCGAGCGTTACATCCAGCAGCGCCTGATCCCGAACGCCATCGAGCCGCGGGCGACCGTCGCCTACCAGGAGCCTGGCCACCAGAGCTACGTGGTGTACTCGGCGACCCAGGTGCCCCACCTCGCCAAGATAGTCCTCTCCCTGGCCACCGGTATACCGGAGAACAAGATACGGGTCGTCGCGCCCGACGTGGGCGGGGGCTTCGGCTCCAAGCTGAATATCTACCGCGAGGAGATACTGACCCTCGTGCTCTCCAAGAAGCTCGGCACGCCGGTCAAGTGGGTCGAGGATCGCTCGGAGAACTACCAGGCCACCACCCACGGGCGCGGCCAGACCCAGGACATCGAGCTCGCTGCTACGGACGAGGGCAGGATCCTCGGCCTGCGCGTCAAGCTCCTGGACGACATGGGCGCCTACCTGCAGCTCCTGACCCCCGCCATCTCGGTCAGCGGCGCGGGCATGTTCCCGGGCGTCTACAGCTTCGGCGCCTTCTCCTGTGAGATCACGGGCGTCTTCACCAACATGACCCCGACCGACGCCTACCGCGGTGCCGGCCGCCCAGAGGCTGCCTACGCCATCGAGAGGGCCATGGACTCTCTGGCCCGCGAGACCGGCCTGGACCCGGCCGAGGTGCGGCGCAGGAACTTCTACGAGCCGTTCGACGAGCCGACCGCCAACCCGGCGGGCCTGGAGTACGACTCGTTCAACCTCCAGGCGGCGCTCGACCGGGCGATCGAGCTCGCCGACTACGAGGGCCTGCGCGCGGAGCAGCGGCGCCGGCGCGATGCTGGCGACCCCGTACAGCTCGGCATCGGGTTCTCTACCTACACCGAGATCTGCGGCCTCGGTCCCTCGCAGGCCCTCGCCGGGCTCGGCCTCGGGGGTGCGGGCTGGGAGGCCGCCAACGTGCGGATGCTCCTGACGGGCAAGGTCGAGGTCGCGACCGGCACCTCGCCCCACGGGCAGGGCCACGAGACCTCCTGGTCCCAGATAGCCGCCGACGCTCTCGGCGTCTCCACCGACGACGTGGAGGTCCTGCACGGCGACACGGCCGTCTCCCCCATGGGCCGCGACACCTATGGCTCCCGGAGCCTCGCCGTGGGCGGCATAGCCGTACACCTCGCCTGCGAGAAGGTAGCCGACAAGGCCAAGAAGATAGCGGCCCACATGCTGGAGGCCGCCGAGGAGGATATCGAGTTCGAAGGCGGCAAGTTCAGCGTCGCGGGCTCGCCGGACCAGAACGTCACCATACAGGACGTCTCCGCGACCGCCTTCCTCGGGGCGAACATCCCCGAGGGCATGGAGCCCGGCCTCAACGAGAACATGGTCTTCGACCCGCCGAACTTCACCTTCCCGTTCGGGGCCCACATCTGCGTCACCGAGGTGGACACCGAGACCGGCAAGGCGAGAGTCCGGGACTACATCGCGGTGGACGACTGCGGGCCGGTCATAAACCCGACCATCGTGGACGGTCAGCTCCACGGCGGGCTCGCCCAGGGCATCGCCCAGGCTCTCTACGAGGGGGCTATCTACGACGAGGACGGGACGCTGGTCACGGGGTCGATGGTGGACTACATGATCCCCGGCGCACCGGAGCTACCGAACTTCACGCTGGACCGGACGGTCACCCCATCTCCGTCGAACCCGCTCGGGGTCAAGGGCGTCGGGGAGGCCGGGACCATCGGCTCCCCGCCCGCGGTCATCAACTCGATAGTGGACGCGCTCTCCCCGCTCGGCGTCACCGACATCCAGATGCCGGCCCTGCCGCTGCGGGTGTGGGAGACCATCCAGAAGGCCCAGTCCGGACGGAACGGAGGTGATGCGTAGTGTACCCGATGTCCTTTGACTACGAGGTAGCCGAGTCGGTCGA
>JACCRT010000006.1 GCA_013813355.1 Acidobacteriota bacterium | reverse complement strand
GCGCAGGCTGCCAACGGCCACGTGGAAGGCCTCGCCTTGGGCGTCCATGATGAGAGTGTCGGTCTCGGTCTCAGCGTCAGCGCAGACCTCGTAGACGATGACCCGGTAGCGCGGCGAAGCGGCCATTCAGGGCGCTCGCGCTGTGGCTAGTGCCTGAGCTTGGCCAGGGATCACAAGATCCGCCACACTCGGGGCGGGATTGCGCAGGAGGTCGGCAAGCAGGGCCAGAGGATCGCGGCGTTGCTGGCTGGCGCTACGCAACACGCTGGTGATGACCTGCTGGGTTCTCGCGCCCCTCTGTGTGAGGTTGCCGCCCCAGCTCTTGCGGTTGATCACCCCGGGACGAAGGCCCTGCTCGGCCCGCCAGTTCGTAGCGGCTACTCCGGCCACATCGAGGAAGGTGAACAGCGCCCCTCGCTCCCGACCGAGATGTTTAAGCAGCCGCCGGTTGGCTTCTACCTTCGGTCTACGGGCCAGTAGCCGCTCGACTTCCTCATCCAGCCCCCCGCGGCGGGTGGTGAACTCTTCGCTGCCCAGAGTGCCCGAGTCGCGCTCCTCGCGCAGCGCCAGCGCGCTCCGCAGTAGACGACGCACCGCGTGAGGGATGCGCGCACCTCCGGCTACCGCCTCTGCCAGCAGCTCCCTACAACGGCGCAGAAGGTGCGCCAGACAGCTCTGGTGGGTAGCCTCACTGAACCGGCGGTACGGCGCCCACCCGTCGCGCTCCAACACCCCACGGAAACCCTCTCCGAGAACACCGGCGGCGACCTCGAAACCGCGGCTGGGAGCTATCCGGTAGACGGTGACATCCTCGCCGACAAAGTCCCACAGCCACGCCTTCCTTCCGCCGACGCGCCAGCCGGTCTCGTCGGCGGCTACCGCCGGGCTTTGGGCCACACCCTCGATCAGTGCCTCGTAGGTCGGCTCCAGCCGACGTCCGGCGCGGGCGATCGCCTGGCTCACCCCACCGGGGGTGATCTCTAAGCCCAACTGATTGAACATCTCGGCGACTCTGCCCGGCGAAGCGCCCAGCTGCTTGTTCATCAACGCCGCCAGCGCCACCGCCCGTGGGCCGATCTGGGAGGCGGCGGCCCCGAGAGCATCAGATGTCTGCTCGGGATGGCGGGGCTGTACCCTCACCCCACACTCCCGGCAGTGTCCGATGCTCAAATCGTAACGGGTGAGCTCCGGACACATTGGGGGCAGCTCGCTCTGGTATTGGTGGGCGACACGCTCCAGTTCTATCTGGGAGCCCTCACATTGGGGACACTGTTCGGGCAGCGCCACCTCTACGATCCGGTCTATATGCTCGGGCTGTGGGCGGTGCGCCTTTGTGCCATAGGCCTCACCCGGCTTGCGGCCTGCGCGCCTGGCTGGTGTCCGGGGTTGTTGCTCTTTGGCCGAGCCATCGGTACGCGAGAACGGCGCCGCCTGGCGTTTGGCTGCGCGAGCCAGCTCCTCGTTACGCGCCTTGAGCCGCTCTACTTGCTCCTCAAGACGCTGGTTCTCGGTCTCAAGCCGGGTGATCTGTTCTCGGTCGAGCGCGACCTGGTGACTCAAGAGCGCCACCAGCCTCTCTGGGTCGACAATCTGCCTGCCGGGGGCAACCGCCGGAGTCGCTTGCAACGCTGGTGCTGGCTCTTGCGAGATACTCATGCTCATCGGCCATAAGCATTACAACTGAGCCGTTTCGGGTCAAGTACCGTAGCACCCGCTAACTGAATACTCTGCGGTTTCCTCCCACCACTCCGGTGGCAGAGTGGCGAACACTTCGAAGCTCTCGCCACTTGGCTCGAACACTACTGCTCCACCCTGATCCACCGTGGTGTCGGGGCTACGCTGGAGGGCCTCTGCTCTATGTTCCTTTTTGTCTTTCCTCTCGTAAGAGATCGAGTTGGTCTGCAAGGTTAAGGAGCATGTCCTTCTCCGCCTCCGACCGCTGTCCCATCTTGCTTAGAAGGAGGAAGTTTTTCCTGTTTTTGAGAGCCTCCACGGTCTGTGGGTCCAGGTTCGGCCGTTGCTCTGCCGCAGAGTACCAATAGGAAGAGTTTACTCCCAAGACCTCTGATAAGGCCAGGTATTGAGTTCCTGCAAGGTCGTTGATCACGCCGCTCCGTGCCTGCTCCAGTTGTTCTACTGTCAGATACCCGTTAGATAGCTCGGCTATCTCTTCTACGGTAAAAGGCTCGTTAGTCTCCCGGTTGACTATAACCTCTAAAACGAGGTTCAGACGGTTAGCGAGAGTACTCCCACTACGAAGGTTCGCCTGGCGATCAACAACCTGATCCCAACTCTCCAAGTCCCTTACCCAAAGCTCGATAGGGAAACCCATAACCCGTGCTACAGCAGCCATTCGTTCGAAGCTTGGCTGCCGTATGCGGCCAGCCTTCAGGTTTGTCAAGTAGCGGCCGGTGACAAACCCGTCCGTTGCGTCCTCGATCTGCTTGAGAGTCCACTTGGAACCGTCGCCCGTGCGATAAATATCCAAGAGACGCATGAACTTCTTTCCAAACTCCATTGAGCTCATGGGAACTTATTTACCAGAAAGTAGAATTGTAATCCAATATCGAAACGGCCAAACATATTGAGAATATCATGAAGCTCCAAAAAAACCTACTTGCACGCGGTGTGAATTGTAGCTAGACTTCTAGGATAGGAAAACTCGGTAAAGGAAAGCGGCGGTGAGAGTCCCGGAAAAGTCTCTCCAACCACCGCCGCCTTGACGTAACTCTACCATGTCAAGGCAGCATTCGGTGAACCGCCGCATGGACGTAGGGGGTGTTGTGGCGGAGAACAGCAAGATTCGGCAGACAAGAAGTTGGGGGTATCGTCCGGGCAAGTGTGTATCCTTGGACATAAAACCTGCCTCCCCAGCAGGTGCTTGCACGCCATCGTTCATCAGGGAAAATAAACCTGTGGTGAATCTCCGGTGGCGTAAGCTGCCAAGCTGGTCCGAGTACTTTCCGAGCTCGCGCCCCATTCTCCATTCCTTACTTACCAATACCGACATACGAGGGATAAATTACCGACATACGAAGGATAAAATGTCAGTAAATTCCCTGCTAATGCAAGGGTTTAAGGCAGGTGGGGTAACCACCCTGTACTGTAAGGGCTTGTTCTGTTCATTTGTTGTTGGCAAAGACCACCAGGATCGCAGTAGGAGCATATCCTATGTCTAAGAAAGAATCCTGGGAAGGCAAAGATCATAAGAGCCTTCCTCTAAAGTTAGTGAGGGCCGATAGTAGTTTCGAGGGGCTACCGTACTTTCTAGTCAGTACTGGCAAGACTAGCAATAAGAGCGAGATTGTATTCAATAGACACTACACCTATGAAGACGATGACGGATCTGGATCTGTTGATCAGCGCTGGGAAGTCAGGGCTTCTGGGCGCTTGGGACTACCTGGTCGATTGGATCAAGATGTGTACATGGCCGTGCATGAGTTAATCACTGATAGGGGAGGAATACCTGAAAGTGGAGAACTACATTTCTCGCTTTATGAGCTGGTTGGTTATCTTGGTTGGGCTGGTTCAGGAGGGCACTACGAATCTGTTAGCCGGAGCTTGCGCAGAATAGCCTCAACCATAATCGATTGTGATCGGGCATTCTGGAGCCAACGTCGCTGCCGGTTTGTTAGCGATACCTTTAACTTGTGGACGTTTCACCGGGCTCGCTATGAAGAGGGACCTTCTGGCAGAGCGGCAGAGCGGCATGTTCTCCGACTCCATCCTCTATTTGTAGAGAATTACGAAGAAAACTATCTCAATTCGCTCGATTCTGCCTTCTACTGGACCCTAAAAGGACATACTTCCAAGCGTCTCTACAGGTTGCTCGAAACCTACTCAATTGGCGACCATAACGCAGCTGGTATATGGGAGCTCGGGTTGCTAGAGCTTAGAGACCTTGTTCCCCTTGCCGAGTATAAGTACGCCACTAAGGTCAAGGAGAAACTGTCTAAGGCCCACAAGGAGCTGAGCGCCATGGGATATCTAAAGAACATCAGCTTTAGAAAAATCCGTCGTGGCGAGGAGTCAGTACGATACGAGGTGTCGCCAAGTTTCCTGCGTAACCGGGTCGAGAGCGTCATCGAGGCTGGGCTTGAGAATCAGGGGGCACTCGAAGCCATGAGGCGGGCTGGTATACCTCGTCAGGTTAGGATCAGCGTCCTACGCGAGCATGACCCGGATAGGTGCATGGAGTTCGCCTCTCTTCTACCGTATCAGCGAGGTCTCAAGAACCCAGTGGCGGCGTTTCGTTGGGCGCTTAGCCAACCCGAGAAGGCGCAGCGTTGGTGGGAGGCTGTTCCTAAATCGCAGGCGGAGCCTATCGTTTCTACGGTGGAAAGCTGCACCGTCGATGATTCGGACGTTACTGGTCCGGAAAAGCCTCTTCAGGGTAGTCAGGTCCCGGAAGCGGATGAGGCGGCGCTGGCCGTTTGGGGGCAACTACTTGCAGAGATAGACACTGGTTCACTGCAGGTGTGGTTCGAGAGCACAGTGCCGATATCTCTCCAGGAGGAAACTCTAGTACTAAGCGTGCCGAACTCAACGGCGCGGGACTATATTGAGAGTCGCTTCAAGACTAACCTGGAGGAGTCGCTAAAGGATAGGCTGTCTGAGAATGCAGTGGTAGTTCTCACCAGTAGAGACCAAGAGTGACTCATACCCTGTTTCTCCCTTTTTCCTGCTCTCTGCGGCAGTAAATATCAATAATACTCCCTACCGGACAAATGTTTGCCAGCACCAACATTTGTCTCAGTGTGTCCCTATGTATAGGTTCTTCTGCCGGTGACGAGAAGAGGTTGGGATGAGACGAGCAGCAAGACAGAAGGCGGTAAGTATATGTTACATCGTCTCTTCTCTCCACCTCTCCCCCACCGCGTCGCTGGATCTGGTAGTGGATCCCACGGAGACTACGGATAATACTCCTAAGAGGCAGAGCCGGTGAGCGGTGAGCAGCTGCGAAAGCTGGAGGAGGCCGGGTTGGTAAGTGTCGACAAGCATTTCGAGGTGAAGAAGCCGGTCACCACGGTAAACCTGACGGAGGAAGGGATAGAGACCATCGAGGAGTACTGGGATGAGAGGAAGCGTGTCGCCACTGCATCAGGAGGTGCTGGTTGATCTTGCTCACCGCTTCACTGGACGTACAGCAGACCCCGGCATACGAGTCGGCCCTGGCGCTGCTCACGGAGCGCCACAGCACCGGGCAGGTCATGGCCGACCGGGATCTATTCGAAGATGCCAAACACTACAACCGCTACTGGAAACAGGTCTATGACCCGGAGCAGATCACCCGCTTATATGTGCTGGCCCGGGAGGACGGCACCATCGGAGGCGGCGTGTACCGCCAGTGGCGGCGGCTGTCCAAAAAGCACGATGTCCCGGCTACCCTCCTGCTTCCCAGCGGAGAGCAGGCTGCGGAGGTTGGGAGCTTCGAGGTTTCTGTTCTGGAGGAGTCTGAGAGGACTCATCAGGTCTTCGCCGTGGTTAACCCCGACCCTTCATCCTCTGATGCGGGGAGCCTTTCTAAGAGCCCTCACACTGATTACCCTACAGACGAGGCTGCTTGTGGGAGCAAGCCCGGACGAGCACCGTCTTTCCTGCCTCTTTCCTCTTCTTGGCTCCCTTTGGTGGAGGAGAGAGCTGTATTATGTATCCTTATCCGCGCATACCCTACCCCACCTCCTCGATGCGGGGCCGGGACGGGGAGAAAGCTTGCTGCGAGAAGGGCTCAGGTTGGCGCACACAGCCCTCGAGAGGGCTTTCCGATACCCGGAACATCGTGAAAAGCCCCCGCAGACGCTTACAGCGGCTTTCAGCGCCCGTCCCGGCTCCAGCACGGTCCCGGACCGGCCCAACGACCAGCTCCGGCTCTTCGAAAGGCTGCGAGGACCAGCGCGGCTCGTGACAGCAAAAAGCACCAACGACAATCACCAACACAAGGAGAACCTCTGGTGAGCGAACAACCAGGACCGCCAGCTCAGGGAACGCTGCTCGATAAGCTGCTAAGCGACGATGTAGGAGGTTTCGGCAATGGGCCGGGCCACGGTGTGCTCGAAGACGCCGTGAACATCGACGCCGGCGAGGTCTTTGCCTACCTGCGCCAAAGGACGCCTACACGAGAGTCCGGGCCCGGCGGCGATCTGTCGGTGACGGACTTCCCTAATTGTCACCCCGAGGGGCTGGGGGTCCTGGCCGATGAGGTGTTTGGTGAGCAGCTGGACTTCATCCCCCCGGTCTTCCTGGAAGGCTCGTTCCCCGCAGATAGCGCGGTAGCCTTCGACCCGCGCCCGGGCTACCCGGCCGGAGTCATGAGCACCGACGTGGAAAGCGCCCGAGCCGGGGCATTGCTCGTCACCGGGGAGGGGGAGCCCAACGAGAACAATAGAGCCCTGCCGACGCAGCCCCGGTACGTGATGCGCTGCGCGGCCTACGTGGACCTCGGAATGACGGGCATGGAGGCCGTGGGGCCACCGCTTGTGTGGGCGGTGCCGCTCTCCGATGAGGGAGAAGTCCTGTGCCAGCCGGGAGACCTTGACCTTCCGATGTCCCTCTACGGGCCTCCCGAAGGCTCGGACTGGCAGACAAACGATGGCGCGGAGATAGTCCATCAGAGGTTGCGCCCGGTGCTGTATGCGGCGCTGTTTACCGTGTGCTGCGCCAATGCCCTGTATGAATCGGATGGCAAGCTAGTCCGCATGTCTAACCCGCCGGAGAAGGACCATCCCACACTTCACATCCCGGGGCTCGCCGCGATGCTCGACCGGGAAGGCAGCGCCGGGGAGCTGGGACTCGGGCACGCCCTGACCGTCTGCCGGGAGGTGTTCTCTTCATGAGCCAGTACACAAGCCAGCAGGATACTCCGGAACCAGGGACGGAGATGGTGATCCGCAACCGGGTGGCGGAGCTACGGCGCAAGAACGGCCTCTCGCGCAAGGAGCTCGCAGACCGCGTCGGCATCAACCACCGCACCGTAGGCAAGCTCGAGCGGCAAGAACACAGCCCAAGCCCGGACCTTGCCCTTGCCTGGCGGATGGACGACCTCTTCGAGGTGCCTCTTGAGGAAGTGTTCTACCGCCGGCCCGCGCAAGAGCCAACGCCGGACGAGGAACGGTAGTGCTGGGCACCACGCACCTTGCGGGAGCCGCCGCCGCGGGCCTCGCCGTATCCACCGGCCTCGGGCTGGAGCTGCCGGAGGTGGCCGTGCTCGCCGGCGGCTCCCTTCTCACGGCAAAGCTGCCCGACGTAGACCGCTCGGAGAACGCCGGCCCCAACCACCGCGCTCTCCCACACTCCCTGCTGCTCGCCGGCGGAGCCGTGCTCGCGGGCACGCTGGTTGGCGCGAGCTACCTGTCAAGTGCCGCGGCTCCACCGGCCGCTGAGGGACTGCTGGCCTCCGTGGAGGTAGCTCCGGAGCTCACCGCGCGGGCTAGCGCCCTGGTGGAGGCCGGGTACGCCTCGGCCGCCGTGGCGGGCCTCGGTACGGGCTACCTCTCTCACCTGGTACTCGACGCCCTGACCCCGGCAAGGATCTGGCTGCTGTTCCCCGGCGGGAGCAAGGTGGGCTACCCGCTGCTTGCGAGGGTCGGCGATGCGCGGGAGGCGCTGGTGCGCTGGGCTCTTGTGATCCTCTCTGGACTGCTGGTGCTCGGGGTGTGGGGCTAGCTTGGGCCGTGCCGAGAGCAGGAGCGGCGCCGGAGCCCGGGTACGGGCGGCAGGTGAGCCCGAGCACTACCTCTCGCGCGTTGGCAACGGCCGGCTGCTCACCGCGCAGGAGGAGAAGGACCTCGCCCGCCGTTACCGCGACGGAGACCGCGAGGCTCGGGACGAGCTGGTAGAGAGGAACGTTAGGCTGGTGATCTCCGTGGCCGCCAAGTACCGGGGCCGGGGCCTGCCTTTCGATGACCTCGTGCAGGAAGGGACGCTGGGCCTGATGCGGGCCATCGACAAGTTCGATCCCGACCGGGGCCTTAAACGCTTGGTGTGAGTTATAGGGTGGAGATTTGAGCGGAAGGTGCCCACAGCGTAGAGTCAGACTGCCCACCATTCCCACAGGGAAAGGAACCGACTCCTCATGCTCGACATGGACACCTT
>JACCRT010000026.1 GCA_013813355.1 Acidobacteriota bacterium | reverse complement strand
GGTTTGGCGCTGGCGGCCGCCGGCGCCGCCACCTCTCGCGGCGGAGGCGGCACCACCGCGGCTGCCGATGGCGCGTTCTCGCGTGCCGGCGCCGGTGCAGACCTCGGCGGGCTGCTGGGCTCGCTCGACGCCGCGCGCGGAGGCGCCGCGTCTGTGACAGTGGCGGCTGCTGCTGGCGGGTCCGAAGCGACCACCCGCGCCGTGACCAGCTCTTGTTTTACAGCGACTCCCGCCCGCTGCGGCCGTTCTACCACTGCCGATGCCTCGTGGCCGGCGGCGGAGGCTTCGAGTGCATCCTCCTGCCGCGGCTGACCCGAGGACAGGAACAGGGTCGAACCTGCAGCGAGGAGCGCCGCCGCCGCCAGGGATCCCAGCAGGTAAGCACGTCGCCGGGGCCCGCGCGGCGGCGCCGCGAGGGCCGACGCGATACGCGCCGACAGCTCATCCACTCCCGGGTGCTCTGCACCCAGCCGTCGCGCTTCCTCGAGCGAGGCCCGTGCATCCTCGGGGAAGCCCGCTTCCAGTTCCACTTCGGCTCGCAGACGGCACCGCTCCGCCCGGCGCTGCCGCATCCGGATCTCGAAGCTCTTCCACTGGACCGTGGACGTGTGCGAGTGCGTGACTGGTTGCTGCCCGGACTCCGGCATGACGATCACCATGCAAGAGATGTGCTCTCTGGGAGGGTATCAGATGGTTGGAGGGGGGATCCCCCGCGTATTCAAAAAAAACGCCTCGGTCTCTTTCGAGAGCAGGACCCACAGCCCGTAAAGACCCAGCGCGGTGCCGATGGGGACGTTCAGCAGGTTGATCGCCGACAGAACGATGCCCAGGATGCGGGCCCACGGCCGGAAGTTGAGCAGGCCCCAGCCGGTGAGCAGCCCGGGGATGGCGAGCGCCAGCAGGAAAATCACCAGCGTCATGCCCGTGACACCGATGATCGGCAGCGCAATTGCCGCGTCGTCGGAAGCCGCCGCGGTGCCGACGGCCGTCACTGCGCCGCCGACGACCACCATGAGGAGCAGTGCCCCCAGCACGAAAAGGCCGCTGAGCACCAGGTACAACACAGCGAGAACCTTTACGTGGGTGGCCATGGCGCTCCTACTGTTCGTCGTCTTCGTCGTCGTCGGGTTTCGCGCCGGTCGGTTCGTCGTCCGGCTTCGGCGCGTCTCCGCCGTCTTCAGGCTTCGCGCTGGTTGCGAAGTTGTCGACGTCTTTCAGGTCGTCATCCAGCTCCTGGCGCCAGTCGTCGTCGTTCTCATACAGCCGGCTGACCGGCCGTTCCTTGATGGGGCCCTTCGGACCGCGGTCTGAATCCTTTCGGGGGGCCTTGCGCTTGTTCTTGGGCGCCGAATCAGGACCGAAATTCCTGTTGCGGCTCCCCGGGGCGCCGCCGCCTTCAGCAGGGCGTGGCGTGAAGCCTCCTGGCCGTGGTGGCGCGCCGAAGCCGGCGCCGGGCCCGCCCGGGCGCGGGCCGGGAGGTCCCCCGGGACGCGGGCTGGAAAAACCGCCGGGCCGTGGGCCTGGCGGGCGCTCCTCGCGAGGACGTGCTTCGCTGACGGCGAGCGGACGACCCTTGAAGGGTTGCTGGTCGAACTGCTGGATGGCGGCCTCGGCGACCGCGCGATCCGCGTAGTCGACGAAGGCGAATCCCCGCGGCCGGCCGGTTTCCCGGTCCACGGGCAGCACGATCTGGATAGGTTCACCGACGGCCGACATGTGTTGCCGCAGGTCCGCCTCGTTTGCGGCGTACGGCAGGTTACCAATAAACAGACGAACTGACACAGCCCCCTCAGAGTAACGGTGTTGACGGCGTCCGGCTCTGGCGGGAGACTCCCACCGCCCGGCTGACAAGCCCCAACAAAATAGCACAAGTGCGGCCGTCGAGGTTGCTGGCGTCAATCCCCTGCGCTACGATGCACTGTTACGGATTCTCCATAATTCCAGTCCAGTACATGGCAGCGACCACGGCTCGACGCGGCGAGATTGTCATCCGCGGTGCGCGGACGCACAACCTGAAGAACGTCGACGTGACGTTACCCCCCCGCTCACTGGTGGTGATGACGGGCGTCAGCGGTTCGGGCAAGTCCTCGCTGGCGTTCGACACGATTTATGCCGAAGGGCAGCGACGCTACGTCGAGTCGCTGTCAGCGTACGCCCGCCAGTTTCTCGAGCGGATGGAAAAGCCAGACGTCGACTCCATCGAGGGGATCTGCCCGGCAATCGCCATCCGCCAGAAGAACAGCATCCGCAACCCCCGCTCCACGGTCGGCACGACCACCGAGATACACGATTACCTGCGCCTGCTGTACGCGCGCGTGGGCCGGACCTACTGTCGAGGGTGCGGGCTGGAGGTGATCCGCGAGACCGCCGAGGTGGTCGCGCGGCGTCTTGGGGGGCTGCCCGAAGGCACGCGGCTGCTCATCGGATTCGACATGCCAGTCGTTGCCGGGGCTCCGCTGGCGGTCGAACCTCCGCTCGAGGACGACGACGAGGCAGGTGTCGAGGGCGAGGGCGAGGGCGAGGCCGAGCTGCCGGGCGGGCAGCCACACCTGCCGGACCTCCTGGACCCGGTGGCCGAGACGCTGGCGGCCCTTCGGCGTAAGGGGTTCGGCCGCCTGTTCATCGAGGGTCAGGCCGTGCCGCTCGACGACGTCGACTCGGCGGCCCTGAGGGACCGGACGGCCCTGCAGGTGATCGTGGACCGATTGAAGGTCGAGGGGGATCTGCGCGCGCGGCTGACCGACTCGATCGAAACGGCGTACACCGAAGGGGGCGGCGCCGCCTTTGCCGTCGAAGTCAACGACGCCGGCAGCGTCCACCGCTTCAGCGAGCGGTTTGAATGCCGCGCGTGCAGCATCCCTTACGAGCTCCCGCAGCCACGACTGTTCTCGTTCAATAACCCGTTCGGCGCCTGCCCAATATGCCACGGGTTCGGCAATGTCATCGAGCTCGACATGGACCTTGTCGTGCCGGACCAGGCGAAGTCGATCCAGCAGAACGCGATCGAGCCCTGGAGCAAGCCGCATTATCGGGCGCAGCTCACCGAACTGAAGCGTGCGGCCAAGTCACGCGGCCTGCGCCTCGATGTGCCCTGGAAGTCGCTGAGCGACGAGGAGAAGCGGTTCGTCATCGAGGGCGACCCCCAGACGGCATACGAGGGCGTACGAGGCTTCTTCCGCTGGCTCGAACGCAAGAAATACAAGGTTCACGTCCGCGTGTTCCTGAGCCGCTATCGCGGATACCTCACGTGCCCGGAATGCAGCGGTGCACGCCTGCGCCGCGAAGCTCGCGACGTGCAGGTGGGGAAGCAGACCGTCGACGCCGTGTGCGCGCTCACCGTTCGGGACGCGGACCGCTTCTTCGAGCTGCTCGAGCTGTCGGAAAAGGAGTCCGCCATCGCGGACAAGGTGCTCCGCGAGGTGCGCAAGCGCCTCGGCTTCCTGCGGGACGTCGGCCTCGACTACCTGACGCTCGACCGGTTGTCCTCGACCCTGTCGGGGGGGGAATCCCAGCGCATCAACCTGGCGACGTCGCTCGGGTCCGCGCTCGTGGACACGCTGTACGTGCTGGACGAGCCGTCCATCGGGCTGCACTCCCGCGACAACGAGCGGCTCATCACCATCCTGCGGAAGCTGCGCGACCAGGGAAACACGGTCCTCGTCGTCGAGCATGACGCCGACATGATCAAGGTCGCCGACCGGATCATCGACATGGGGCTCGGCGCCGGCGAGCAGGGCGGCCGGGTCATCTTCAGCGGGACGCTGGCGGAGCTGACCCAGGATCCGCGTTCCCTGACCGCGAAGTACCTGCGCGACGAGCTGGCGATCCCCGTGCCCGCGACGCGCCGCAAGCCAACCAACCAGAAATTGAAGGTGCTCGGCGCGTCCGAGCACAACCTGAAGGACGTCGACGTCGAGATCCCGCTCGGCCTTCTCACCTGCGTCACCGGGGTGAGTGGGTCGGGCAAGAGCACGCTCGTGCACGACGTCATCTACGCGGCGCTCAAGAAGACGAAGGGGGACTGGGATCGACGCGTCGGGAAGCACCGGAAGCTCGAGGGGGCCGAGTTCGTCACCGACGTGGTGCTGGTCGACCAGGCGCCGATCGGCCGGACTCCGCGGTCCAACCCGGTCACGTACCTCAAGGCCTTCGATCCGATCCGCGAGCTGTTCGCGACCACGAAGGACGCCCGCGCCCGCGGCCTGACCGCCAGCCACTTCTCGTTCAACGTACCCGGCGGGCGCTGCGAGGCGTGCGAAGGGGAGGGCGAGGTCAAGGTCGAGATGCAGTTCCTCGCCGACGTCTTTGTCCCGTGCGATCAGTGCGAGGGCAAGCGGTTCAAGTCGCAGGTGCTCGACGTCAAGTATCGCGGGCGCAGCGTGGACCAGGTGCTCGACACGACGGTGCGGGAGGCCCTCACCTTCTTCAGCAGTTCCCCCAAGGTTCTTCGCCGCCTCCAGGTACTCGACGAGATCGGGCTCGGCTATCTCCGTCTCGGCCAGCCGGCGACGACGCTCTCGGGCGGCGAGGCGCAACGCATCAAGATTGCCGCCCATCTCTCGTCCCACTCCGGCGATCGGGTGCTCTACATCCTCGACGAACCGACGACCGGGCTGCACTTCGACGACATCGCGAAGCTGCTGGCGGCATTCCGCAAGCTCCTCCAGGCGGGCCACACGCTGCTCGTGATCGAGCACAACCTCGACGTCATCAAGACCGCGGACTGGGTCGTGGATCTCGGGCCTGAGGGCGGCGAGGAGGGAGGGCAGCTCATCGCGTCCGGCACCCCTGAGCAGATTTCCACCGTCGGGTCGTCGCACACTGGCCGCTACCTCCGCGACGTGCTCGCCGTGGGCCGGGTGAATGCCTACGGCGCCGCCCGCCCGCAGTGACGAGGCAAAATGGGCCCCGGTCGCGTAGAATAGCGAGGTTCCCCCCGGAAACTGGCCAATGATCCGAACACTTGCCTGGATGTTGTGCGGCGTCGCCCTGACGGCGGGTGCGCCGGACGCGTGGGGCCAGCAGGCCCGGTATGACGATGTCGTCCGGAACCTCCGGAACCCTGACGCGAAGGTCCGCCTGAGCGCCTTGCGCCTGCTGCGGGAAGCGGGGCATCTCGAAGCGATCGAGCCCATCGCCCCGCTCGTGAACGACCCCGTCGACGAAATCCAGCTGGAAGCCATCGCGGCCGAGCTGTCGTTCTATCTCGTCGAGCCCGTCCCGACGAAGCGGCGCGTGGCGCTCGTGTTCGAGGTCCGCAGCCCGGCGCAGGCGGCCGCCGCGTTCGAACAGGGCCCCCTCGCGGCCTGGCCTCGTCCCGTTCCCCCCGCGCTCGTGAGCAACCTCCTCCAGGCGGTAGACGACGAGAACGCGCGTGTCCGGATGGAGGCCATTTACGCGCTCGGCGTCATTGTCCGTCCGCCGCTGGCGGGCGAACACGAGGAGGCGCTGATCAAGGCGCTCGATCATTACGATCCGGTCGTTCGGGCCGGCGCGGCGCTTGTGGCGGGCCGGTTGCAGGTGTCGGCCGCGGGTGACGCCCTCATCCGCGCGGTCAACGATTCCAACGCGGGCGTCCGCTATGCCGCGCTTCGCGCGCTCGGCGAGGTGGGGGAAGCGCGAGCCGTGCAGGCGCTCGGTGAGCAGTTGACCTACTACGGCCGGGGCGAGGGTGCGTGGTCCGCCCTCCAGGCGCTGGCGAGAATCGCGCATGCATCCAGCGTCCCGGTGTTCAAGGAACGCGTCACCGATCGGGAGCCGCTCCTCCGCCGCGCCGCCATGGAGGGGCTGGGCCGATCCGGCGACAGGTCCGAGCAGACGACGCTCCAGGAGGCCGCCGGCTCCGATCCATCCGAGATGGTGCGGGCCGCGGCAGCGTTCGCCCTCCAGCTCCAGGGTGGCAACTACATCCCCCGGCTCGTGGAGTCACTGCGGTCCGACCGCATGGTGCAGCAGATTGGCGACTACCTGATGGAACTGGGCCCGGCGGTCGAGAATTCACTGCTGACGCACCTGCAGGATCAGGATCCCGCCATCCGCGGTCAGGTCGCCCGCGTGCTCGGCGCCCTCGGCGGCGACGCGTCCCGCCCCGCGCTCCAGTCGCTCCTCGAGGATCGCAATCGCCGGGTCGTCCAGGAAGCGACCTGGGCGATCGAGCGACTCGACATGCGGACCCGGTAGCGGTCCTCCTCAGCCGTGGATTCACGCGGATGCCCCTGTCCCGCGCCTTCTACGACCGCCCGACCCTTCACGTGGCGGCCGATCTCATCGGGAAAGTGCTCGTGCACCAGACGGCCGCGGGCCAGGCGGCCGGCATCATCGTCGAAACCGAGGCCTACATCGGGGAGTCCGATCCGGCATGCCATGCGGCGCCGGGCCCGACGACGCGCAACGAGCCCCTGTACGGCCCGCCCGGCATGGCGTACGTGTATCTCAACTACGGGATCCACTACCTGGTGAACGCGGTGACCGAAGCGGAAGGGTGGCCGGCGGCCGTGTTGATCCGCGGGCTGGAGCCCCTCGAGGGCGAGGCATTGATGCGCCGCCGCCGTGCGCGGGGATCCGGACGGCCGGCCGAGTCGTTCGCGTGTGCCGACCTGTGCCGCGGCCCGGGAAATCTCACCCGTGCGCTTGGCATCTCGCTCAAGCACAACCTGCGGGATCTCACGCGTGGTCCGCTGCGGGTCGAGGACCGGAGCCTGCCGTCGCGCGAGCTGGCGTGGAGCCCGCGCATCGGCATCACGGTCGGCGTCGAGTCCCACTGGCGCTGTTACGCGCGCGATAGCGTCGCGGTGTCGCGCACGAAGCGCTGAACTCAGCGTGCGCGCTGCCGGACCTCTTTCACCACGGGCACCCGCAGGGGGAGTGACGTGCCGTCCCTGAGCAGTCCGAGCGTCGCCGTGCTCCCGATCTGTGCATCCGCCAGCAGCCGGAGCAGGTGATGCGCATCGTCGAGGCTGGTGCCGTTGAAGCCGACGATGATGTCGCCTGGACGGATGCCGGCCTGGTAGGCGTCCCCCCGCTGGTCCATCCTGATGACGAGCGCGCCGCGGGTATTCGGCGCCTTGAGCTCCGCCGCCAGCTGGGTCGTCATCGGCTGCAGCCAGATGCCTGCGATTGTGCCGCGCTGCACCTCGCCGTGCGTGATCAGCTCCTCCATGACGTGCCGGGCCACGTTGCTGGGCACGGCGAAACCGATGCCCTGGTAGCCGCCTGACTCGCTGTAGATCGCGGTGTTGATGCCGACCAGCTCGCCGCGCGCGTTGATGAGCGCGCCGCCCGAATTTCCGGGATTGATGGCGGCGTCGGTCTGGATGAAGTCTTCGTAGGTGGCGAGCCGGCCGCCCAGGCTGCGGCCCGTGGCGCTGACGATCCCGAGCGTCACGGTCTGATTGAGCTGGAACGGGTTGCCGATGGCCAGCACCCACTCGGCGACGCGGAGGGTCGAGGAGTCGCCCCACGGCAGCGTCGGCAGGTTGCGCGCCTCGATCTTCAAGACCGCCAGGTCCGTGGCCTCGTCGACGCCGATGATCTGCGCGGGGACCTCACGCTTGTCGGGCAGCGTCACGGTCACCTCGCCACGTCCTTCGTTGATGACGTGGCTGTTCGTGAGCACGTACCCGTCGGCCGACACCACCACGCCGGAGCCCAGGCTTTGCGCCCGTCGCTCGCGATACCCGAACGCGTCGTCGCCGCCAAAGAACCGCCGGAAGAACGGGTCGTTGGCGAACGGCGAGTTCGGCGTCCGGACGATCTGGGTAGAGGAGATATTGGTGACGGCGGCGACCGCGCGTTCGGCCACGCCCGTCAGATCGGGGAGTCCTGCGGGCGCCGCGACCGCCCGCCCCTGTGTTGCGGGTTCAGCACCATCGGGCTGTTGCTGCGCCGCCGAGTCCCCGGCCGTGCCCATACGGCCGGTGAGCACCATGCTGGCCACGAACGCGGTGAGGGCAACGAGCACGACGAGAACCAGACGGCGGGGCATCAGCGAACCTCGATCCTTCGGGCGGGTGGCGGAGCCAGCTTGGGTATCTTGATCGTCAGGACGCCGTCGGCCAGCTGCGCCTCGACACCCGCCACGTCAATCCTGTCGGCGAAATCGAACGACCGCGCAAAGGCGCCGTGCCCGCGCTCGACCTGGTGGTAGTGCAGGACGTCGCGCCGCTCCTGGCCGCGGTCCGTCCGCCGCGCACGAATCGTCAACCGGGTGTCCTCGAGCGCGAGATCGACCTCCTCGCGCGTCAGCCCCGGCAGCTCCGCGGTGACGACATAGCACTCGCCCGTTTCGTACACGTCGATCGGCGGCGCCCACGAGTCGGCGTGATGCACGGCCATCCGCTCCAGCCGCTCCTGCCATGCACGAACGTCACGCACTGGGTCCCAGGACATGACCGGATCGTACCACGCCCCGGCCCGGGAAGCCCCGCGGAGCTCCCCCGCACCCGAAGCGTAGGTTCCCCCCATGTCATGTGTGCTAGCATCCGGAGGTTTGTGCCCCCGGCGCGGGGCGAACGGAAGGGATATGAGCTCCATTCAGGCGACCCGGCTCAAGAAGGGCAACCTGGTCAAGATCAACAACGACCTGTTTCGCGTACTCGAGCTCCATCACGTGACCCCCGGCAACCTCCGAGGGTTTGTGCGAGTCAAGTTCCGCAACATCCGCAATGGCTCGTTATCAGACCAGAAACTTCGCTCGGAAGAAACAGTCGAGCGCGCGGTTCTCGACGAGCGCGAGATGCAGTTTCTCTATCGGGACGGCGATTCGTTCCACTTCATGGACACGGAATCGTTCGAGCAGATGCACATCGAGGCGGAGGTGCTTGGGGAATCCGTTCACTACCTCGTCCCCGATGCCACGATCACGGTTGAGTTCTACGGCACGGATCCGGTCGGCATCGAGCTGCCGCCGACGGTCGACCTTGTCGTGGAAGACACGGCGCCCGGCATCAAGGGGGCCACGGCGAGCGCCCAGGTGAAACCCGCGCGGCTCGAGACCGGGCTGGTCGTCAACGTGCCGCCCTTCGTCAATACTGGCGAAAAGGTGCGGGTGAGCACCGACACCGGTGAATACCTGTCGCGGGCCTGAGGAACTTAGAACTTAGAACTCAGAACTCAGAAGTCAGAATGAAAAATTCTTCGTACGCCGAGTTCTTCCTTCTTCATTCTGACTTCTAAGTTCTAAGTTCTAAGTTCTAAGTTCTGACTTTCCATGGACATAACCCAGCACCGTCCGAATGCCGGCTGGATCGAGGTGATCACCGGCAGCATGTTCAGCGGCAAGAGCGAAGAGCTCATCCGCCGGCTGCGGCGTGCGCAGATCGCCCGGCGAAAAGTCCAGATCTTCAAACCGGCGATCGACAACCGCTACGGCGACGGCCACATCACCTCGCACAGCGAGATGCGCATCGCGAGCGTGAACCTGTCGTCGTCGCGCGAGGTGCTCGACCAGGTGCTCGCGGAAACCGAGGTCGTCGGGATCGATGAGGGGCAATTCTTCGACGCCGAGCTGCCCGCGGTGTGCAGCACGCTCGCCGACCAGGGAAAGCGCGTGATCGTCGCGGGGCTGGACCAGGATTACCTGGGAAAGCCCTTCGAGCCGATGCCGCAGTTGCTCGCCATCGCCGAGTACATCACCAAGACGCTGGCCATCTGCATGGTGTGCGGCGCCCCCGCCAACCATACCCAGCGTCTCGTGGCGAGCACCGAGCGGGTGCTCGTCGGCGCCATGGGCACGTACGAGGCTCGCTGCCGGCACTGCTTCGATCCGCACCTGGGTCAGTAGCGGATCAGATGTCTTCGCGTTCGTCGTGGCGCCCGAGGTCGAGCGGCTTGCCCGTGAAGTGCAGCTCGTGGGTCTTCATCTTGTCGAGCAGCAGCCGCCGCGCCTCGGCGTAGTGTTGCGGCGGAATGACGAGGCGCCGGGCAAGCGGACGTTCGCGGTAGCTCAGCACCAGTGTCAGCGGCGGCCCTTCACGCCACGTCAGGCCCCCGATGTCGCCGTAGCGCATGAAGCCTCCTTCCGCCCAGATGCCGTCCTCGTAGAACCCCCGCCTGATCTGCACGCTCAGCGGGACCCCATACCCGTAGTAGATGAGCATCATGGTTTCCCCGAACAGCTGGGCAGGGTGGCGCATCAGGACGGCCAGGTTGTAGAGCACGAGGAGCCCGAGCACGGCGCCGATACCGAGCAGGAAGCCGTAATAGGCGGGTTTGGGGCCCGGCCACGTGAGCAGGGCGCTCGGGCGGAGGCGCAGGAAGCGGATGAACTGCACCAGCAGCCGGATGTTCGCCGCCGCGAACCCGACGCCGAGGACGAACAGGATGCCGGACAGCACGTCCATCCGGCATTGTACCCTCGGCGATCCGCAGGCTCGATCGTCCGGCGGCCTACCGCAACGGGTCGAGAAGCCAGCCGAGCGGCCCCATGCCGGACGCCGTCGGATCCCGCAGCCAGTCCGGAGGCGTCAGCCACACGAATGCCAGGATCGCGAGGACCATGATGTCGTATTGCCAGCTCGCGCGTTCGTAGGTCCAGAAGAACGCGTTCCACAGGACTCGGGCGGGAAGCGTCGCGACTCTCTTCACGCGACCGCCTTTCGCTCGGTCTCCCGCAGCTCCCGATACGTGAGGATGATCCGGTCGGCGACCGTGAAGATCGACAGCACCAGGATGACCCACATCACGGCGGCCATCCGGTTCGTGAACGCCCCGATCATGAACAGGACGATGCGCTCGGGGCGTTCCATGAAGCCGACCTTGCACTTGGTGATGAGCGACTCGGCGCGTGCGCGTGTGTAGCTCGTCATGATCGCGAACATCATGGCCAGCGCCGTCACCATCACGTAATCGGTGCGGCCCAGCGTCGAATAGAGATAGATGAGCCCGATGAACAGCGCGATGTCCGAGAAGCGGTCGATGACCGAGTCCCAGAAGGCCCCGAACGCACTGACCGCCTTGAGTTCGACCGCGACCTTGCCGTCGATGAAGTCGAAGATGTTGGCGACGACCATGATGAAGCCGGCCGTCACGAAGTGCCCCAGACCAAGGGCCCAGGCCGCGGCGACGTTGATGACAACGCCCACAAAAGTGAGGACGTTGGGGTGGATGCGCAGTGCCACGCAGGCGCTGATGATCGCCTGCAGCGGGAACATGCACATCCGCCCGATGAGCCCGGTAACTGTCATGGCAGGCGTATAATGTCTGGTTCAGGAATGCGCTGAAACGCGCAGTGTACCGCATGCCGATCCGTGATCTCAAGGCCCAGATTGCCCGTCTGCCGGAACAGCCCGGCGTCTACCTGTTTTCGAACGGGCTGGGGGAGACTTTGTACGTCGGCAAGGCACGGACGCTCCGGGAACGGGTCCGCAGCTACCTGGGCGCCTACGGGACCAGCCCCCGCATCGACGCGCTGCTGAACGAGGCCTCCGGGCTCGAGGTCATCATCACCGACTCGGTCGTCGAGGCGCTGGCGCTCGAAAACAACCTCATCAAGCAGCGCGCGCCGAAGTTCAACATCCTCCTCCGTGACGACAAGACCTATCCCTACCTGCAGTTGACGACCGGGGAGGCATACCCGCGGGTGCTCGTGGCGCGCCGGGTCAACTCCCGGGACGGCCATGCCTACGCCGGCCCGTTCATGCCGGCGTCCCTCGCCCGCAAGACGATGTCGTTGACGCATACCCTGTTCGGGATCCGCTCGTGCAACGAGGTGATCACCGGCGAGCGCGGCCGCCCGTGCCTGGAATTCGAGATCAAGCGCTGCGTCGCGCCCTGCGTCAGCGGTCTCTGTTCGGAGGATGAGTACGCCGTCGCTGTCGAGCACACAAAGCTCTTCCTGGAGGGACGGAACGACGAACTGCTGAGCACCCTCCGCGAGCGGATGGCAGGAGCGGCTGCCGACGAGCGGTTCGAACAGGCGGCGCAGCTGCGCGATGCCGTCCGCACCATCGAGACGCTGCGCACGCGTCAGCAGAAGATGGCGGGGCCCGAGCTCGGCGACCGTGACGCGTTCGGCCTGAAGATCGGCCCGGCCGGGGCCATCGTGCAGGTGTTCCAGATGCGCCGGGGCCGGGTCGTCGAGCGCGTCGAGCTGGTGACGGAGGCGGCGACCCCCGGTCCCGGGGGGGCCGAGGATGCCGGCCGGAGCGCAGGGGCAGTCCCCGCGGCTGCCGCAGAGACCAGGGCCTTTGCGGCGCCGGACGGAACGACCTCCCCGGAGTGCGCGATCCTGCAGGCGGCCATCCAGCAGTTCTACGCGGACCGCGTCGCCCCGCCGGAGGTGCATATCCCGGTGCCGCTGCCCGGGGCTGACACCGAGCTGCTCGAAAAGTGGCTGTCGACCCAGGCGGAACGGCGTGTGCGGCTGGTGGTGCCGAAGCGCGGCGAGAAGCGCGGCCTGCTGGACCTGGCAGCTCGCAACGCCGAAGTCGCGTACCAGGGGCGGTTCAACGAGAACGTGGCCGCGCACTATGACGCGCTCGAGACCCTGCGCGTCGTGCTGGCGCTGCCATCGATCCCGCGGCGCGTCGAATGTTTCGACATCTCGACCATCCAGGGCAGCGAAACCGTCGCCTCGATGGTCGTATGCGAAGACGGTCGCATGAAGCGCTCGGAATACCGGAAATACCGGATCCGTGGCAGTGCGACGGAGGTGCCCGGCGGAGTGAGAACGACTGAGGGGACGCCTGCGCCCGCGGTCGCAAACAACGATGTCGCGGCGATGCAGGAGGTCGTCTTCCGCCGTTACCGCAAGCTCCTGGAGGCGGGCGGGCCCTTCCCGGATGTGGTCCTGATCGATGGTGGCAAAGGGCAGTTGTCCGCGGCCTACGAGGCGCTCGAGCAGCTCGGCCTGGCGAACCTCGTGGCGGTCGGCATTGCGAAAAAGGAGGAGCTCCTGTTCACGCGGGATCGGCCAGAGCCCATCGCGCTGCCGACCGGCAGCCCGGCCCTCCTCCTGATTCAGCGGATCCGCGACGAAGCGCACCGCTTCGCCGTGACCTTCCATCGCCAGTCGCGCGCGAAGCGCGACCTGCGGTCGGACCTTGACGTGATTCATGGGATAGGGCCCCGGCGGCGAAAAGCCTTGCTGACCACGTTCGGCAGCCTCGCCGGCGTGCGCCGCGCCACGCGTGAGGAGCTCGAGCGGGTCGTCGGCCGCAAGACGGCCGATGTGGTCCTGTCGCATCTGGCCGCCGGCGGACGAGCCTCGTAGGCGGCACGCCAACGACGGGCGCGCCTGCGTTTGATAAGTCAGCAGTTTTGCCGTAATCTTGACCGTTCTGTCTTCCGCCTTCTGACTCCTGACTCCTGACTCCTGAACTCCGTGGACTACACCTCCATAGCCATCGGACTGGGCATCATCCTGGTCTCACTCTCCGTGCACGAAGCGGCGCACGCCTGGTCGGCCGATCGGCTGGGGGATCCGACCGCGCGGATGCTGGGCCGCGTGTCGCTCAACCCAATCGTGCACATCGACCCGATCGGGACGGTGCTGATGCCGGCGATCATGATTGCCACCGGACTTCCCATCCTGGGCTGGGCGAAGCCGGTTCCGGTCAATACCAGCCGGCTCGGTCACCCGCGGCGTGACTTCATGATCGTGGCTGCGGCCGGGCCGCTCAGCAACATCGCGCAGGCGGTGGTTGCCGCGCTCGTGCTGCGCCTGGTGCTCTTGACTGGCGCGGACCCCGGCATCTGGGGCAACGTCCTGCTGCTGTTCATGTACGTCAACCTGATCCTGGCGTTTTTCAACCTCATTCCGGTCCCGCCACTCGACGGTGGGAACGTGCTGGCGGGTCTTCTGCCGCGGCCGGCGGCCGCGGTCTTCGAGCGCATCCGGCCTTTCGGCTTCCTGGTACTGTACGCGCTTATTTTTGCGGGAGGCCTGTTTGCGATCATCAGGCCCCCGACCGAGTTCATGATGGAGCTGCTGCTGCCGTGAGATCGCGCGTGTTATCGGGCATGCGCCCGACGGGCAAACTGCACCTGGGGCACCTCGTGGGGGCGCTGCAGAACTGGGCCACCCTGCAGGAGCAGTACGACTGCTTCTACTTCGTGGCCGACTGGCACGCGCTGACGAGCGATTACGCCGATCCGTCCAACATCGTGTCGAGCGCCTACGAGATGGCGGCCGACTGGCTGGCGGCCGGCCTCGATCCCGAGCGCTCCACGATCTTCGTGCAGTCGCTGGTGCCGGAGCACGCCGAGCTGTACCTGCTGTTGTCCATGACGGTCCCCACGCCCTGGCTGGAGCGCGTCCCGACCTACAAGGAACAGATCGAGCAGTTGGCCGAGAAGGACTTGTCGACGCTCGGCTTCCTCGGGTATCCGCTGCTGCAGACGGCCGATATCATCATCTACAACGCCCATTACGTGCCCGTGGGTGAGGATCAGGTGCCTCACCTGGAGCTCAGCCGGGAGATCGTGCGGCGCTTCCACAACTTCTACGGGGAGCTGTTCATCGAGCCGCAGCCGCTCTTGACGCGGGTGCCGCGGCTGCCCGGGCTCGACAACCGCAAGATGTCGAAGAGCTACGCCAACACGATCGACCTGGCGGATGATGCGGACACGGTCAAGAAGAAGGTGATGCAGATGTACACCGATCCCAAGCGGATCCGCGCCGACATCCCCGGCACCGTGGAAGGCAACCCGGTGTTCATCTATCACCAGGCGTTCAACCCTGACGCCGCGGAGGTCGCCGACCTGGAGGCACGCTACCGCGAGGGGAAGGTCGGGGATGTCGAGGTCAAGAACAAGCTGGCCAGGGCGCTCAATGCGCACCTGGAGCCCATCCGCCTGCGCCGTGCGGAATTACTGGCGCAACCGGGGCTGCTGCGTGACATCCTGCACGAGGGCTCGCGCAAGGCCCGGGCCGTGGCGCAGGACACCCTGGCGCGCGTGCGCGCCGCGGTCAAGTTGAGCTACCGGTGAACATCTTCCACCTGCCCGCCTCCAGCGTCGAACCGCCTCGCTGCGAACCATCGAAGCGGTCTCGAAGTCGGGAGCCTGGAACTGGAAGCGGCCAAGCCCCCAGCACGTAAATGGAACAGGAATTCGAATCCATCCTCGAGGGATACCCCGTGCACCTCACGGCGTTCGAGGGGCCCCTCGACCTGCTGCTGCACCTCATCAAACGGCACGAGGTGAGCATCTACGACATTCCCATCGTGGAAATCACGCGGCAGTACCTCGCCTACATCGACCTGATGCAGGAACTGGACCTCGACGTCGCGGGCGAGTTCCTGGTCATGGCGGCCACGCTCATCCACATCAAGTCCCGGATGCTGTTGCCGCGGGCCGATCCGGCGCAGGAGGATCCCGACGAGGACCCGCGCGAAGCGCTGATGCGGCGACTGCTGGAACACCAGAAGTTCAAGGCTGCCGCCGAGCTGCTGCACGAGCGAGAGATGGTGCGCAGCGCCCAGTGGACGCGTCCCGACGGCCCGGTGCTCGAGATCGCGGGCGAGGCACCCGAGCCCGAGGTCGAGGTCGACCTGTTCAGCCTCATCACGGCCTTCCGCGCCGTGGTCGAGCGTGCCAGGCAGCGCCCGAAGGTGTACCTGCCGAGCGAGCAGATCCCGATCGAGGATCGCATCGAGCAGTTGATGGCCAGGCTGTCGGAAACCGAGGCCTGCGGCTTCGAAGACCTGTTCGCCGACGTGCAGTCGCGCGCCGGGATGATCGTCACCTTCCTGGCGATGCTCGAGATGATTCGCTTGAAGCTGATCCGGGTGTTCCAGTCCGGTGCGATGGGCCCAATCCGCGTGTACAAGCGCGCGCGACCGGCCGATGCGCCCAGGCCGCTCGGCGACCTGGGAGAGATCAGGTCACCCGGGCACCAGGCCGAGGCGCCGGCCGAGCCGCCCAGCGAGCGACGGATCCAGGCGGACGCACCGGCGGATGACGCCGTCGTCGATGCGCCGGACCAGCAGCCCATCGGGGTCGCGGGCCCCGGCGACGACGACCCGGAGCCACAGTGAACGGCGATGAACCCGATGAACCCAGAACCCGATGAACCCAGAGCGATGTCCGATCACCTCAAACCGATCCTCGAAGCGCTGATCTTCGCGTCGCCGGAGCCGCTGACGCCCAAGACGCTGTACAAACTGCTCGACGGGGAACCGAGGGAGGACGTTGACGCCGCGCTGGCGGCGCTCAAGGCCGATTACGAACGCCCGGGCGGCCTCCAGATCGTCGAAGTGGCGGGCGGGTACCAGATCGTCACGCGGCCCGAACTGCACGAGTGGGTCCGTAAGATCTTCCACGAGCGCACCACGTCGAAGCTGTCGGTGCAGGCGCTCGAAACCCTTGCGGTCATTGCCTACAAGCAGCCGGTGACGGCGGCCGAGATTGCCGAGATACGGGGCGTCAGCAGCAGCGGCGGCGTGCTGGCGACCCTGGTCGAGCGGCGCTTGATCAAGACCGTCGGCCGCAAGCAGGTCGTCGGGCGCCCGTTCATGTATGCCACGACCCGCGACTTCCTCGAGCGGTTCGGACTCAACGACATCACCGACCTGCCGAAGGTCGAGGAAATGTCCGACGCCCTCGGTTTCGAGCTGCCGGCGGCGCTCGCGGAGCCGAGCGTCATGCCGGCCCCTCTGCCGTTCGACGCCGAAGGGGCCCCGGAAGCGGCACCTCGCCAAGACGGTGGTTCCGTGGAGGAAGTGGCCCCCGACGAGCCGGCATCCGACGAGTCAACGCCCGACGAGACGGTACATTGAAGGCCTGATGGACATACGCCTGCAGAAGATCCTCTCGACGGCCGGCATCGCCTCGCGGCGCGCGGCGGAGGAATACATCACGCAGGGCCGGGTGATGGTGAACGGCACGACAGTGACCGAACTCGGCACGAAGGCCGATCCCGACGCCGACGACATTCGTGTGGACGGCCGGCGCCTCAAGCCCCCGAAGGGCCGGCGCTATATCCTGCTCTACAAGCCCCGCGGCTACATGACGACCCGCTCCGATCCCCAGCGGCGGCCGACCGTCATCGACCTGCTCACCAAGGGCGGCGTGCGCGACTACGTCTACCCTGTCGGGCGGCTTGATTACGACTCCGAGGGCCTGTTGCTCCTGACGAGCGACGGCGACCTGGCCGCGAAGCTCACGCACCCGCGCCACGGCGTCGAGCGTGAGTATCACGTGCGCGTGCGCGGCGTCCCCGAAGAGCGCCAGCTCGAACGGCTCGCCCGCGGCATCGTGCTCGAGGGGCGACGCACGACGCCTGCCGAGATCCAGCTCCACAAGACGCTCGAGGCCGAGAGCGGTCCCCAGGCCGTGCTCGCGGTCATCATCCGCGAGGGGCGCAACCGGCAGGTGCGCGACATGTGCGACGCGATCGGCCACCCGGTCGTCCGCCTGCGCCGCGTGCGGATCGGTCCGATCACCGACGCGCACATCCGTCCCGGCGAGTTCAGGGACCTTGACGCGCGCGAGATCAAGGCGCTGCAGCGCGCCGCCGACGCCACGCCCGTCCGCAAGGCTGGAGGCGGAAGTGCGAAGCCCAGGGAAGAAGACCGGCCGTCCCCGCGGGGCGCGAAGTCGCCGCGGCGCTGACCCCTATTCCGCCAGCAGCGAGCCCCAGAACCGGATCAGCCGCCACACATCAACCGCCGCGGCAACGTTGTTGACCTCGGCGTGTGTCACAAGCGGGGTCGAGAGCTGGCGAACCGTCACGCCGCGGCTGCGCAGTTCGTCGGCCAGCAGCGTGGATTCGACCGCCGGAATGACGTTGTCGCCGGAGCCGTGGAGGAGGTAGACCGTCCCGGCCGGCGCGGTGGAGCCGGATGGCGAGAGCGCCGGGTCGCCGCCGAACTCGCGAACGTGCGGCAGCAGCAGCGGGCCGAGCGTGCCGACGTCCCGATCGTTGACCGCGTGCATCAACGACGCGGCAGGTTCGGAAAGGTCAGCCGCCAGGTCCCGCGCCCGTGCGAACTCCCGCGCCGCGGCCTCCTTGTCGATCATGTCGAGCCGTGAGGCTTCGAGGAACGTCTCGATGGCGGCGCGCAACGGGGCCACCTGCGCGGGCGGCACCATCCGCTCGGCAACGCCCAGCAGGATAATCGCGACGCCGTAATCATGAGGCGCGAGGCGGGACCCGTCGGGCTGGACGCCCGTGCACAGGTACTCGAGGGTGCGCGGCAGGTCTCCGTGGCCGCCAAACGACAGGACGTACGCAATCCGCTCGCGAAGCGGAGGGCGGGCCGAGGCGACGATCGAGAGCCCCCCTGCGAAGCTGATCCCGACCAGGCCAATCGGGGCACCATCGGCAAGCGTCGGCTGGCCTGCGACCCACGCAGCTGCATCCTCGATCATGTCGGTGAGTTCTGGTGTGATCCTGTACCGCAGAAGCGGTGGGAGCTCCACGGCGATGACGGTGCGATCCATCGACGCGAGATCCCGGGCGAAGCCGGCGAACCGCGGTTCGTCGATGCCGGAGGCGTGCACGCCCGGCACGAGCAGCACGGCGCCGCCGCTGTCGCCATGTGGCAGGTAGGCACGCGCGCGCAGATCGCCGCCGCGCCACGGCACCTCCATCGGCCGTTCCTCGACGCGGCTGGTCGTCCACGTCAGCAGTCGCGACGCCACACCGTCCATCTCCGCCGCCTGCACGACGAATGCGGCCGCCCGGACGTAGTCCCATGCGATTACGCCGGCGCCCACCAGGAGGAGCAGGGCGACAAGCGCCCACTTCCGCATGCACAGCATCATATACGTGCGACTGTGTGCCACGCGTGCCGTCACCTCCGTGCACGGCGCACGTAGCACGTGGCCCGCCGCACGTGATAACGTCACCCCAGTGGCCGGCTTCATCATCGCCATCGACGGGCCGTCGGGGGCAGGAAAGGGAACCATCGCGCGTGCGGTCGCCGCGCGGCTCGGGTACCGGCACATCGATACCGGCGCGATGTATCGCGCGCTCGCATGGAAAGCACTGCGCGAAGCGCTCGACCTCGCCGACGAAGAGGCAATGGCGGCGCTTGCCGCCCGCCTCGATTTCGAAATCGGTGACGGCGTCGTCCGCGTCGACGGCCATGATGCGGGCTGGGCGATACGCACCCCCGAGATTGACAAGGCCGCCGCGACCGTGGCGCGCCAGCCCAAGGTTCGTGCCGCCCTCATCGCGCGGCAGCGCCGTCTGGGCGCGAGCGGCGGCGTCGTGATGGAAGGGCGCGACATCGGCACAGCCGTGTTCCCCGACGCGCCCGTCAAGATCTACCTGGACGCTTCGCCCGAAGAGCGCGCCCGGCGCCGGGCCACGGATTCGGCCCATGCCGTCGGCCGTGGCCCCCTCGCCATCCGGGAGATCGCCACCGCGCTCGAGGAGCGCGACCGCAGCGACCGCACTCGAACAGCATCTCCGCTGCTGCAGGCGTCCGATGCCATCGCGATAGACACGACGGCCCTCCCCATCGACGACGTGGTGCGCCAGGTGCTCGACCTCGTCGAGAAACGTACCTCCCCCGGCCGTCGTAACGGCTAGAAGCCTGGCATCGCGCCTCCGCCAGGCCCGCCGCAGCGCCACCTGAGCCGCGCCCAGGCGTTTCTGCGGGACAAGCACGCCGCACTTTCGCACGCCGCACGTTTCAGCAAAGGAGTCAGCAGTGAGAAAGCTCGTCCAGACCAGCGCGATCGTCGCGATCGGCGCCCTGTGCGCCGCCTCCATGCCACCCGCCTCGGCGAACGGCGCCGGCGCCTGGCCATCGTGGCGGGGCCCCGACGCGAGCGGTGTGTCGTCGACGGCGACGCCGCCCCTCGAGTGGAGTGAATCGAAGAACGTCCGCTGGAAGGTGGAGCTCCCCGGCCGGGGCGCCGGGTCGCCCATCGTGTGGGGCGACCGCGTCTACGTGCTGACGGCCGTCCCCACCGATGCCGCCGCCGGGCCGAAGGGGCCGCACCGCTTCATCGTCATGGCGCTCAGCCGCAAGGACGGCTCAATCGCCTGGCAGCACACCGCGAAGCAGGAGCAGCCGCACGAGGGCACGCACAACCAGTTCGGGACGATGGCGTCAGCCTCGGCGGTGACCGATGGGGAGCACGTGATCGCTTCGTTCGAGTCGCGGGGCATTTACGCCTACGACATGAGCGGCACGCCGGTGTGGCACATCGACCTGGGCGACAAGCGGATGCGCAACGAGTTCGGTGAAGGCTCGACGCCGGCGCTCTACAAGGACCAGCTGTTCGTCGTCTGGGATCACCAGGGAGAGTCGTTCATCGTGGCGCTCGACAAGCGAACCGGCAAGGAACAGTGGCGCACCAAACGCGACGAGATTGACAGCTGGGCAACGCCGCTGGTGGTCGAGCACGGCGGCAAGGCGCAGGTCGTCACGGCGGGCATGAACCGCGTGCGCAGCTACGACGCCGCAACCGGCGAGATCGTATGGGAGGGGGCTGGGCTCACGATGAACCCCATTCCGTCGCCGGTCGCGGCCGACGGCATGGTGTACCTGATGTCGGGATTCCGCGGCAACAGCCTCAAGGCCATCCGGCTGGCCGAGGCGAAGGGGGAGATCGCCGGTGAGCCGGCGATCGCGTGGGCACTCGACCGCGACACGCCTTATGTGCCGTCGCCGCTCCTGTACGACGGGATCCTTTACTTCCTGAAGGGGAACACCGGCGTGCTCACGGCGCTTGACGCGCGGACCGGAAAGCCGCACTACCAGTTGCAGCGGCTCGAGGCCTCGCCGAACGTCTTTGCGTCACCGGTGGGCGCGGTCAACCGTGTTTACGTGCTGGGGCAGCAGGGAACGACGACTGTCTTCAAGCACGGCACATCGTTCGAACAACTCGCGGCCAACACGCTGGACGATCGCTTTGACGCGTCCCCCGCGCTGGCCGATGGGGAGATTTACCTGCGAGGCTATCGTTACCTGTATTGCATCGCTGAGAAGTAGCGGGCAGTCGGCAGTCGGCAGTCGGCGGTCGGAGGTCGGAGGTCGGAGGTCGGCAGTCGGAGGCAGGCAGGCGGCGGTAAGAGCTACGGAGAAAACTCCGTGTCCTCTGTCTGCTCGCTGCCGACTGCTCGCTGCCGACTGCCTGCTGCCGACTGCCAGCTACTCCTCGTCCAGATCCTTGTCCCTGTTCCGGTAGTCCTCTGACGATGCCGGGTCGAGTTCCCAGCGGTGCCGGTCGCGTTCGGCGATTTTGTCAGAAGCCTTCAGTTCTTCGTTGTCCTCGTATGTGACCCCGAGCGCTTTACCGATATCGTCCACGCGGTCCTGGTCAGGCGTCGGGTTGTCGCCGCCGGGCGCTTCATCCCCCTCGGCATACGCACCCGCCCAATTGGCATCCACGTCGCCGCCCGTCAGGACGGGGCTGCTTTCGGTGTGTTCCCGCCGGGCCTGACGCATCTCTGCGCGTCCGGTCCGCGCGGCCGAGGCCATGCGGTCGATGTCCAGGCTCGAGGGAGGCGTCTGGAGTTCTTCTTCCAGCTCGCGGAGCTGTCGGCGTTGACGGTCGAGCCCTGGGATATGGCGCGTGGTGCCGGCGCCAGCCGGTGTGCCGGTGGAGCGCTTTGTGGGCATGGGGTTCGTCGGGCCCTTCACGGTCCGGCCCGCTTCGGGTGTCTGGGCCAGGCCGCGCTCGTGCCCCTGCCCGCCTCTCGCGGGCGTGCGCCTGGTCGTCGACCGGGTGGCCGTGGCCGAAGAGCCCTGGCGCTTCCGGGCCCCGGTGCGCTTCACGGTGCTGGCTCGTTTTGCCGAGCTGCGCCTGGTTTTGCCCGCCTGTGTGGTGCTTCGGGCTTTCTTGGCGCCTCGCGAGCCGGTCGCGCGGCTCGACCGGGCAGCCGCCGTCTTCTTCTTCGCGCCCGGGCGCGCCTTTGCGCGAGCGGACTTCGCGCCGGCCGCTTTTCGACCGGTTTTGCGCGCGGCCTTTTTCGCCGGTCGAGCGCCGCTGCGGGTGGCTGACGTGCGGCCGGCACTCTTGCGCTTGCTGGCCGGGGTCTGCTTCTGTCGCTTGCTCTTCTTTGCGGTTTTCTTGGCCATGGCGTGTTCTTCGGTCGGAAGTGTGTGGCGCGTTTGACGGTCTGTCTGTAAGTGATGTATATTCTACTGCTTATCGCCACTCAACGTGCGGTAGGCCGAGGCCTTGCGGCCCGGCACATCACAGCCCGCCGGAGCTGAGATCCCGGCAAGCTTGTTCGAGGAGGACCCGTTTAGCATGGCAAGTGAAAACTCATCCCGCAACAGTTCCCAAGGAGGTGGCACCGGAACCGCTGATCTAAAAACCGCGGGTTTCTCCCGGATGGACGATCAGGACGATCCCCAGGAATACGCCCGCCTCCTTGACCTTTACGATAGCAGCTTCCGCAATATCGCGGAAGGCGAAGTCGTCAAGGGCACCGTCCTGAAAGTGACCGCTTCGGAAGTCATCGTCGACGTCGGCTACAAGTCCGAGGGGATCATCCCCGTGGACGAGTTCATCGACGAGACCGGCCAGATCTCGGTCCAGCCCGGCGATACCGTCGACGTGCTGCTCGAGCGGACGGAAGACCGTGAAGGTTACGTTGTTCTCTCGCGCGAAAAAGCCGAGAAAATGAAGATCTGGGACGAGGTCGAGAAGGCCTACGTCGAGCGCAAGGTCGTCATCGGCCGGGTCGTGGAACGGATCAAGGGCGGCCTGGCGGTCGACATCGGCGTCCGCGCCTTCCTGCCCGGGAGCCAGATCGACGTGCGCCCCGTCCGCAACCTCGACGCGCTGCGTGGCCAGGAACTGCGGATGCGCGTCATCAAGGTCAACAAGAAGCGCGGCAACATCGTGCTCTCGCGCAAGGTCCTCCTCGAGGAGGAGAACGCCGAGAAGAAGAAGCACACGCTCGACACGCTCGCCGAGGGCAAGGTCCTGCGCGGCGTGGTCAAGAACATCACCGATTACGGTGCGTTCATCGACCTCGGCGGTATCGACGGCCTGCTGCACATCACCGACATGTCGTGGGGCCGCGTGTCTCACCCCTCGGAGCTGTTCAAGGTCAACGACGAGATCGACGTCATCGTGCTGAAGTACGACCCGGCGACCGAACGCGTGTCGCTCGGTCACAAGCAGCTGATGAACGACCCCTGGTCGAACGTCATCGAGCGCTATCCGGTTGGCGCGCGCATGAGCGGCAAGGTGGTGAGCCTCACCGACTACGGCGCGTTCGTGGAACTCGAGCCTGGCGTCGAAGGACTCATCCACGTCAGCGAGATGTCCTGGAGCAAGCGCGTCAAGCACCCGTCCAAGATTCTCAACGTCGGGGACTCGGTGGATGCCATGGTCCTGGGCGTGGATCCCGGCGCCCGGCGCATCTCGCTCGGCCTCAAGCAGGTCGAGACGAACCCCTGGCACGAGCTGACCGAAAAGTACCCGATTGGCACCACGATCACCGGCAAGGTCCGCAACCTGACCGAGTTCGGCGCGTTCGTGGAAGTCGAGGAAGGGATCGACGGGCTCATCCACATCTCGGACATGTCCTGGAGCAAGCGTCTCAAGCACCCCTCCGAAGTGCTGAAGAAGGGCGACGACGTCCACGCGCAGGTGCTCAACATCGACGCCGAGAACCAGCGGCTGTCGCTCGGGCTCAAGCAGCTCCAGACCGACGTGTGGGACGAGTTCTTCTCGCAGCACCAGGCGGGCGACGTGGTCGAGGGCAAGGTGGTCCGCCTGACCAGCTTCGGCGCGTTCGTCGAACTCGTCGAGGGGATCGAGGGCCTGATCCACGTGTCGGAGTTCGACGATTCCCCGCAAGCCGGCAAGGAAGAGAAGCTGGAACTCAAGGCCGGGGAAAGCTACCAGATGAAGGTGATCAAGCTGATTCCCTCGGAACGGAAGATCGGTTTGAGCATCCGGGCGCTGAAGAACGACGAGTTCCGGGCCGACTGGGACGCCTACACCGAGACCACAGGCCGGCCGGAAGTCACGCTGGGCGATCACTTCAAGCACCAGTCGTAGGGCAGTAGGCAGCTGGCAGTACGCAGCTGGCAGTCGGCAGTAGGCGGCAGGCAGGTTGAACGAATTGACTTGCCTGCCGCCTGCCGACGCTGCCACCTGACGAGCGAAGGGGCTTTATGAACAACGGCAGCATGACGAAAGCGGAACTCGTCGAAGAGGTCTCGAGGGTCTCGGATCTGACGAAGAAGCATTCGGAAGTCATCGTCGACACCGTCTTCAAGAGCATCATCGACGCGCTGCACCGCGGCGAGAAAATCGAGCTCCGCGGGTTTGGCAGCTTCCGGTTGCGGCGCCGGGAGCCGCGGAAGGGGCGCAACCCGAAGACCGGCGACAAGGTGGACGTCCCGCCGAAGAAGGTGCCGTACTTCAAGCCCGGCAAGGAACTGAAGGAACTCATCAACAAGGAGCCCGAACCAGCTCCGGTGGTCCCGCCGCCGCCCGCCGTTGCGGGCTCGGACCTCGCGGGGGTCTGAAAGAAACTTAGAATGAAGAATGAAGAAGGCGACGGGGTTGGCGTTCTTCGTTCTGAGTTCTAAGTTTTAACTTGATGGAACGCCTCTGGACTCCCTGGCGTCTGGCTTACATCACCGGAACCGGGCAGGACGTGGGCTGCGTATTCTGCATGGCGCTCGAGCCACCCCATCCTGCCCCGCGAGCCGATCTTCCCGAGCCCGCCGAGAATGAGGGCCTCATCGTCTTTCGCGGTACGACCTGCTTCGTTATCCTGAATCTCTTCCCCTACAACAACGGCCACCTGATGGTGGTGCCCAATCGTCACGTGGCGACCCTCGCCGAGGCCACCCCCGAGGAGTTGACCGAGCTGATCGAGTTGACACGGCGCGCCGAGGTGGCCTTGACCGAGGCCTACGAGCCTCACGGGATGAACATGGGCATCAACCTGGGCAAGCCTGCCGGCGCGGGCGTGCTCGGGCACGTGCACATGCACGTGGTGCCCCGGTGGAACGGCGATACCAACTTCATCTCGGTCGTCGGCCAGACACGGGTGCTGCCCGAGGAGCTGCCGGTCACGGCGGCACGGCTGCGGCCGATTTTCCAGCGGCTGGCCGGGTAGCGGCTCGGGGGGCGATTCCTCGGGCTGCACAGTGGCCGGGTCTGCAACAAGACCGCCCGGGGCTACAATCAGTAGCCATGCACTTCGATTTCAGCGACGCACAGACGTCCTTCCACCAGCAGACTGCGCAATTCGCGGCTGAGCGCGTGGCGCCGCAAGCCGCCGCGATCGACGACGCCGGAGTGTTTCCGCGTGAGCTGGTGCGGGAGGCGGCGAAACTGGGGCTGATGGGGGTCACCATCCCGGAGGCCGACGGCGGCGCCGGACACGACTACGTCGCGTACGCGCTGGCGATGGAAGCGCTGGCGCGCGCCAGCGCCGTGATGGCCGTCATTGCCGCCGTGAACAACTCGCTTGTCGCGGAGCCGCTCGCCGAGTTCGGCACCGACACCCAGAAGCAGGCATGGTTGCGCCGCCTGGCTACCGGCGAAGCGCTCGGCGCTTTCGGGCTGTCCGAGGCACATGCAGGCTCGGATGCCGCCAACCAGCAGACCGTGGCGCGTCTTGACGACCGGGGCTACGTCATCGATGGCCGGAAGGTGTGGGTTGCGAACGCCGAAGTCGCCGAGCTGGTGATCGTGTTCGCGGCCACGCAACCAGGGACGAGAGGGCGGGGCATCAGTGCGTTCCTCGTCCCGATGGATACCCCCGGGATCTCGCGGGTGGTCACCGCTGACTCGCTCGGCGTGCGCGGGCTCGGCTGCATGGATCTCGAGTTCACCAACGTGACCGTGGAGGCGGACGCGATGCTCGGCGGGCCCGGCGAAGGCTTCCGCATAGCGATGTGGGCCCTCGACGGGGGCCGCGTGGCCATCGCCGCCCAGGCGCTCGGTGTGGGGTCCGCCGCGCTCGAGCAGGCGCTCGAGCACGCGAAGCACCGCCACACCTTCGGGCAGCCGATCGGTAATTACCAGGCAGTCCAGTGGATGCTGGCCGACATGGCGACCGAGCTCGACGCGGCGCGGCTCCTCACCCTGAAGGCCGCCGATACGCGGGACCGAGGGGCGCGGCCCACCCTCGAGGCCGCGATGGCCAAACTCTTCGCCTCGGAATCCGCGCACCGCGCCGCCGACAAGGCGATGCAGATCCTCGCCTCCAGCGGCTACCGCCGCGGCTCCGTGGTCGAACGGCTCTTTCGGGACGTCCGCGCGACCGAAATTTACCAGGGCACCTCCGAAATCCAGCGGATGGTCATCGCCGAGCACGTGCTGAGCTGACCCCGACGTGTCCTTCAGCCGTCGCAGTGGCGCGGCCGGACCACGGCCTCACCCTTGCAACCGCTCTCCCCGGATCGACAACTCTTCCGGAGGAACCAGTGGAACAGACCAATTACGCGGCCCGCCTGCGCTACCTGGATGCTCACGATGTGGACGATAGCGTCGTGGATTACGACGCTCTGGACGTAAAGGGACCCGACGGCGGCAAGCTTGGCGATCTCGACGGCTTCATCGTGGACGCCGAGGCGGGCCGTGTCTACTACATCGTCATCGATACGGCCGGCTGGTTCCGGACGAAGCAGTTGCTGCTTCCCATTGGCCACGCGACGTTCGACCCGGACGGAAAGGCGTTGAGAGTGGACGTCACGCGCGACGCGCTCAGCCGTTATCCCGACTTCGATAAGTCGCGCTTCCAGGAGTTCAGCGACGAGGACCTGCGGATCTTTGAATCGCGGACCGTCGATGCCTGCTGCCCGGGGGAGGAGCCGGCGGCGGGCGAGTCGGCCGGCCAGGCGTGGGCGTACGAGAGCCGCAAGCACTACACACAGCCGGGCTGGTGGAACAACCAGTCGGTCGGGACCGGGCCAGACAGGTCCACTGAGCGGCTCGCCGCGGGGACGGCGGGAACCGCTGCCGCAATCGGCGCCGCACCAGTGCGAGTCGACCGGGATCCTGGCCGGGACCGCGTGCTGGCGCGCGAGGGGGATGAAGCGCGCCGTCCGGCCGAGACGCGCGACCGCGATACCGAGAGCCCGCACTACGACGGCAGGGCGCAGCCGGGCGACGTCCTCGGCATCGAAACGGGCGGCGAGCGTTCCTACGTCGGCGACACCGCGGAGAAGGAGGACGAGCGCCGAAGGGATGCCGAGAAGGCCGCGGCAGACGACCCCCCGCGCCAGTCCGAACGGTAGAGGGAAGGAGGGGACCCCTTCCCTTTACCCGAGTATTTGCTTCGCGATGGTGGCGAGCTGCAGGTTCGACGTGCCTTCGTAGATCTGACCGATCTTGGCGTCTCGGAACAGCTTCTCGACCGGGTAGTCCTTGACGAAGCCGTTGCCGCCGAAGAGGTTTACGGCCAGCGACGACACGCTCTCGGCGACCTCCGACGAGAGGATTTTGCAGATGGCCGCCTCGGTGAGGAAGGGGCGGCCGGCATCGCGGAGGCGAGCCGCGTTGTAGACGGTGAGCCGGGCGGCCTCGACCTCGACCGCGGCGCGCGCCAGCTGGAACTGGACACCCTGAAAGTCGGCGATCGCCTTGCCGAACTGCTTGCGCTCCTTGGTGTACGTGATGGCGTGCTCGAGTGCGCCGCGCGCCAGGCCGAGCATCTGGGCGCCGATGCCGATTCGCCCTTCGTTCAGCGTCTCGATGGCGGTCTTGTAACCCTTGCCGACCTCCCCGAGGATATCGGTCTTCGAGACGCGGCAATCCTCGAGCATCAGCTCGCACGTGCTGCTTGCGCGGATGCCGAGCTTGTCTTCCTTCTTGCCGACCGTGAAGCCCGGCGTGCCGCGTTCGACGAGGAAGCCGGTGATGCCGCGGTAGCCCGCCTCGGGATTGATGGTGGCGAAGACGAGGAACATGTCGGCTTCGTTGCCGTTGGTGATCCAGAGCTTGCGTCCGCTGAGGATGTAGCCGTCACCGTCTTCGCGGGCGCGCGTCGTCAGCGCGAAGGCATCGCTTCCCGATCCGGCTTCCGAGAGGGCGTAGGCGCCGACGGTGTCGGTGGACAGGCGGGGGAGGTACCGCTGCTTGATGTCGTCGTTGCCCCAGCGCATCAGCGCGTTGATCACGAGGGTGTTCTGCACGTCGACGAGCACCCCGACGGACGGGTCGACGCGCGACAGCTCCTCGACGGCGAGGACGGAATGGAAGAACTGCCCGCCGGCGCCACCGAAGGCCTCGGGGACCTCGATCCCCATCACGCCGAGGGCGAAGAGCTGATCGATCAGCGCCCGCGGGATGGTGGCCTGTTCGTCCATCTCCCGCACCAGCGGGCGAACCTGGACGCTGGCGAACGCGCGGATGCTCTCGCGGAAGATCTGTTCGTCCTCGGCCAGGGTGGTG
>JACCRT010000018.1 GCA_013813355.1 Acidobacteriota bacterium | reverse complement strand
TCAAGGACATCCTCGAAGGCAAGGCGACCCCCGAGGAGGTTCAGCAAAGACCATCCGCCGCCTCGGCCCAGAGCGGCGCCCTCGCCTTTCTGACCTCGGGAGCCGGACTCGCCGTGGTAGGCGGCGGACTGCTCCTGTACTTGCTTCTCAGAAGGCGAGGCGGACGCTCCGCCCGCGACGGGAAGTTCCGCTTCACGGTCGAGTTTTGACGGGCCGGGAGGCGAGCCGATGATGCGCGAGAGGCGCGGGGACCCGCAAGAACTGGGCGAGCTCCTCCGGGAGGCGACGAACCTTGTCGAAGCTGCGGATCTCCGCGGCGCCAACGAGCTGCTCAAGAAGGTGGAGGCCGGGACGGATGGGCAACATCCCGCCCCGGCGTCCTCCGTCACGGCACGCTGCGGACGAGGAGGGGAAGCCCGGCCATCGGTCGGCTGACGATGAGCTTCGATGCTTTGTTTTCGCGCGGCGCGCATTCAAATATTCTCGTCGGTGTTCCATGACACGAAAATTCCGTTTGCGCCCGTCCGCGTTGAGGGTAACGGTTGGCAAGATGTGAAAAACAGGCGATGAAGGAGGAAGAAGTGGCGACGAAAGCGAAAACTGCGGACGCGAGGATCAAGGTTCGCAAAGTAACGAACATCCACTCGAACTGGAGCAGTCAGGGCGAGCTTGCGGACGGGAAGTTCTCGTTCCAGCTCATCCTCGACAACGGCGCCGAGGAAGCGCTCGTGATGCCGACCAACGAGGACTCCGACGTTCTCATGGATCTCTTCGACGCGAGCAGCGAACTCTATTTCGACACCGAGCGCCGGGTCATAATCTTCAACGGCGTCTCGGCCAGCGGCTAGAGCGACGAACCACGAGAGACAAGGAGACGAACAATGGCTAGTACTACAGTTGTAAATAGTGCAACCGTTTGGCATGATGTCCTTTCCTGCGAAGGAGGATGTGATGACGCAGACGGTGGATCGGAAGAGGGTCAGATCGTGGACCGAGGAGTTGGAGGCGGTGAACGAACGCCTCTCGGCGCGCTTCACCCGCTCCGAGGCTCATGGACGGGCATGCGACTACCTGCTTGGCTTGCTCTCCGAGGCCGAGCGCAAAAACGGCTGGCAGTTGGCCGAGGTCGCGGGCAACGCCACGCCATATGGCATCCAGCACCTCCTGGGGCGCGCCAACTGGGACGCCGATGCTCTGAGAGACGACTTGAGGGAGTACGCGCTCGAACATCTGGCGGGCAAGGAGAGTGTTCTCGTCGTCGAGGAGACGGGCTTCATCAAGAAGGGGGGCAAGAGTGTCGGGGTCAAGCGCCAGTACACCGGAACCGCCGGCAAGGCGGAGAACTGCCAGGTCGGGGTGTTTTTGTGCTACGCCTCCGAGCGGGGGCAGGCATTCATCGACCGCGAGTTGTATCTGCCCGAGGAGTGGGTCGAAGACGAGGAGCGACGCGAACAAGCGTCGGTGCCGGAGCGGATCGGTATGCGCACCAAGCCCGCACTTGCGAAAGAAATGCTCGAGAGGGCCATGGACGCGGGGGCGGAGGCGGCGTGGGTGGTCGCGGACAGTGTCTACGGCGACACCAGGCGCCTGGGAATGTTCCTCGAGGAGAAGGAGCAGCCTTACGTGCTGGCCGTCTCGGGCAAGGCTCACATGTGGGTCGGCCTCCGCCAGCACCGGGTAAGCAGGGTACTCGAAGCCCTGCGCCAGGGGGGGTTGGCGCCCGAGGGAAGCTGGGGGCGTCTCTCGGCCGGCGAGGGCTCCAAGGGTGCGAGGCTCTACGACTGGACGAGGCTCCCGCTCAACCCCCCGATCCAGGAAGGTTTCGAGAGGTGGCTTTTGGTGCGCCGCTGTATCGAGGATCCGGAAGAACTCACCGCCTACACGGTCTTCGCTCCCGAGAACACCGCGCTCGAAGCGCTGGCGAAGGCAGCGGGCAGCCGTTGGCGGGTGGAGATCGGCTTCGAGGAGGCGAAGGGGGAGGTGGGGCTGGCCCACTACGAGGTGAGGAGCTGGCATGGATGGCGCCGTCACATCACCCTGGCTCTCTTCGCCCACGCCTTGCTCGCGGCCGTTCGGTCAGCAGGCCTGGAGATTCAGGGAAGGCCCGAAAAAGGGGGGCGAAAAAGCCCCGCCAACCTCTCGGAGTTCAAGAGAAAGCGAGGGCTCTCGTGGAGCTGACGGTGGCTGAGATTCGCAGACTTTTGTGCCGGCTGGTGCTGAGGAGGCGTCCTCCGCGTTGGGGGGAAGTGCTCTCGTGGTCGTCATGGCGTCGCCGCCATCAGGCCGTAGCCAGGCGCAGCCACTACAAGCGGAGGGGGTGCTGCTGGCATGATTTACAACTGTAGTACTAGTGAAATAATGATCCATACGAATCAACGCGCAGTGGCGGGTGTGCTTCGAGTTCGACGACGAGTTGGGGGACGCTCTCGAAGTGGAGACAACGGACTATCACTGAAGGGAGGGTCGAGATGGAGG
>JACCRT010000004.1 GCA_013813355.1 Acidobacteriota bacterium | reverse complement strand
GCGCGGCCATCCGCGCACGCCACCAGGTCATCCCCGCGACGACGACGTTCTTCAGGATGTGGATCCCTGCCGCCCACACGTGAGCGCGACGACCGGCGCGCCCGAATCGGCATAGGGAAGCACCGACCGGATGAAGGCCACGACCGGACCCGGGACGACCCCGGCCGGCTCGAACAGCAGCGCGAGCAGCGCAAAGACCACGGCGCCGGCCAGCGCCTCGAGCAGGGCCGCCAGCAGGCCGACGAGCGGCATTGCCGCCCACCGCATGCGCTGGGCCCGCCCGAGCGCGCGGAATCGCCGCGCGATCTCCTGGAGCATGGGGAATTGTACTACCCCGACGCCCTACTGCCCGCCTGCGGGCGCCGCCCCCGCCGGAGTGGAAAAGAGCGTGTCGTCGATCGGCACGTTGATTTCGATCGTGTGGGTGTAGGTGGCCAGCGACTGGTTGATCGGTCCCTCGCGCCGCTCCTCGTCGGCATCGAACGCGAACTTGACGCCTTCGACCTCCTTCCAGTTCCCGAAGGTAATGGTGAACTCGCGCGTCCGCTTGCCTGGCAGCATCATCGACCCGACATGCTGGTAGTCGAGGGACGTGTTCGCGTCCAGGTAGATCTCACGCACGGCGCCGCTCGCCGTCGTAACCCTCAGTTTCCAGGTGTCGACGCCCCCGACCGCCTCGCGCCCCTCGAGCGTCACTGCGTGCCCCTTGGCCTTCCAGTCGACGAGCAGATCGCCGTCGAAATCACCGTCCACCTCGCGGGCCATGGCCGCCAGCGCTTCCGGGCGGAGCACGACCTTGCCCCCGGCCGCAGGGTCCCAGACGGCGTCCTTGTTGATGCCGCTGACCGTCGTCGCGGTCTGCCCTGCCGCCTTCTGCTCGGTACGCACCAGGTTCGGGCGCTTCCGGTAGACCACGACATCCACCCGGGTAAAGGGGGTGCCAATCGTCCTGGTGATCTTGAGGGTTTCGATGGCTTTGAGCTTCTGCTCGCCGCCGCGCGCCTCCACGTGCCGCGCGACCACTTCGTCCACTGTCTGGGCCGCCGCCGGCGTCGCGAGCCACACGCCAGCCATCGCCACCGCCGCCATGCCTGCCATTCGCATCATCGGTCCTCCGAAGCGGATTGATTATCACCGGAAGCGGCAGGAGTTCATAACGCCGGGGACGAGTCGTCGCGGGGCGGGGCCGAACGGTCATGTCGTGACGGCGGGCGGAAAAGCGCGGGACAAGCTGCGCGAAGCTCATGCGCGAAAAAGGCGGACGTGTGCGGGCGGGAAGAACACGGGTAAGATCGTCCTCGTGATCCGGGAAACTTTCGTGACGACGCCGGGGGGCCGCACGCGCGTCCTTGAAGCGGGCGCCGGCTGGCCGGTCGTGCTGCTGCACGCGTTCCCCCTGAGCGCGGACATGTGGAGGCCGCAGCTCGAACGCGTGGCCGACGGGTGGCGCCTGGTCGCGCCCGATCTGCGCGGCTTGGGGGAGGGCGCCGCGGCGCCGGCGGGCACGACCAGCATCGATGACCTGGCCGCCGGGGTGGAGGCAGTGCTCGACGCGCTCCGGATCGAGACCGCCGCCATCGGCGGTCTCTCGATGGGCGGATACGTGACCTTCGCCCTGTTCCGCCGCAGCCCGGCCCGGTTCAACGCGGTAGTGCTTGCCGATACCAAGGCGTCGGCGGATACACCGGAGGGGCGCGAAGGGCGGCAGAAGATGCTGGATCTCGTCCGCCGGGAGGGACCGGCCGCGGTGGCGAACCAGATGATCCCCAAACTGCTTGGCGAGACGTCGCGCCGCGACCGGCCGCAGCTGGAAGAGCCGGTCAGGCAGATGATCGAGGCGAATCACTCGGAGGGGATCGCCGGGGCGATCGAGGCGATGCTGAATCGTCCGGACTCGACCCCGCTGCTCGCCCGCATGTCGTGCCCGGTTTTGATCATCGTTGGCAGCGAGGACACACTGACGCCGCCGGTCGAATCCGAGGCGATGCAGCAGCGGATGGAACGATCGCGGCTGGTCGTGCTGCCGGCGGCCGGGCACCTTTCGAATCTCGAGACACCGGACGCGTTTTCACAGGCGCTCGCCGATTTCCTGGCCTCGAACCTCTGACCACGGACTGACACGGATGTACACGGATTTTTCTGGGCTTTCACGGCTGCGGCCGACAGGCAGCTCGCTGCGCCTGCTTCATGGCTCGCCCCTCTTGCTACTCATGGCCGCCTGCGTCGTCGCCGCGTTCAGCCCGGCTGCCGCCCGCGCGTCTTCACAGGCCGCGCAGGATGCCACCGTCGAGGCGCTGCACCGGCCCTTCGACGACATCCTCGACATGTATGTGCGCGACGGGATGGTCTACTATCGCGCGCTGCGCCTGGAGCGGGGACGGTTTGACCGTTACGTCGCGTCCCTGGATGTGCCGGCCGCGACGTACAGCGGCTGGACACGGGAGCGGCAGATGGCCTTCTGGATCAACGCCTACAACGCGTTCGTCCTGAGAACGGTCATCGATCACTACCCGATCCGCGGCCGGGCCGCCGAGTTCCCGGCGAACAGCATCCGGCAGATTCCGGGGGCTTTCGAGCGCGTTCGTCATCGCGCCGCGGGGCGCAGCGTGACTCTCGACGAGATCGAGAAGACCATCCTGCCAGAGTTCAAGGAACCACGGGTGTTCCTGGCGCTGGGGCGGGGCGCGCTTGGCAGCGGGCGGCTCCGGAGCGAGGCCTTCACCGCCGCGCGGCTGGCGCAGCAGCTCGACCGGGTGCAGTCCGAGTTCGTGACCGAGCAGTCGATGATGCGCATCGCCCACTCGGAGGGTGTCCTTGCGGTCACGCCGATCGTCAGCTGGAATGCGGATCACTTCATCGCGGCTTACGATCCCGGCGAGCAGGGACCCCACGCCAACCGCTCACCGATCGAACGGGCGATCCTCGCCTTTGTCACGCCGCACCTGCTGCCCATCGAACGCGAGTTCGTGCAGAAGCACCAGTTCACCGTGGCATATCATCAGCTGGACTGGCGCCTCAACGACCTGACTGGGCGCTGAAGCGCGCCGCCGAGACGAGCCACCGCGCACGGGGCGCAGGGTCCCGCGCGCCTTTGAGAAATGATGATGCCGCATGGACCTGGGGCTGACCGATAAGATCGCCATCGTAACCGGCTCGAGCCGCGGGCTCGGCCTGGCGAGCGCGCGCGCGCTCGTGGCGGAGGGCTGCCGCGTCTGCATCTGCGCGCGGGGACAGGAGCGCCTGGCGGAAGCGGCCATCGAGGTGGAGGCGGCGGCGAAGCGGCCGCAGATGGTGATGGCAGTCCAGGCGGATGTGTCCACGGCCGACGGGGTGGCGCTGGTCGTCGACCGGGCCGTGGAGACGTTTGGCGGGGTCGACATCCTCGTGAACAATGTCGGCCGCGCGGCAGGGGGGGATCTGCTCAACACCAGCGACGCCGAGTGGCAGGCGGCCTTCGACGAAACCCTGTTCCCGGCAATCCGCGCGTCCCGGCTGGCCGTGCCGCACATGCGGGCGCGCGGCGGAGGGTCGATCATCATGATTGCGTCGATCTGGGGGCGGGAGTCCGGAGGGCGGATGACGTACAATGCCGTCAAGGCGGCCGAGATCAGCCTGGCCAAGGCGCTCGCCCAGCAACTCGCGCCGGTCAACATCCGCGTCAACAGCATCGCTCCCGGATCCATCATCTTCCCAGGCGGGAGCTGGCACGCGCGTCAGCAGGCAGACCCCGAGGGGATAGCCGCCTTTATCAAGCGCGATCTTCCGTTCGGCCGCTTCGGCCGCCCTGACGAAGTCGGCAACGTCGTCGCCTTCCTCGCCTCTTCGCGCGCCAGCTGGGTCAGCGGCGCCTCGCTCGTCGTGGACGGGTGCCAGTCCAGGTCCAACATCTGAGCCGGGTGGACGCCCCTCCCCTCGGTTCCCGCGTGTACGAAGTGGCCGGCGCTCGCGATATAGTCACCTCCCATGACGCAGCTTGCCGATGTCATCCAGGCCACAGCCGACTGGCTGTTCATCCCGTTTCTCGTCATCATCCTCTTCGGCACCGGCCTCTTCATGACCGGCCGGCTGGGGGCCGTGCAGGTGCGGCGATTCGGGGAGGCGCTGCGGTCGTTCTTCGGCGGGCACGCAACCGGCAGCGGGGCCCTGACACCCTTCCAGTCGTTCATGACGGCGCTGGGGGCGACGATCGGGACCGGCAATATCGCGGGGGTCGCCGCGGGCATCGTCTCGGGCGGTCCGGGCGTGCTGTTCTGGATCTGGTGCTACGGCTTCTTCGCCACGTCGATCAAGTTCAGCGAGGCCGTGCTGGGCATGACCTTTCGCGAGACGCAGGGCGACCAGGTCAGATCGGGACCGATGTACTACCTGCGCGACGGCGTGAAGTCGCCCCTGCTCGCGATGTCGTATGCGGTCGTCGCGGGGATCGCGGCGCTGACGACCACGCCATTCACGCAGACCAATTCGATTGCGCTGGTGTTCGATACGCAGGTCGGCGTCCCGCGCTGGATCTCGGGCATCGTGATCGCCCTGCTGACCTGGCTGGTCATCATCGGCGGGATCAAGTCGATCGGCCGGGTGGCGGAAAAGCTGGCGCCGCTGAAGGTCATCCTGTACCTCCTGGGGTCCCTGGTTGTGATCGTCACGTTCGCCGCGGCGATCCCGGAAGTGCTGGCGATGGTGTTCCGCTACGCGTTCACCACCCATGCTGTCTTCGGGTTCGGGATCTTTACGGCGGTCCGCTACGGGCTGGCGCGGGGTCTCTATGCGAACGAGGCCGGCTACGGCACTGCGGCGGTCGCCTACGGGACCGCGCAGAGCAATCGTCCGTCGCAACAGGGTCTCAATGCGGTGATGGAAACCTTCATCGTCTCGTTCGGTACCTGCACGCTGACGGCGCTGACGGTGCTGCTCTCAGGGGTCATCGACTGGACGCTGCCGGTGTCGGAGCGCGTGACCAGCACGGCCGCGGTCGGGCTCGCGTTCGATGCGGCCATGCCGGGGTTCGGCGGTTACATCGTCGCGTTCTGCGTGTTCCTGTTCGGCTACGGGACGCTCATCGGCTGGGCCTTCTACGGGGAGCAGTTCCTCGAGTACTGGCTGGGCCCCCGCGTGGTGATGCCGTACCGGTGGATTTACTGCCTCCTGATCCCGCTCGGCGCTATTACGCGCGTCGAACTGGTCTGGGCCTGGGGTGACCTGATGAATGCGCTCCAGATCTTCCCAAACCTGATTGGCGTGCTGGCCTTGAGCGGCATCGCCGCGAAGATCGCCCACGACCGGAGCCGACCCCGGATCCCGCCGTCGTAGCGTCGGTGTTGCCGACGGGGATCTGTTTCGCCACTTGATCGCCCGGCGCGCGCCTGCTAGGATCGGTGGCCAAGTCCTGCGGCTCCAATACTTTCCCATGGCTCAAACGCTCCCCGTGGTCACCGGTGACAAGGACCGCTCGCTGCAGGAGGTCCTCAGGCGTCTCAACGCCTCGAAGGCTCCCGGTGGGCCTGGGGCCGACCCTGTCGTCACGGCGGCGCACCGGCTGCCGGCCGTCCCGGCCTCGTTCGCGCCGTATCCCGACGGGGCCGACCCGCGCCTGAAGTCCGCGCTCGCGGCGCGCGGCATCGATCAGCTCTACACGCACCAGGCCGAAGCCTTCGCGCACGTGCTCAGTGGACGCAACGTCGTGACCATCACGCCGACGGCATCGGGCAAGACGCTCTGCTACAACGCGCCGGTGCTGAACGCGATCCTGCAGGATCCGTCCACGCGGGCGCTGTACCTGTTTCCGACGAAGGCGCTCGCGCAGGATCAACTCGCCGAACTGCACGGGCTCTCGGAACTGGTGGCGCAGGATTCCAACCTCGAGATTGGCGTCTTCACGTACGACGGCGACACGCCGTCCGACGCTCGGCGCGCCATCCGCGGCAAGGCGCACGTCGTGCTCAGTAATCCTGACATGGTGCACTCGGGCATCCTGCCGCACCATCCGCGCTGGGCGAAGCTCTTCGAGAACCTGCGGTTCGTCATCGTCGACGAGCTGCACGCGTATCGCGGTGTCTTCGGCAGCCACCTGGCCAACATCCTGAGGCGGCTCCAGCGGATCTGCCGGCACTACGGTTCCGACCCGATCTTCATCTGCTCGTCGGCGACGATTGCCAACCCGCGGGACCTCGCCGAGGGACTCACCGGCCGTCCATTCGAGCTGGTCGATCAGAACGGGGCGCCACGCGGCGAGAAGTTCTTCCTGTTCGTCAACCCGCCGGTTGTCAACGCGCAGCTCGGCATCCGTCGCTCCTACCTCTCGGAAGCCCGCCGCGTCGCGCTCGAGTTCCTGCGGCACAATCTGCAGATCATCCTCTTTGCGCAGAGCCGCCTCGCGGTCGAGATCCTGACGACGTATCTGAAGGATGCGTTTCACGGCCCGCCGGGAACAGCGGACGTGATTCGCGGGTACCGCGGCGGGTATCTGCCAAACCGGCGGCGCGAGATCGAGCGCGGGCTGCGCGACGGGCAGGTGCGGGCGGTCGTCTCGACCAGCGCGCTCGAGCTCGGCATCGACATCGGCGCGCTCGACGTCTCGATCATGGCGGGCTACCCGGGCACCATCGCCGCCACGTGGCAGCGGGCGGGCCGCGCCGGCCGCAGGACGACGCGCTCGGCTGCCGTACTGGTCGCGAGCAGCGCGCCCATCGATCAGTTCGTGGTGCGCAACCCGTCCTATTTCTTCGACGCGTCTCCCGAGCACGCGCTTATCAACCCCGACAACCTGCACATCCTGCTCGACCACGTGAAATGCGCTGCGTTCGAACTGCCGTTTGCGGCCGACGAACCGTTCGGCGCCAGCGAGGTGGACGTTCAGCAGATCCTGCCGGTCCTCGCAGAGGAAGGCTTCGTTCACGAGGCCGACGGCCAGTGGAACTGGACGAACGAGTCCTACCCGGCCGACGCGGTCAGCCTTCGGTCCGTGTCGTCCGACAACTTCGTCATCGTTGACATCACGAACGGAGAGCGCGTGGTCGGCGAGACCGACTTCACGAGTGCGCCAGCCACGCTGCATGAAAAGGCGATCTACATCATCGAGGGGCAGCTGTTCCAAGTGGAGCGGTTCGACTTCGAGGGGCGGAAGGCGTACATCCGGCACGTGGACTGCGACTACTACACGGACGCCATCACCTATACGAAGGTCACCATCCTCGATACGTTCGCAAAGGACGGCGGGGAGTCGCCGGCGGTTTCGGACGTACCCGAGGACGCCCTTGCCCCGGCGATGGCCCAACACGGCCAAGGCCGCCGCTCGCACGGTGAAGTCCACGTCGTGTCACGGGTCGTAGGGTTCAAGAAGATCAAGTTCTATACGAACGAGAACGTCGGCTCCGGCGAGCTGGACCTGCCAGAGCAGCAGATGCATACGACGGCCTACTGGCTCTCGATCCCCTCGGGGATCATGCAGGCTCTGCCGTTTGCGGGTGACGACCGGCGCGACGGGGTTGTCGGGCTGGCGTTCGCGATGCGGCACGTCGCGCAGCTCCTGCTGATGTGCGACGGTCACGACATCGGTCTTTCAGTGGACGGCGGATCGCTCGACCGCTCGACGCGCACCGGCGGAATGAGCCAAGGCGGCCCGGAGGCGCTCGCCGCCGAGCCGAACGTGTTCATCTACGACAACTATCCGGGCGGGATCGGGTTCAGCCGCCCGTTGTTTGAGATGCACGGCCTCCTTCTCGAACGGACGCGCGAGCTGATTGCCGGCTGCCCCTGCGAATCCGGCTGCCCGTCCTGCGTGGGCCCAGAGGGCAATACAGGCCCGCATGCCAAGCAGGTCGCCTCGCGCATCCTCGACCGTCTCCTCCGGGCTGAGGCCGCCTGATGGACCTCACCTCCCGCCTCCGCTCCATCGTCCAAGGTTCGTCGACGCGCCCCTCCGGGGGCTTTCCAGGACAAGGTCCGTCGGAACGCCGTGAACTGACCTACGAGCCCGACGATGGATACAGGTATGACGCGCCGATGGATCTCGCGCGTGTGGGCGCGGTGCTGGGCGGAACGCCCGTGCGCACGCCATTCGGCGACTGTCTCGTTGTCGATCGACGCTATGAAGGTAGCCGTCTTCATGGTTCGGTCCGCATCGAGGACTGCGAGGTGAAAGACGGGGAGGGGCTGGCGCTGCTCGACCCCGCGTTGTCGTCGCGTGGCTTCTGCCTCGATCCGGAGGGCCCTCAGAAAACGGTTTTTCTCGACCTCGAGACCACCGGGTTGAGCGGGGGCGCCGGCACGGTCGCGTTTCTCGTCGGCTGCGGCTACTTCGACCTGGGCGCGTTCCAGGTCCGGCAGTTCCTGCTGACCAGCCACGCCTCGGAGCGCGCACAACTGGCGGCGGTGGCCGAGTTCTTCGGCGACTGCGACCTGATCGTCACGTATAACGGCAAAACCTTCGACGTCCCGGTGATGGAGACGCGGTGGGCGTTTCACCGGATGGAGATGCCGCTCGCCGGTATCCCGCACTTCGACATGCTGCACCCGGCGCGGAGGCTCTGGCGGCGCAGCACCTCGCGGAGCGAAGAAGGATGCAGGCTGACGAATCTCGAGCGGACCCTGCTGGACATGCGTCGCGTGGGAGACGTGCCCGGTTTCGAGATCCCGGAGCGGTTCTTCCGTTTTCTCCGCAGCGGTGATGCGCGTCCGCTCGAGCCGGTGCTCGAGCACAACCGGCTCGATCTCGTGTCGCTGGCGGCGGTGACCGCGCGCGCTGCCCACATGGCACACGCGGGGGACGGGGCGTGTCAGGACGGCGGCGAAGCCCTGGCGCTCGGTCGAATCTACGAGCGTGCGGAGGCGTTCGACCGCGCGGACGCGTGCTACCGCCGGGCGGCGGCGTCGAAGGATTGTGAAGTGAGAGGGGAAGCGTTGGGCCGGTTGGCCGTGCGGCGCCGGCGCGAACGGCGGTTCGCCGAGGCGGCTGAGCTCTGGCGCGAGATCGTGGCGCTCACCGCCTCGGTGTCGACCAGGCGTGACGGCGCCCTGGGCGAGCTACGGCAAGTGGCGGTGGAAGCGCTGGCCATCCACCACGAGCACCGGGATCGGAACCTGGCGAGTGCGCGCGAGCTGGCGCTGTTCGCACTGCAGGAGGGGGATGGCCGGCGAGCTGAAGGAGTCCGTCATCGGATCGCGCGGCTGGATCGCAAGATCGCCAAGTCGGCGGGCGGCAGCCCTGAGTTGTTCACATCGTAGGGGCCGCCCCGGGGCGGCCCGTGTACGGCCGGGTCAGGCCCGCGCTACTTGACCGCGGCGGCCGCCGCTTCCTTTTTGGTCTTCGCGGCAGCCTTGCGCTGCTCGGAGGTCTGCACACCGAATCGCTTCGTGAACCGCTCGACGCGCCCTTCGGTGTCGACCAGCTTCTGGCGGCCGGTGAAGAACGGGTGGCAGTTATTACAGATTTCGAGGTGCAGCTCCGGCTTCGTCGAGCGGGTCTGCCACGCCGCGCCGCACGCGCAGCGCGCCTCTATCTGGTGGTACTTGGGATGAATCCCTTCCTTCACTGGATGCTCCTTCGGGCTCTTCGGGAAAAAGGCATTATAGCAGATTGGCTCCACGTCCAGCTCGTCAATGTCCTCTAACCTCATCAATGTCAATGGCTTAGCTGCTATTCAAAATCGGTTTGGCGGTCCCACCGATGCCCCCTGAGTTCCGACATGATTTCACCCGGGAGCGCCGCTTTCCCGCTGGCGCCGATGTTGGCTTCCACGTGCCGGAGCTTGCGCATCCCGGGGATGATGGTGCTCACGTCCTGGCTTTCGAGGATGAAGCGGAGCGCGAGCTCGGCCATTGATATGCCCGGCGGGAGCGACGCACGCACCCGATCGACGCGCTCGAGCGTCGGGCCAAGGTTTTCCGGTTTGAAGTAGATGTTACGGAAGTCACCCTCCGGCCAGGTCGATGCCGCGTTCACCGCCCCGGTGAGGCTGCCCTCGTCGAACGGCACCCGGGCGATGACGGCGATGTCGTGCTCGCGGCAATAGGGAAAGAGTTCATCCTCGGGATTCTGGTCGAACAGGTTGTAAACCACCTGGACGGCGTCGACCAGCCCGGTGTCGAGCGCGCGCAGCACATTGGTGGGCTGCCACCTGTTCACACTGATGCCGAAGGCGCGGATGAGGACCTTCTTCTTCAATGCCTCCACGGCTCGCCGCCACGCCTCGTCACCGGCCCAGGCGTCGTTCCACACGTGCAGTTGCAGCAGGTCGATTGTCTCGACCCCAAGGTTTTCGAGGCTCTTCTCCGTATATGCGCCGATGTGGTCGGCCGGGAAGACATCCTCGATGTGATACGCGCGTTTGGCCGGCCACTGACGATTCTTCGGGGGGATCTTCGTCGCGGTATACAAACGCTTCCCGGCATGCCTCTTCAGCACCTGCCCGAGCAGCCGCTCGCTGTGTCCTTCGCCGTAGGCGTACGCCGTGTCGAAGAAGTTGCACCCGAGTTCGAGGGCCCGGTCGAGCGAGGCCAGCGACTCCTCGTCGCTGCTGCCCGTCCACCCTGCCATCCCCCACATGCCATAGCCAATCTCGCTCACCTGCCAGCCGGTCCGGCCGAATCTCCTGTAGCGCATCCGAGGATTGTACGTCCGCCGGTTCGGCCGCTGGTTGCCGCTTCCCTCTGCAGGCGCGTTGAAGCAGGCACAGCACCCGGAAGTCGAAACAGGCACGATAGAATTCCCCCATGTTGATGCGCTTACCTGCCGCCGTTCTCGCCGCCGCCGTCGTCGCCGCCGTGCCTGCGGCGCAGCAGCCGGTCGAGAAGCTCGATCCTGCTGCTCTCGCCCGGATCCGCGACGAGGGGCTGAACCGCTCACAGGTGATGGAGCACATCAGCTGGCTGAGCGACGTTTACGGTCCGCGACTGACCGGCGGGCCACAAATCGCGCAAGCGGGGGACTGGGCGCTCGAGAGGTTCCACGAGTGGGGGCTGTCGAACCCGCGCCGTGAGACGTTCGAGTTCGGTCGTGGCTGGTCACTCGTGCGATTCAGCGGTCACCTGCTCGAGCCACAGGTGCAGCCGCTCATCGGCTCGGTGCCGCCGTGGACGCCCGGTACGAAGGGCACCGTGACGGCGAACGTGGTCCGCGTGCAGATCGACAGTGAAGCGGACTTCGCGCGGTACACGGGCAAGCTGTCCGGAGCCATCATTCTGACGCAGCCGGCGCGCGCCGTCCAGATGCTCGAGGGCACCATCGTGCACCGAATGACGGATCAAGACATGGCGGACGCGATGCGGCCACCGGTGCCGGCGCAGCGCGGAGGCGGAGCGGGCGCTGCGCCCGGCGGCGGGCGGGGTGCCGGCGGACCGACCCTGGCGCAGCGGATTCAGCAGTTCTACAGGTCCGAAGGCGTGGCGGCAATCTTCAACCGGGGCGCTGACAGCGCAGTGGTGTCGACTGGCAGCGGTCTTTCAGCGCAGCAGCAGCGGACCGATGGGGGCACGATTTTTCCGAGCGGCGGCGGCTCGCGCAGGGCCCGGCCCGAAGACGGCGTGCCGACGGTGACGCTGGCCGTCGAGCACTACAACCGTATGGTCCGCGTCCTCGAGACGGGTCTCCCGGTGAGAGTGGAGCTGAACGTCCAGACGCAGTTTCACGAAGAGACCACACCGAACGGGTTCAACCTGCTTGCCGACATCCCCGGTACCGACCCTGAGCTGAAGGACGAGGTCGTCATCATAGGGGCCCACTTCGATTCCGTCGCGGCCGGCACCGGCGCAACAGACAATGCGACCGGATCTGCCGCCATGATGGAAGCGATGCGCATTCTGAAGGCCGTCGGCGTGCAGCCTCGCCGGACGATCCGGATTGGGCTCTGGGGCGGGGAAGAGCAGGGCCTGCTCGGCTCGCGCGAGTACGTCCGCCGGCACCTTGCCGACGTCTCGACGATGACGCTGAAGCCGGCGCATGGGAAGGTGTCTGCGTATTTCAACTCTGACAATGGGACCGGCCGGATCAGGGGCGTCTGGCTCGAGGGCAACCACCACGTCCGGCCTATCTTTGAAGAGTGGATTGCGCCGCTGAAGGATCTCGGCGTGGAGGTCCTGTCGCCGAGGGCTGTCGGCTCAACGGATCACGTGGCGTTCGCCGCTGCCGGTATCCCTGCCTTCCAGTTCCTGGTGGACCGCCTCGAGTATCGCTCGCGCACGCACCACTCGAACATGGACGTCTTCGATCGCGTCCAGCGCGACGACATGGTCCAGCACGCGACCGTCGCGGCGATCTTCGCGTATCAGGCCGCCATGCGTGACGAGAAGCTCCCGCGCAAGGCGCTGCCGCAGCCGACAGGAGGCCGGGGAGCGTTTTGACTGCCCGGATGGCAGTGGGGGCATCCGCCCGCGCGAAACTGCAGCACGTGGTTGAAGGAGAATGCGATGGCTGAGGGTTCACTGTTTGACGAGACGCTCCGGGCCTGGCGTTACACCCGTGACGGCGTGATCGCGGAGCTCGAAAACATTCCGGCTAGCGAGTTCTCGTACAGGCCATCACCGGCGAGCCGAACGGTGGCTGAGCTGGCACGGCACCTCATCGAGTCGGGTCTGATGGCAGCCGGGGAGCTGTCGCGACCCGACGGCAGCTTCGAGCGGCAGTCGTATCCGGAATTCCTGCGCGAATACGCCGGCTCGCGAGCCGAGACGACCGAGAAGGCCACGCTCGTCTCGCTGCTGAAGACCACGCACGCAGAGAGCATCGCGCGGTTACGCCAGGCGGGTTCCGTCGCCATGGAGAGGCCGATCGTCCAGTTCAACGGCGAGCCGGCCACGCGGCTGACGTGGCTCAATCACGCGATCGCCCACGAGGAATACCACCGCGGCCAGATCGCGCTGTACGCGCGCCTGCTCGGCCATACGCCGGCACTCACCAGGCTCATTGAAGGGGAGTGAGCCGTGATCCGGGCGCTTCCCTCGGAACCGATAGCGTATCAGGGGCGTTTCGCACTATTATCGTGGCGCCTTCTGGGGTTCATTTCCCGTTTGGCGCGCATGACAGGACGAAGCTCCAAGTGACCTCTTGCGGTAGCGCGGCCATGACACCCGTGCCTTGGGTGTTCCGGCTTCACGGCCCGCACACCGCCGCTGCCGCACCTTGCGCGAGAGAAGAGGCCGACCTTGACGTCCACGTGGGGTGAGTTCGTCATCCAGGAAGAGATCGGCCGCGGCAGCTTCGGCGGTGTCTTCAAGGCCTACCATCCCACGCTGCGCCAGCCAATCGCGTTGAAGCTGATCCCGGTGGTCCCGGGCGATGCCCGCGAGATCGAGCGGGCGCTCGACGAATCGCGCCGCCTCGCCAGCGTGCACCATCACAATGTCGTGACCGTCCACGACGCCAGGTATGCCGATGGACACGTGGGCATCTGCATGGAACTCGTCACGGGTGAGTCGCTGGCGGAGGTGGTCGAGCGGCGGGGGCGCCTGGGCCCGGACGAGGTTCTTGCCTCTGCCGTCACGCTGTGCAACGCCCTCTCCGCCATCCACGCCGTGCAGATCGTGCACAACGACGTCAAGGCACAGAACGTCGTCCGGGAGGACGGCGGGCGCCTCGTGCTGATGGACTTTGGCGCCGGGCGGCGGCTGCCTGAACCGGATCGAACCACGGGCCTGTACTTCGCCGGGACGCCAGTCTACATGGCACCCGAGATCTTCAGTTTCCATGAGCCATCCCCGGTGAGCGACATCTACAGCCTGGGTGTCCTGCTCTTCTTCCTGCTGACAGCGGGCTATCCCGTTCAGGGAAGGACCCTGGAAGAGATCGCCCGCTTGCACGCCAGGAGGCAGCGGCGGTACCTCGGTGACCTGCGGGCCGACCTACCGGAACGGTTGTTGGCCGTCGTGGACCGCGCGCTCGAGCCGCAGCCCGCTGACCGATACCAGTCCTGCGGCGAGATGCTGCACGACCTGGCTGCGGCGCACTCACGCCGGCGGGCGCCGATGCCCTGGCAGGAGGATACTGGCGGTCAAACGACTTCCGTAGGCCGCGTCGGATCGCCAGCGCCGTCCCTCCCGGCGTCGGAGAACCGGTCCGCCAGGGAATGGCTCATGGTCGTGCTTGGAACCCTGGCCGTGGTGGTGCCGGCGGTCTGGCTCATCGGGTTCCTCGGCTCGCGAGCGCACCGGGTGATGTTCGGCGTCCGGGGGCAGTTCGATCTGGCGTCGCCGCTCGATTGGCTCGTCAACGGCATACGAACGCTGCCGCTGCCGATCTTCAGTATGCTCGTTGCCCTGACGCTCTATCTTGTTCTGATGTTTGCCTGGCGCGTGACGACGCGGATGTCGGCCACCGCCGGGACCTGGTCGGACAGGACGGCCAGGCATTTGAAAACCGCCACCGGCCGCGCCGGGCTCGACGATCCCGCCATGGCTGGCGTGCTCGTGCTGATCGCACAGGTCGCTCTGCTGGCGGCGGTCAGCTGGAACTTTGCCGACCTTGCCACGGCTATCTACACACCGCTTGTGAATGGCCCCGTGGCCGCGCACGCCCGGCTGGATCCGGCGCAGGAATATGGCGGGTGGCTGCTGTTCTGTGCGATAACATCGGTCATCGCGCTCGGCAGCGCCGTCACGTGGTCGGCCCTGGCGCGGCGCCGGCGGCCCGGTGAGGGAGGCGCCGCCGCAATTGTGGCGGGCTTTGCGCTGACGGGCCTCTCCATGGTCATGGCCACCGTGCCGTGGCAGGTCGTCTACGACTCCTGGTTTACGGTCGCCACGTTCGAATCCGAGCGCTGCTACGTTGTAGAAGGAAGGCTGTCGGACGAGACGCTGTTGTTCTGTCCGTGGCGGGCCAGCGGACGTTCGGTCGTCGTTCGCAAGGATCAGCCAGGGCTCACGGTGTTCCAGGAAACGGAGAACGTTTATTCTGCGGTTGCAGCCCGACTGCACGCCGCCGGAGGCACATGAGGATTCAGCTTCGCCGTGCGATTCCGCTGGTTGTGTCCGCACTCGTCCTGCTCCCGGCGCCCGCGCGGGCTGATGGGTTCATCAGCTGGCTGGGGAAGCTCAGTGGCCCGGGCCCGTGGTTTGGCGCCAACCTTGACGTCTGCCTCGAAACCTTTCCCAAGCGTGAGGAAGTCAGAGCGCTTGGTGTGGTCATCAGTTGCCCTGACAGTCGTCTCGAAGAACAGCACCTCAGCTGGTACGCCACTGTAGGGGCGGGGATCGCCTATGACAACGATCTGGACTACACGGGGCAGGACGTTTCGGGCAGAAGTGCCCGGGTGACATATTTCAAGGCGGGGTCGTCGCTCATGTATACCGTCCACCCGAGCGTGGATATCGGGTTTGGTGGCGGGGTCATGTTTTTCCGAGGACCTCGCTTCTCGAAGTTCGGGATGCCTTACGTCCAGCCCGTGAAGCTGGGGGTGCGTCCCCTGCTCTTGCGAGGTGCCGCTGCGGAGCAGGTGGACGCACGAGGCTGGCTGCTGCTGACCGCGGACTGGATGGTCCTGCTGGGCACGATCGATGGCGCCAGGTTTGGCGCTCCGGCCGATCCTCTTCGTGTCCGTAACGAATTCGTGCCGCAGCTCGGCTTCTCCATAGACCTGCCCCGTCTGTTGAGAGCACTCGAACGACAGCGGCAGGGTTCCCGATGACGCGCGTGCTGCGGCTCCTCCCGCGGCGCTACCCGGCGGCCTCGCGATAGCTCTGGACCGCCGCGTCCTCGGAGTCGAAGGTCTCGAACACGAGGTACAGCTTTGTGATGGCAAGCAGATCGTGCAGCTTCTTCGTCACGTTCGCCAGCTTCACGCGGCCGCCATCGCGGCTCAGGCTGATGTGGGCGCTGACGAGCGCGCCGAGCCCCGCGCTGTCGATGTAGCTCACCTCTGCCAAATTGAGCACGATGTTCTTCTGCCCCTGCTGCACGAGGGTCTGCAGCCCGTCCTTGAGGTCGAGATCGCCGCCGCCCTGGACGATCCGTCCGGACAGGTCGAGGATGGTTACGCCGTCGGATTCGCGTGTCTGCATCTCCATTGGCCGCTCCCTGGATATCACGATGACCGTGGACCACGGATGATCGCCGGAGGCGCCGGCCGCGTCAAGGAAGAACGGCGCGAGGCTCGGGAGCAGTGGTACCGTCGGGCGTCGCGTGGATTGACCCGCGGTGCCTTCGTCGCTCGTCGGCGTGCGACGCAGCGTTTGGCTTGCTGAGTGCCGCACGGTCCGGCTTCGGGAACACAGATGCCAACCCCACTTCGCGTGTTGCTGACGTTCGCACTCGCCCTCGCCGTGGGATGGCCTCTGACGGCTCAGTGGTCCAACCGCTACCCGCGGATGAGCGGCTTCGGCCACCACGTGTACGTGGAAGGCTATGACTTTCCGACCGTCGCGGCCGGTCCGACCTATCCAGCCGCCGCCCCAGACGGCCGGCGTCTCGCGTTCTCCGCGCGCGGCTGGATCTGGATCCTCGATCTTGCCGAGGACGGCGCGCCCGGCGTCGCGCGTCGGGTCACGAGCCGGGCCGGTCTGGATTCCCGCCCGGCCTGGGCGCCCGATGGCGCGCGCCTCGCCTTTGTCCGCGACGACACACTCGACACGCGCATCGTCGAGCTCGATCTCGCGAGCGGCACCGAAACGACCATCGTGTCGACCGGCGCCGCGGATCTGGATCCCGCCTACGCGCCCGACGGCAGCGCGATCTACTACGCGTCGGCCGCGGAAGGCGATCTCGACATCTGGCGCCTTGACCTCGAGACGAAGGAGCGGCAGGCGGTCGTGCAGGCGCGTGGCCTCGACCTCCGGCCGCAGCCCGCGGCGGACGGCGCCCTCGTGTACGTCGCCAAGCGCGGCGGCGGCGACGAGATCGTCGCCTGGCGCGAGGGCAAGCGGCAGGTGCTGGCCATCGAGCCGGTCGCTTCGACGGCCCGGCCGGCTGTCTCGCCCGACGGACGGAGGGTCGCGGTTACGCTGCCGCACGCCGGCGGCGCATCGCTGTACCTGCTGGACGTGGCCGGCGGACCGTCCATCGTCCTCGTCGATGCGCGCGCTGCCGGACCCGCACAAGGGCCGCCGGTCATGCCCGCATGGAGCGCGGATGGCCGGTTCGTCTACTACGTCCGCGCCAACGACCGGCAGTCGTACGAACTGTGGCGCATACCCTCGGCGGGCGGCGACCCGGAACCGATCGCACCGTCCCACTGGGATTGGGGCGTGGAAACCGCCCGGCTCGTGGTGCGGACCCGGAGCGGGGCCTCGACTGTTCCGGCGCGCCTCCACGTCGCCGCCGCCGATGGGCATGCCGCGTTCGCCGCGGAACGGCAGGCGTGGTTCGACGGCCAGAACGGGCTGGTCTTCACGTACTCGCCGGGAACGCTCGAGTTCGAAATTCCGGCGGGCGACTTCCGCGTGCTCGTCGCGTACGGCTTCGCGCACGCGCCGGCCGAGGCCACTGGGACGGCGCGGCCAGGCCAGACCATCACCCTTGATGTCGACCTGCAACCCATTAACACACCGTCGCTCGAGGGCTGGTACTCGGGCGATCATCACTTCCACCTCAACTACGGCGGCACGAACCGGCTCGCGCCGGACGATCTCGTGCCGATGATGCGCGGCGAGAACCTGGACGTCGCGACCCCGTTGATGGCCAACCTGCACACCCGCCTCGCCGACACCGAGTTCACCGGCTGGGCACGGCAGGCCCATCCGCTCATCGCCTTCGGCCAGGAGGTCCGGTCGCACTTCCTCGGCCACACCGGGCACATCGGGATCGCATCCACCTACTGGCCCTGGTTCTGGGGGCCGGGCTACCCGGTCCACGGCCGCGACGACCGGTCCAACTCGGAGGCGCTGGCGGACACGCGCCGCGCCGGCGGCGTGACCGCCTACGTGCACCCCGTCACCCCGCGCGAGCCGTTCCCACCGGACGGCCCGCCGCGCGGGCTGCCGCTCGAGTTCGTCTCGGACGCCGTGCTCGGCGACGTGGACACGATCGAGGTCGTGTGCCTCTGGAGCGACGCGCTCGGCACCAGCGACGCCTGGTACCGCGTGCTCAACATCGGCGTGCCGCTGATGCCCTCGGCCGGCACCGACGTGATGACCGACTTCTTCCGGACGATGGCGGTCGGGACGACGCGGATCTACGTGCGCGTGCCCGGCGAGCTGACGCTGGAGCGTTATCTCGACGGCGTGCGGCGCGGGCGGAGCTTCGTGACGACGGCGCCGCTGCTGCGGTTCGCCGTGGGGGGCGTCGAGGCCGGCGACGTCGTGAGGGCCGGCGCGGGGGCGTCCGTCGGCTGGGAACTCGCCGCCGCGTCGGCGGTGCCGTTCGAGCGAGTCGAGATTGTCGTCAACGGTGAGGTCGCCTGGTCGGGGCGGGGGCTGGACGCGCCCGGAACGGCCACCTACGCTGGAACGCTGGAGGTGCCCGCCGGTGGCTGGGTTGCCGCGCGCGTGCACGGCGGCCCCGTCCAGTGGCCGGCGATGGCGACCTACCCCTTCGCCCACACGGCGCCTGTCTGGTTCGGGTCGGTCGGCAGCCGCGATCCCGCCGTCGCGGCGCGCGCGGCCCGCGATCTGCTCGCGGCCCTGGACGTCGCGGAAGCGCGCCTCGTGAAAGGTTATGGCGGCGCGCCGGTACCTAACTTGCGCGCGAGGATTGCCGCGGCGCGGGAGCGCCTGGTCGCGCTCAGTGACGGCAGCTCTCCCCGGTAAGCTTTTCTTCACCGGCAGCACGTTCTCGTCGAGGGGAATCGGGCAGGTCGTGTACGGATTGAACGCACAGGGCGGGTTGTACGCCTCGTTGAAGTCCAGCACCGTTGTCCCGTCCGCCGTCGGCGATTATGCCGCCGGCCGTCGAGCCTTTCAGCGCAACAGGTCGGCAACCGCGTCTATCACCACCTGTGGCTGATCGAGCGGGATCCAGTGGCCGCTGTTCGACGCGACCACATGGCGCCCGCGCGTCGAGAGCCGCGCCAGCGCCTCCTGCTGGCGCAGGCGGTAGTCGCCGGGGTCGGTCGAGGAGATCGTCACGAGCGGCAGGTCACCGTACCCGCCCTCCCCGGCCTCGAGCGTCTCCGCGGCGCTCGAGCAGATGGAACCGATCTGGCTGCCCAGTGCCTCGAAGAACTTCGGCTGCGTCCAGAAGCGCCGCAGCGGCCGGCGCGCCTCGGGCGGCAGCTTCCATACCGGCGCCAGGATGCCCTCGTCCTGTCGAGAGAGCCCTCCACGACTGACCAGGCGGGCCAGGCCGCGAGCGGGCATGAGGGCGCCGGCCGCCGCCAGGGCCGCCACGAAGCGCGCGATGCCGAGCCGCGCGGCAAACGCCCCATGGCGGCACAGGGAGACGCCGCGATCGATCCGGACCTGTTCCTTCGGGGCGGGTCGCACCCAATCCTCGGGGTGCGCCGGATCGACCAGCACGAGGCCGGCGACATCCGGGCGATGGCGGCGCGCGAAGACCCGCATCACGAGGCCGCCGAACGAGTGCCCGACGAGCAGGAACGGCGGTTCCACGCCGCCTCGATCGAGGAGCGTCCGCAGCTCGGCGGCGATCCGGCCGGCGGTGCGCGGCATGGGCCCCGCGTCGCTCCAGCCGAACCCCGCCCGGTCGTAGCTGCACACGCGTGTGAGCTTCGCAATCTGGGGCTGCACCAGGCTCCAGCTTATCGAGGAGCCGCCCAGCGCCGCGTCGAGCACGACCGCCGGCGATCCCCGGCCCGAGCAGTTCAGGTGCAGCCGAAACCCGCCCACGTCGATGAGCCGGCCGGGGGCAGGATGGGCCATCTCACGGCGACGATACCATGTGAAGCGCGCTCTCCGCGTCAGCGAGCCGCCGCCTTCGATGTTGCGCACGGCGCCGAAGAACCGCTTCGGGCGCTGGAGTGCGTCGCTGTCCACGCCGACCGAAACCAACGGTCGTCTCTCAACGGTGTCTCAGTCCAGCTCGTCCCCGTGGTGACCCGTCCGTGTGGTGATGCAGTGATGCAGCCATGGTATGATCACGCATCATGCGCACCACGATCAGCTTGGACGAACGCCTGATCGCCCAGCTCAAGCGCCGCGCTGCCGAGCAGGGTACTTCCGTCAGCAAGCTCGTGGAACAGGCCGTGCGGCTGTTTGTGCGGACCCCACGCACGCCGACGGCTCCGCAGGCGTTCGAGCTGGTCACGTTCGGAAAGGGCGGTCGCTTCTCGCGGCACAACATCGACAAGACGTCTGCGCTGCTCGAAGCCGACGACCTCGAACGCTTCGCGTCCGGCAGGTAGCTGATGCAGCTGCCCGATGTGAACGTCCTCATCTATGCGCACCGCGAGGATGCGCCCGAGCATGAGCGCTACGCGGCGTGGGTGCAGGCGCTGACGACCTCGGATGAGCCGTTCGCCCTGTCGGACGTCGTCCTCTCGGGCTTCCTGCGCATCGTCACCAATCCGCGCATCTTCGATCCGGCCACGCCGATGGACACGGCCCTCGACTTCTGCCAGCGCCTGGTGGATTGGCCTCGCGCTTCGCTCATCACGCCGAGTCGCCGGCACTGGGATCTCTTCACCGGTCTGTGTCGCGACATCAACGGCCCGCTGGTGACCGATGCCTACATCGCGGCCCTGGCCATCGAGCATGGGTGCGAACTCGTCACGACCGACAGCGACTTCGCCCGCTTCCCGGGCCTGCGGTGGCGCCACCCCCTCGCCGCCACGTAGCGAGAGCGCCCTTCGTGCTTCGGGCGGCTCGGGGGGGCGCTGGTCTGGGAACGGGCGTTCCGTCAACTTGGCTAAGGAGCGGCGTGTGGTACTGCTACTTGCCGTGGTTGAAGGTTCTTCGCAGCGGATCGACGCCCGGCCGGTTCGTACGAAATCGTCGGCGCCATCGGCGTTGGTGGTATGGGCGAGGTGTTCCGCGCCCACGACACCACACTCAATCGTGACGTGGCCATCAAGGTGCTTCCGAAGCTCTTTGCGGCCGATCCGGACCGCCTTGCCCGCTTCACCCGGGAAGCCCAGACACTCGCGGCGCTCAATCACCCGAACATCGCGCACATCCACGGGTTCGAGAACAGCGGCGGGGTTCGCTCGCTGATCATGGAGCTCGTCGAGGGGGACGACCTGTCCCTCCTGATCGCCCGCGGGCCGATGCTCCTGGCAGACGCAGTGCCCATCGCGCGGCAGATCGCCGACGCGCTCGAAGCGGCGCACGAGCAGGGGATCGTCCATCGTGACTTGAAGCCCGCCAACGTGAAGGTGCGGGCCGACGGCACGGTGAAGGTGCTGGACTTCGTGGGCGTCATGTATCTGCTGACGCCCTCCGCCACGGTGTTACCGGCCGCTGCGGGTCCCCTTCATGTCAGCCTCACCTTACCCGACGGCGACGAGGTGACCGACAAGAATCTGCTGCCGCTGGATATCTCACCCGACGGCACGCGAGTGGCGTACGTCGGATTGCGGGATGACGTGCGGCGGCTCTTTTTGCGGAACCTTGCCGATAAGGAGCCGGTGTTGCTCGTCGGCACCGAAGGGGCGCGCAGCCCGTTCTTCTCGCCGGACGGGCGATGGATCGGATTCTTCGCTCAGGGCAAATTGAACAAGGCGGCTGTCGGCGGCGGCGCCGTCCAGGTCGTTGCCGACAACGTTCCTGAGCCGCGCGGCGGCACCTGGAGCACGGACGGCTCGATCTACTACACGCCGACCAATACAGCGGGCATCTGGAAGGTCTCCGCGTCTGGTGGAGGCCCTCCAAGCGAAGTGACCCGCCTCGACCGCAGTCGCGGTTATCCGGGTTTCAACGCCGCGGTCCGTTTCCCAGACCGAGATCCCTCCGAAGTTCATGCCGGCCAGCAGCATGCGTCCGTCAGGAGACAACTTGGGCTCTGATACCACTGCCCGCGACTCGGCAATGACGCCGAGCACGCGTCCGGTTCGATCGGCGCGGACGAGCGCCTGCGATTCCGGACGACGCAGACCGTAGACCAGTGAACCATCGATGGACGCTGACGCCCCGCCGCCGCCGGCCGCGATGCGAAACGGCTTGCCGGTTGACGACATCGACGCGAGGGAGAAGGGAAGCGCCCACAGGGCGCTGTCGATTCCTGTCTGACGGGTGAAGATGACGTGTCCGGTCGGGGACCATGCCGGTTCGACCGACGCGTCGCCCATTCCGAGAACCTTCCGCACGCCGTCACGTTCGATGGCGATCTGACCCTCGTTGGAGTCCATGGTCACCATCGTGTAGAGGAGGCCTTGTCCATCGGGCAGGAAGTGCGGGTCGGCGAGGCGACGCTCGCTCCGGTATCCCGCCATCCTCGGACACCCGCATCACGTCACCATTCCAGTTGGCGCGGGACGAGGTGAAGACGAGGCCCTGGGACGCGCTCCAGGAGCCGCCCGTAAAGTCACCGCCCGTGATCTTGCACAACTCTACTGGCGTGCCGCCGTCCGCCGAGACCTTGAAGAGCGCGCCATCGGCGGCGTAGGCGACGGCGTTGCTCGCTGGCGACCAGAAGGGCCGCCGCGCGCCCTGGGAGCCCCTCACCTCGCGCGGCTCGAATTCGGCGAGGTTACGAATCCAGAGGGTGCCGCCGGCGGTGTACGCGATCCGTTTCCCATCCGGCGAAAGCGCCTGGCGGTCCTCCAGCGTTCGCCCGGCGGCCGGAATGATCATGGTGCGGACCGGTCGATCGGCCGCCACACCGGAAGCGTTGTTCCCGCCTCCCGCGAGCGCCCCGAGCACGAGGCCGGTCAGCAGACAGCCGGTGGCGATGCCGATCCAGAGCCGCGCCGCGGTGCACGGTTCGGCACGGGGGCGGCTGAAGGTCTCGGTGCGGACGCGAGGGCTCTGACCCCACTCGGATCCGATGATTCGGCCTCTGACAGTGCGACGCGGGCCTCGCCGATGTCGCGCAGGCGCCGTTTCGGGTCGCGATCGAGACAGCGCTCGAGGAGCCGTCTCAACGGCGGAGCGACATCGGTTGGCAACGCGCTCCAGTCGATCTCCTGGCGCAGCACGGCGGCGAGCACGTCCGAGGCCTCCTCCCCCGCGAACGCGCGCGGCCGGTGAGCATCTCGTAGAGCACCACGCCGAAGGCCCAGATGTCGGCCCGGCGGTCGACGGCCTTGCCGCGCGCCTGCTCGGGCGCCATGTAGGCGGCGGTGCCGAGAATCATGCCCATCTCTGTCGCGCGTGCGGTGAGCGTGGGCGATCTCATCGCGTCGGCCGTCGCACTCGCGCCTTCGGGCGCGAGCGCTTTGGCGAGACCGAAGTCGAGCACCTTGACGGTGCCGTCGCGGCGCACCTTGACGTTTGCGGGTTTGAGATCGCGGTGCACGATCCCCAGTTCGTGGGCGGCTTCCAGCGCGTCGGCGATTTGCCGCGCGATGGGCAGGACGTCCGCCACCAGGATCGGTCCGCGTGCGATCAGATCGGAGAGATCCTCACCCTCGACGAGCTCCATCACGAGCGCCTGTGCGCTCCCCGCTGACGCGCCATGTGCGAGGCCGTAGATCTGCGCGATGTTGGGATGGTTCAGTGCGGCGAGCGTCTGCGCTTCGCGCGTGAACCGTGCGACCCGCTCATGGTCCAGCGCGAAGAGCTCGGGCAGCACCTTGATCGCCACGTCGCGGTTGAGCTGCGTATCGCGTGCGCGATACACTTCGCCCATCCCGCCTGCGCCAATGGCGCCGGTCACTTCATAGGCGCCCAGACGCGAGCCCGCCTTTGCCACGGGCGGCGATGACGGTGCACGAGCCGAGCCGGATACCGGGAGACAGGGCAGGGTTGGCGGGATTATACCCGGCGCTCCCCCTTCGCGTGGTTACGGCGTATCGCGCCGTGCTAGCCATGATCCGATTCCGTGGACAGGTTACTGAACGCTGAACCCTATCCCGGTGTGCGACCTCCTTGCAATCAGATCCTCGGAGGAGAGACGGCAGGCGCTCGTCGGCCGTCGAAGGAGCGACTGCTGCCGGCGGCGCTGGTTGTAGAACACCTCAAGGTACTCGAACAACCGATGCTGCCCTTCCTCGAAGCGGGTGACCGATCGGCGAGTTCCATTTTGATGGTCGAGAACGGGCTTCCGCCTGCGCCTTGAGGTCCGCAGAATCCGCGGGCTCCCGTACCGACCCTCGCTGGCCGCGAACGACGCCTGCACCAAGCCGCGCAACTTCGCATCGCGCTTCGCGCGGGCCGAGGGCGCCCGCTTCATCCAGGCATAGAAGCCGCTGCGGGTCACCCGCATACAGCGGCAGAGCAAACAGAGCGAGTGGTGCGCCTTCTCCACAGCGATGAACTGAAATCTCGCCGCCGCTCCTTCGCGAAGGCCGCCGCCTTCCTAAGAAACTCCTGCCATTACCCGTCGTGCTCTACGAGCGTGTAGCCGAGGCTCGTTGCGCGTCGTTTGAGCTGCTGCACGACACGGTGGCGATATCTCGTCTCGTACGCCTCGATCCCGGGATCGACGTACGCCATGCCGTGCCGGAGCGCGTCGAGGAGCTTCTGGAGCACGGCATGCCGGAAGCGGAGGCCCGCCGCACCGCGCTGCGCGAGTTCGGCAGCCTGCCGGCCGCCCGGCGGGCCCTCGTGGCCATCCTCGACACACGCCGTCAGGATCTGCCGTGAGATCGAATGATAGTCGTGACTGATGCTCACTGGCCGGACAGCCCGGATCATCCGTCGATCCGCGCCTGGATGTCGTCGGCGCGGTGGCTCGCGCGGAACTGGATGATCCGGAAGTCCGCCAGTCCGCGCGCGCAGAACGGGTCCTCGCGGATGATCGCTTCGATCCGCTCCCGGCTGTCGCCGCGGGCGAGAATCACTCCGCCATCCCGCGGGATCTTCCGCCGCGACACCAGGAAATCGCCCGAGGCGGAGTACTTCTTCAGGAATCGCACGTGCGCGCTCCTCGCCGCGTCGATCTCTGCGAGCGGAGCCTTGTATAAATGAGCTCGACCACGAATAACGTCTTCATCGTGCGAGCAGTCTCCGCCGCTTTCGGCCGGCACATCCGGATCTGGCCGCGCCGACTCTCCGCCTTTCTGCGAAGGCTCTCGTCCATTGCTGCGCAAGCTACGTGCCCTCCCTCGCGGACCGGACTTCCCTCAGCGCCCCGATCCCCACGCTCACTTTCCGGAAGGCCCCGACTACCCCGTCAATCCAGCGGGGCGTCCCGAGCAGCGCATGGTGCGGGAGCCAGATGGCCTCGCGACAATACGCTTCCGCAACGGGGCACGGTTCCACCCTGTGCGGGTGATCCGCGAAGAGCGGATTGCGGTAGAGCGGATGAGGGTAGCCCGCGCTCACGGGTACTCCTTCAGTGGCCAGCGCGTCGATCGCGCGCTCGCGCGGGACGTTTTGGTAGGCGGATGCGTCGTAGCGCATCGAGAAGATGTGCCACGCGTGCCCGGTGACGCGGGGATCCCCGACCGGCGGGTGGGGTGTGAAACCTGTCAGGTCGCGAAGCGCCGATCGCAGGCGGTCGGCAGCATCGGCGCGCTTCCGGTTTTGCCCGGGGAGGCGGTCGAGCTGTACCAGCAGCAGCGCGCCTTGGAACCCGGTGAGCCGCGCGTTCGTGCCAAGCCTGACGTGCTCGTACCACGCGCCACCGCTGCGGCGCCCCTGGTTCATGATCGACCTCGCGCTTTCGGCCAAGTCCGGGTCGTTTGTCACGAGCATCCCGCCCTCTCCGGCCGTGAGGTTCTTGGAGGCCTGGAAGCTGAACGAGCCAAATGCGCCGAAGCTCCCGACGGGCCGGCCCCGCCAGGACGCGCCGGGCGCATGCGCGCAGTCCTCGATGAGCGCCAGGTTGTGTTCGGTGCAAAGCGGCACGAACCGATCGAGATCGGCCGGGCAGCCGGCGAAGTGGACCAGCATGATGGCGCGGGTACGCGGTGTCAGCGCCGCGGTCGCGCGGGCGGGATCGAGGGTGATCGTCTCAGGCTCGACGTCGGCAAACACCGGGACGGCCCCGATACGGGCGATCGCGGTGGCGGAGGCCACGAAGCTGACGGGCGGCACGATGACCTCATCGCCCGGTCCGACGCCCGCCGCTGTCAGGGCGATCTCCAGGGAAACCGTGCCATTCGAGGTCGCGATGCCGTAGCGGGCTTCGTGTGCCGCCGCGAGTCGGCCCTCCAGCTCCCCGACGGCCTCGTGATAGCCGCCCCAGACGCCGCTCTCGAGCACATCGATCAGCGCGCGTCGGTCCCGCTCGTCGAAGTCGGGCCAGCGCGGCGCTGGAGACGTGACAGCCGGCGTACCGCCGAGCACCGCGAGCCGATCTGCGTTCATCTTATTTCCTCCATCAGCCGGAGCGTGGCGCCGGCGAGCATGCACGCGCCAACGGCCAACGCCCCTTCGTCCAGCTTGAACGCCGGGCTGTGCCACACGGGATTCGGCACCCGGTCGCTCGTTACCCCGAGAAAGAACATCGCAGCCGGGATCCGGGCTGCGATGTACCCGAAGTCTTCCGCCCACGTGTCGAACGGCACCTCCACGACGTTTCCGGCGCCGAGCAGCTCCCGGCCGACGCTCCTGATCGCCGACGTCACGGCCGGGTCGTTGCGTGTCACGGGATACCCTTCGAAGACGTCCAGCGAGCAGCGGCCGCCCAGCGCGCGTCCCACGTCGAGCGTGCGTTCGATCTCTGCAATCAGCCGTGTCCGTTCGTCCGGGCCGGCATGACGAATGGTCCCGCCGATCTCGACGTGCTCAGCGAGTACGTTCTCTTTCACACCGCCGTGGATCGTCGTGAGGCTCACGACGGCCGGAACTCCAGCCCGGGTGCGCCGCGCGACGATCTGCTGCACGGCCTGGACGACCTGCGCGGCAATCACGATGGCGTCCAACCCGTCCTCCGGGTGGGCCGCGTGCGACGCCCGGCCACGAATCGTGAGGCGAATGGTGTCGTTGCCGGCGAGCGCGGGACCGTCGACGACGCCAATCTGTCCGACCGCCAGGCCCCGCGTGTGGAGGGCGACGGCGGCCCGAACGTTGTCCAGCGCGCCGTCCTCGATCATCCGCATGGCGCCGCTCCAGCCTTCCGAGTCCTTCTGTTCTTCCGAGGGCTGGAACAGGAGCCTCGCCGTCCCGCGCAGCGGGCGGCGCGCCAGCAGCATGGCGGCGCCGACCGCGCAGGCGACGTGAGCATCGTGGCCGCACGCGTGCATCGTGCCCCGTGTCCGCGACGCGAACGGCAGGTCGGTAGCCTCCTCAATCGGCAGGGCGTCCATGTCGGCGCGTATGGCCACCACCGGATCCCCGTCGCCCAGCTCGGCGAGGAGTCCGGTGCGCCCCACCCCGGTCCGCACCCGCGCGCCGAGTGACCGCAGCCGGCCGGCCACCAGCGCGGCCGTCCGGTGCTCCGCGAACCCGAGCTCCGGGTCCATGTGGATGACGCGCCGCAGCGCGATCAGGTCCTCGGCCATCTCACGGGCCTCGGCGAGCAACAGGCCGGTTGCCATCACCATCGGGTTCCTCATCTTGTGGCTGCGACCAGCCCCGCCACCGCACGGCGGTCGACGGACCCGCCGGGCGCCGCCGGCGTGCGGGCGGCCCGCCCCACGTGCGCCTCGCGGATCCCCCGGGTGCGCGCGAGGATGCGCAGCGCCGCCTCGTCAACGCCGCCGCCTGGGAGAATCGTGCGTGGACCCGCGATCCGCGACAGCTCGCCCAACCGGCGGGCGCGCCCGGTCCAGTCCCCGACCCCGCCGGCCGACAGCACGCGATCGACCTCCGGCCAGCGGTTCAGCTCGCTCAAAGCCGCGCGGGCGTCGGGCAGTTCGTCGAAGGCGTGATGAAACGTGATCGGCACGCCTGGCGCCGCGGCGACGATCGCGTTCATCGCGACGGTATCGAGGCTGCCGGCTCGCAGGAAGCCCAGCACCAGCCCATCGACACCGAGCGCCCTCATCTGCCCTGCGTATCGCGCCAGCTGCTCCAGGTCGGCGTCGCTGCCGGCGCCATAGCCGCTCTGTTCGCGGATCATCACGCGCACCGGCAGCCTGGACGCGTCGCGGATTGCGCGCACGAGTAGCGCCGGCGGCGTGAGGCCGCCTCGCTCTAAGTCCCGCACGATCTCGAGCCGGCCGGCGCCGCCGCGGTCGGCTTCGACCGCGTCCCGGGTCGAGCAGGCGATTACCTCGAGAAGCAGGCTCATGGCGGGTATCGAGCGTCCGACTCCCCGGCCGGGGCCTCATCGTCGTCCAGCGCCAGGAAGCGCACGCGGTCCCGGTACGGCCTGAGCAACCCGCGCAGCATCTCTTCCGTCGTCCCGGGCACGTTCGCACTCGGCAGCGCCGGCACGGCACGGCCCTGTGCGGCCAGGTCGGTCGCCGCGGCAATCGCTATCGCGTGGACAATCGCCGCGCCGGCAATGGTGGAGAGCGGCCCCATCCGCGTTGCGAGTCCAGGCACATCTATCGCCGCGTCGCCGGTCGGCACGCACGTATCGAGGACGACGTCGGCGATCTCGAACAGCCGCAGCCCGGAGGCGTGGTCCGGCGGCGCCGATCTCGAGTTCTCCACACTGGTGATGGCGATGACCTTCAAGCCGATGGCCCGGAGGGCGAGTGCCATCTCGACCGGAACCGCGTTGCGCCCGGAGTTCGACACCACAATCGCGGCCTCGCCGGGACGGAGCACCTCGCGCGCGAGGATCTCCTGCGCGTAGCCTGGACGGTGCTCGGCGCGCGTGCTCTCGAGGGCGCCGTGCTGGAAGGCGAGCCGCTCGTCGACAACCGGGTTCACGGCCGCCAGGCCGCCGGCCCGGAAGAATGCCTCTTCGGCAATGAGGTGCGAGTGGCCGCTGCCAAAGACGTGCAGCACGCCGCCCCCCGCGATGGTGGCGGACACTTCGCGGCCGGCCCGCATGATCGGCTCCCGTTGCTCGCTGGCGATGCGCGCGAGCAGCCGGCTGGCGGCGGCGAAGTAGTTGTCCACGGCCGTCATGTCCGCTCCGACCGGAGTCCCGCTGGTGCCGAGAGGCGGTGCAGCGCCGGGGCCGGGTCCCAGCCCAGGCTGCGACAGCCAAGCAGGAACGCTCCGACCACCGGCGGGTGTTGCGGCGGTCGGAGGTCCAGCACTGCGTGCCGCAGTCGGAGCTCGAACTCCGTGCGGATGAGCGGGCAGTCCAGAAGCAACCCGCCCTGGTAAGAGACGGTCCGCGCCTCGGCGGAGCCGAGGCGGGCCACCGCCGCGATGACCGCCTCCGCCAAGTCCGCCGCCGCTGCCGCGCAGACTTGCGCGGCGGAAGCGTCTCCAGCTTCGGCGGCGGCATGGACCTCCGGCGCCAGGGCGGCGATCTCCTGCTGTCCCATGGATCTCCCGTAGACCGCATCGATGCTCCGCGTGAAGCTCCCGACGCCGAGCCTGGTTCCGAGCCGCGCGACGAGCGCCGTCTGCGGGCCGCGGCCGTCCGCCGCGCGCGCGGCCGCCCGCAGCCCCTCGCGTCCAATCCAGTACGCGCTGCCCTCGTTGCCGTAGATCGGGCCCCATCCCCCGACTTTCACCATCGCGCCGTCCGCGCCGATGCCGACGACCACCGATCCCGTTCCGGCGACGGCGACGATGCCGGGTGCGTTGGCGAGCGCGCCGCGATGGGCCGCGATCATGTCGCCGTGGACGAAGGCGGCCGGAAACCCCATCGCCAGGAAGGCGTCCGTCCAGTGGCCCGCGCCCGTTCCGTCGGCGTCGACGCCGGCCAGGCCCGCCGCGACCGCGGCAACCCGGTCGCGCGAGACGCCGCCGCTGTCGAGCGCCTCGCGCAGAGCCTGCTCGATCGACGCGAGCGCCACGCCTGGCCCGACCTGGAGGTCGTTCGACGCGCCAGCCTCGGCGCGCCCGATGACAACGCCTAGCCGGGTGACCGCAAGGCATCGGGTGCGGGTCCCGCCTCCGTCGATCGCCAGCAGCACCTGGTCGATCATGGCTCCAGCCACTTGTCCAGCCACGAATAGATCCGCCCGGCGATGGCGGGTGGAAGGCTGTGGCCGTCCCTGAAGAAGATGGACTCCACGCGGTCGGTTCCGCCCAGTTTCTCGTAGACCGGCGCGAGCCGCGCGAGTGCCTGCCGCGCGCTCCAGCCGGCGTTCGGGAAGACGAAGTCCTCGTCGGACGTCGAGAGCAGCAGGGGACGCGGAGCGGCGAGCGCCAGCACCTCGTGCATGTCGAAGGGAACCTGGATGACCTCCGAGTCGGGGACCGCCCGGTAGAGATCCATGTCGATGTAGGGGCTGCCGACGAAGAAGCCCAGGCGCGGGAGCAGGGCCGTCGCATGCGACCAGCGGAACACGTTCCCGTCGATCCGGAACGCGTCGAAGCCGCAGTTGGCCGCGCCGGCGGCGAGTCGTTCGTCCAGCGCCAATCCGAAGAGCGTGGTGATCCCGCCGTGGGAGTGACCCACGCATCCGATGCGCCGCGGATCGACGAAGTCGAGCGTCTCCAGGTAATCGACCGCACGGCCCAGGTCCGCAATCATCTTCCCGAGCAACGACCATCGGGGATGCGCTTCGTAAAAGGGAATCGCGTCGCCATAGTGGCCGCTTGCCGGGTCGTGCCGCTCGCCGAAGGCGATCGCGTCCCACGTCAGCGTAACGTAGCCTCGCTCGACGAGGCGCCGCGCCGTGAACTGCTCGGGATTCCCCGCCAGGCCCGCCGGCTCCCGCCTGGCCTCCTGCGTCGTCTGGTGCGGGCAGAGGACGACCGGCGCGCGGCCCTTCAGGCGCGGCGGGATCAGCAGGGAAGCGGGAATTTCTTCGCCGGTGCCGGCGCGAAAGGTGACGTCCCGGCGCAGGTGTGAGCCGGCGCGCTCCTCGGTCAACGTACGTGGCGCGAGCGCTGAGGAGGCGGCTGGTGCGTCGCCCAGGTACGGGCGGAGTGCCGCGCGGATTTCGGCGCGTCGCTCCTCCCATGGTGGGGGGGACGGCACCCCTTCCGGGTTCAGCAGATCCACGAGTTCCGCCCGTCCGGCCTGCGGCCGGCGCTGCGCCGGCAGGGCCGCGGTCGCGCCGGTCACCTCCCGCCAGCGGTCCCAGCTCCAGTCCACGTAGTCGAACTCGCTCGCGGGGAGTGGGCGCGCCGGCGGCTGCGTCTGCGCTCGGGCGGGGATGCGTGGATGGGCCGCGACGGCGAGGACGCTCGTCCCCAGAGTCCGGAGGATCTGGCGCCGAGTCATGTCTCACCGACCTCCCGGGTCCATCTCCACGACGATTCGGCTCTCGCCCGCGGGGATCGGGACGGCGAGCACCTGGCCCGACTGACGCCACGAGGCCGGCGGTAGTTCCCGTCCGTCGATCGTCACCCGGCGAGCCCTGAACTCAAGAGCCAGGCGCAGCACCCCGGCCTCGTCGGTTCGCACGTCTGCTTCGACGCCGGCGGTCCCAAGCTGCACGGCGGCGTCGATCGGCGCGTCGGCGGCCAGCAGCAGCCGGCCGTTCCGTTCGAGGCGTCGAGCGCCCTGCACGCCGAAGCGAGGGAAATCCGGGCCCTCGCTCACCATCCACGACGCCGCGTCGGTCGTCCATTCCTCGAATGAGAGGGGGCCGGCGGCGGCGCTCGCCCGGAACAGCACTGTCTCGCGGCGTCCGTCGCGAGAGGCGCGGACGCCTGTCCAGCCACCGGCGGAGATGGGCTCGACAGCCGCGGTGAGCGCGTCGGCGTCGCCCGCGCGGGGCCGCATGGCGAGCACCGAGATGACCCATGCGGCGCCAGCCGGACGCGTGGTCTGCAGGTCGAAGAACGCCGGCTGCGGCGGAGGCGCCGACGGGGCACGCGTGGCGAGCACCGGATAAGAGATCCGGCCGTCCCGCAGCGCGATGGCGGTGGGCTCGGATGAGAACGCCCGCAGCGACAGCGTCGCCCGCGCTCCTTCGAAACGGCCGCCGTGGTCGGTCGTGGTGGCGCGCCCGCGGTCAGCGACGTGCAGCAGCACGTTGTACTGAGCCGGCTCATGCGCCGTCACCCGGTCGAACACAACCAGCAGGTCGGGCTTCAGGTACGCGAGCCGCCGGGTATAGGCCGACAACCGAGGATACACGGACGCCAGGTCGCTGCCAAGCGCCTCGTAGAACCCGCTCGAGACGTAGTCGGTGATCCGCGGGTAGCTGTCGAGCGCCGCGAACTGCCGCGTGTCGGCGATCACCTGGCTTTCCGGATGCCCGTCCACGAGCAGCGTGCTGTGGCCGGCCGCCTGTGTGAAGAACGTGCCGTAGTACGGATCCTTGTAGTAGTCGGACCAGCCGGCCTCGGTCGTGAGTCCCTCGCCGAAGTTCCGGATCAGGAAGGATCCCTGGTCGTTGTGATTGTGGTTGAACGTCGGTCCCGCGCGGAACAGGACAATCGCGTCGTCCTCGCCCCAGCCGGTGCGGAACACGGCGTTCCCCTTGACGCCGAAGAGCCGGGACCCGTGGCCCGACGGCGGCTCCGGCGCGACCCTGTCGCTGAAGGACATGAAGTCCCAGATCGTGCGCGCCTCGAACCGCCCCGCGTACCAGCGGAGCACGGGATCGTTCGAGCGCGAGACGACCGGGCCGATGCCGTGCCCGGCCGGCGGGTGCGTGTCGCCCTGATCGAGGCTCTCGGAAGGGGGCTGTGCCAGGGTGTGGAGCGGGTAGGCGAGCGAGGACAGCACGTGCGTGCGATCCCAGTAGGAGTGCCCGAGGACCCGGTCGAGCGCGTTCAGCATCGGCCCCAGCGTGTCCAGGTTGAACTCCAGGTAGCTGATTCCCTCACCGTAGCTGCCGTCGGCCAGGAAGCTCGCCGCCATGTGCGCCTCGATCTTGAGCAGGAGGCCGTTCAGCGGCAGATGGAGGGCCTCCGCCTCGGTGGGGCTCCCGTCTCCGGCAATCGCGGCCGCCGCGAAAATGGCGCCCCCCACCGTGTGTGAGATCCAGTTGCTGGTGTTCGCCATCACGCGGTTGTCGACCACGTACTCGCGCCACGTCGGCAGGATGACGCGCTCGAAGAGGGCCTGGCGGATCCGTCGGCGTTCGTCCTCGCTCAGTCGGTCGTACAGCAGGTCGTACCCGAGGGCCACCGCGCCGGCCAGCAGTCCCGCGGGATAGTAGGTGTGCTGTCCCATGGCGGTGAACCAGGGGGGCTCCCACCGGCCCCATCCCGCGACCTCCAGCATCGTCTGCCGCGCGGCGTCGAAGGCCTCGTCGTCCTCCTCGATCCACGCGACCAGAGCGTTGTTCGCAATGCGGGCCCGCGCGCGATTCACCACGTCGAAGTAGGCAGGCAGCGACGGCAGCAGGTATTCACGATCGAGCAGCTCGAAGATCTCGCCGCCGTGCGCGACCGGGCCGGTGTCGCGCGCGCTCTTTGCGACGGCCGCGATGCGCGTCCACAGCTCCGCCATCTCGGGATGCGTCCTCTGGGCGAGGAGGCGCTCCCGATCTCCGGCATCGACAACGAGCCTGGGGTGCCGCTGCGGTTCGCGGTCGCCGACGATGAATCGCACGTGGCTCGAGACCCGGTGTCCGTCCGCCGTCCGCCCGTCGAGGACCGCCGTCCAGACGCCGCGCGGATCGGTCTGGCGGATCGTGTGCACGTCGGGTGCGGTCCAGCGTCCACCGACGTCGCTCCGGAGGGCGCCCCGCGCGATTTCCTCGCCGTCGGGGCCGAGCAGGATGGCGTCCACAGCGGCGAGCGGGACTGGCGCCGCAGCCTCGATCGCGACGGCTTCCCCGCGGACGAAGCCGCGTTCGGCCGTGAGCGCCCGTCCGGCCGCCACGGCGCGGGCGGGCGGGCTCAGCAGCTCGAACCCCGCCGCCCGGCGCGCGGCGATCCGGAGGTCGTCGATGAGGAACCTGTAGGTGATTGCGGGGTTCGCCGCGGGCAGCACCGCGACGATGTAGACCGCCTCGATTCGCGTGTCGGGCGGCAGCGGCCCACCGCCCTCCGCCGCCCGGAAGTCCGACGCCTCGAACCGCGCCGGCGCCCACGCGCCGCTGCGCCCTGGAGTGCGGGCGACGTAGCGCCGCCCGTCGCGTCCGGCCAGCCCGACCTCGATCGCCCCGTCAGCCCCCGGAGCTTCGAGGCGGTACTGGAAGCCCAGGTTCATGTCCGGGGCGGAGACGAGATCGAATTGCCGGATGAACCCGATGTGCAGCGGTCCGGTGGCGGTCGGCCTGACTTCCCGCATCAAGGCGCGGCCGTCTGGCGCGCCATACCGCGCGGTCGGCGCGAGCGATGGATCATAGCCGTTGTCCTGTGCGGGTGGATAGCTCGCGAACTCGCCCAGCCGATCGTGCTGGAAATCCTCCACGATCACGACAGGCTCGAGCACCGGGGCCTTGCCGTCGGGCGGGGCCGCCAGGAGCGGCATGCCGCAGGCCAGCAGACCGCCCCCGGCCAGCAGCGCGACACGGGCGAGGCCGGATGCGCCGGTCCTCATCGCCGCCACTCCCTGGACGCGGCTTCCAGCGCCGGCCACAGGTCTTCCCGCGTCAACGAGCCTGCCGAAAAGATTGCAATCCCGTCGGGGTTGCCCCGCTGCGCGGCCGCAATGGCGCGCGTCAGCTTCTCCGGAGGGTAAAACCCGGCGGGAGGACGCAGTCGGAGCTCGGCCAGCGCCTTGTCGAGAGACTCGACGGTCGCTCGGTCCGCTCCGGGAGCCAGCGCGGCCTCGACGAGGTGCGCGATCTCCTTCGACCGGTCGGCCGAAACCGGCCTCAGGGTCCCGTCGAGAACGCGGTGCCCCTCGCGGACCGCCGCCGCCGCCTTTGCGCGCTCCTCACCGTCGGCGCCCGCCGCGTGGAGCCGGTCCGCCGCCGCGCGCAGGTTGTCGATCGGCTCTTGCTCTTCGCGATAGAGATAAGTGGTCGCGATCCCCGCGTAAAGGGGCCGGCCGCGGCCGATCCACTCCATCTGCCGGGCGGTCGTCTCCTCGAGCCGCTCGAGGTACGTCTCGAAGTCCCCCGCGAAGTGGCTTCGGTACGACATCGGCGTGTAGAAATCGGTCCAGGGGTTCCAGCCGTGCCACTGCTGGCCGATGTACCGTGCGCTCTGCACGGGGTTCCTGAACACGGCCGACGAGATCTCCAGCCTGGGATTGATCTTCTTCACCAGGTCCCAGCTCTCGCGCACGAACCGGTCGATCTGGTGCACGCGGTAGTCGTAGAAGAAGTACCGCATGTCGGGCGGCCCCAGCGGGGTGGTCCGGCCATTCAGCAGGAAGTCCGCCTTCTCGCGGCGGTCGCGCTGGTCCCACTCCGGCGGCTGCACCGTCGGATCGCTCCACCAGTTCGCCTCGAGGCGCTCCTGCACCGGACGCACGCGGCTGCGCTGGCTCGCCCTCGCCTCGTACTGCAGCATCGCGTGGCGCGGAATGTTGGCCAGGCAGTAGTCGCAGAAGCAGTACGCGTCTGGCGCCACGTCGCCGGGGTAGCGCACGTAATCGTGATGGATGCCGGCCACGTCGTACTTCCGCGCGATCTCCTCGATCATCGGCAGCAGCCACTGATCCGTGTATCCGGGCCGCTGCGCGGGGCACATCCAGACGTAGGGATACGGCCGCCGCTCGACGCCCAGCGTCTCGGAGAGGGTCGTCTCACCGGCAGGGTTGAGCTGCGCCCAGTGCAGGTTCTTCTGGTACACGGCGCTCCGCTGCCCCTCGACGAAGTCCACCAGCCAGGCGTGAATGCCGATCTTGTGCTTCCGCGCGCGCGGGACGAGCAGCTCGAGGAGGTCGGCATCCTTCCATGCGGCGGCGGTCGAGTCCTGGAACCGGTCGCTCTGCCAGTAGATCTCTCCTGACATGCCCTTCACAAGCACCAGGATGTCGTCCACGCCGCTGCGGGCCGCTCGTGCGAGGAACGCTTCGACTTCCTCCGGCGTCCGGCCGACATCCGGCGGGTGCGCCCACAGCACGAGCTTCCCGGCACGGGCCGGCTCCTGGGCCGCCGGCCCTGCGCGGCCCTGCGCCATCGCCGCTGCGACGAGCAGCAGTGAGCCAGCCAGACATGCGCCCGTCCGCCACGCTTTGCCAGTTGTTCGTGTCACGTGACCTCCTCGATGTCGCCGAGCGCCCGGAACACGCCGCGGCGCGCCCAGCGTGTGATGAACCACGTTCCGCTGCCGCCCGCCAGCGCAAGCGCCACCGCAAACGTTCCCCAGTGATGCCCCAGCGGGCTGACGACCGCCACGATCACCGACGCGGCGAACGCCATCCCCAGCACGCAGTCGAAGATGTCGCGCTTTGTCTCGGCCGTGATCCGCGCGCGCTCGGCCGGCGCGAGTTCATCCACGACCGGCCCCCACCATCCCGGCGGGCGGCAGCGTTCATAGAACTCGCGCAGCGTGCTCGTCGGCTCTGGCCGCGTGAGCAGCGTGACCCCGATGATCACCGCTGCGCCCAGGCCGAACAGCAGCAGGAAGCCCTGCCAGAAGGGGTGCGCCTCCTCGTTGGAGAATCCCAGCGGAAACCAGACGAGGTACGCGAGCGGGAGGCCGATCGTGAGCGCGGCCATCTCGCCGTAAATGTTCAGCCGCCACCAGAAGAACCGCAGCCACGACAGCGGCAGGATGAACGCGAAGACGACCGAGTTGATGAAGAGGAACCAGGCGCGCATGCCGTGGACGAAGTAGTAGGCGACGATCATCGATGCCGCAAAGAGCGCCAGGGACCCGATTCGGCCGACGAGCACGTAATGCCGTTCGCTTTGGCCCGGGCGAAGGATTGGCCGGTAGAGATCGTTGACCAGGTACGATGCGCCCCAGTTCATCTCGGTGCTGACGGTGGACATGTAGGCCGCCAGCACGCCGGCCACCAGCACGCCCGTCAGCCCGGCCGGGGAATAGGCGCCCACCAGCCTCGCCCACGCCTCGCCGGGTTCCGCCATGCTGCCCGGCGGGTAGAGCGCCGCCGCGATCATCCCGAGCAACAGGAACGGGACGACGCGGATGACGAGCGTGAGGATTGTGTTGAACAACTGGCCAACCTGCGCATGAAACTCGTTCTTCGCCGCCATGAAGCGCTGGGCCGTGAACCCCTCGCCCCCCGTCGGCGAGGCCGCGAAGAACAGCCCCTGCACCACGAAGGCGGCAATTGTGAGCGTGTCGAGCCCCGGCGACGGCAGCGAGATGCTGAGGAACTGCTCGACGCCGTCCGGTCGCAGGTCGGCGATCCCGCGGTAGACCCCGTCCATGCCGCCGACCTGGCCGAGGGCGATCGGCACCAGGATGATGTTGCCGATGAGAAAGATCCCGAACTGCAGGGCGTCCGTGTAGGCGACGCCAGACAGGCCCGACGTCATGGTGTAGAGCGCTGCAATTGCGCCGGCCACCAGCATCAGGGCTAGCGGATCCCAGCCGAGGACCGGGCCCAGCGCCGCGCCGAGCCAGCTCGACACGTAGGCCATCAGCACGACGATGTAGCCGCAGCTCATGAAGCCGGCATACACGCCGCGGTAGCCGGCCGCGACGGGGCCGCTGTAGCGGATCCCCAGCAGCTCCGCGGACGTGACCGTCCGCAGGCGCCGCCAGTACTTCGACCAGAGCACCGCGCCGAGCGGCATCCAGATCACGTACGGAATCCACCACACGGCGTTGCCGAGCAGTCCGCCTTGGTACGTCAGCATCGTCACGGCCGGCGCCAGTCCGGCGTCGGTGTATGTCGCGACGGCCGAGAGGGCAATCACCCACCACGGCAGGTTCCGGCCGGAGATGAAGTAGTCCGCCACGCTCCGGCCCGCGCGCCGCGCGAAGTACAGGCCGACGGCCAGCATGAAGACGAAATAGAGAGCGACGACGCCCCAGTCGAGCCCTGTCATGGGGCCCTCCGCACCGGATTGCGCAGCGTGCCGATTCCCGGGATGTCGCAGGCGACCTCGTCGCCCTCGCGCAGGAACGCCTCGCCGAATCCGGTACCCGCGCCGACGGGAGTCCCCGTGGCGATGAGATCTCCCGGCTCGAGCGTGGTGATGGCGGAGATCGTGGCGATGAGCTGCGGGATGCGGAAAATCATGTTCCCGGTGTGCCCCTGCTGGCGGAGCTCGCCGTTGACATACAGCCGCAGGTCGAGGTCGTGGGGATCGGCGATCCCCGCCGCTTCGGTGATGCACGGGCCGCATGGCGCGAAGCCGTCGAACCACTTGCCCGCGAGCCAGTCGAAGAACGGATCCCGCTCGCGGATGCGCCGGCCCGCGAGATGGGCGTGTAGCCCCCGCTCGCTCACGTCGTTGAGGACCGTGTAGCCGAACACGTGCGCCATCGCGTCGGCCTCGGCGATGTGCCGGCCGCGACGGCCGATCACGACCGCCAGCTCCACTTCCCAGCCGACCTTCACGCTGTACGGCCCGAGCGGGATCGGGTCGCCGTCCCCGATGAGGCAGGTCGCCGGCTTGAGGAAGAGCTGCGGCGTGATCACGTCGGCATCGGCCACCGCCTCGAAGCCGCTCTCCACGATGTGCTCGCGGTAGTTGCCTGCGAGGCAGAGGATCTTCCCCGGCCGCTCGATCGGCGGGCGGAGCCTGATCGACTTCAATGGGAGACCCGCCTCGAGGTGCGCCTTATCGGCCAGCTCCGCGATCGCCCGGCGCGCCGCCGGGGCGGCCGCGCAGATCTCCAGCAGGCTCGACGGGGACTGGCGATTCCTGCGAGACCCGGTACCCGCCGCCTGGAGATCGATGACGCGCCCGTCCTCCCGGGCCAGCCCGGGCCGCGACGCGCCGTCGCGATCGAAGGTCACCCAGCGCACTTCTGCCTCCGGCCGTTCACGGCGCGGCCGCCAGCCGGGCGACCACCCGCCGGTGCACGGCGTAGAGCACGAGCGCCACGAGAACGAGCGCGCCGCCGGCGACTACGTTGATCGCGCGGCCCACGCCCGCGGTCTGAACAACGGCGGCGATCATCAGCAGCGCGCCCGTGCCGAGCGTGACGTGGCCGATGAGCGCGAACGGCGGGGGCGCCGCCGTTGCGTCCGGCGCGGGCGCCGCGATCGGCCGCGCCAGCCCGTCGAAGAAAGCGGCGATCCGCCGGCGGTCCTCCGGGGTGACACGTTCGACGAGCGTCACCAGCACCATCGCGCCGGCCGTGACGCCGATGTTGGTCAGGATCGTCAGCGCCTCGTAGTCGAAGCGCAGCCAAGTGGGGTCCACGTCCGGGCGGGCAGTGAGCACGTACGCCTTGTACAGGTAGAGGGAGATGCCGGAGGTGAAGCCGGCCAGGATGCCGGCCGCCGCGCCGCGGTGCGTCAGGCGCCGGCTGAGGAGGCCGGCCAGGGTCGGCAGCAGCATCGGCCCGACGAAGAGGCCGAACACCGTCACCATCACCTCGAAGAGCCCCCGCTGGGCCGTGGCTGTCAGCAGCACGCCGATGCCCACGGTCACCAGGCCCACGGCGAGCGTCGCGAGCCGCCCCACCAGGACGCGTCGCCGCTCCGACGCGCCGGGATCGAACAGCCGCCGGTAAATGTCCTCCGTGACCACCGACGCGACCACGTTGTAATCGGAACTGAGGGTCGACATCGTGGCCGAGAACATCGCCGCGATCATCAGGCCCATGATGCCGGCCGGCAGGAACTCGACCGCGAGCGCCGCGTAGGTGTACTGCGGCGTGTTGGGCGGCACCATGAGCTCCGGCAGCAGCGTCCGGGCCGCCACGGCGGGCAGAATGAACAGCGGCGGCCCGATCACCATCAGCGCGACCGCGAGACTCCCCGCCTTCCTGGCCTCGCGCTCGTTGCGCACGCTGTAGAAACGCTGCGCGTACGCCCAGTTCCCGTTGTAGCTGAGCATGACGAGCATGTAGAAGGCGAGCACGTACAGCGGCGTGATCGGGCCGCCGATCGGCGAGAGGAAATCGGCCGGCGCCCCGGCGCTGAGGCTCTCGAGCCCCTCGACCCTGGAGAAGACGAGCGGCACCAGGACGATCACCGCGACCGACAGCACGATGAACTGCACGTAGTCGGTCACCAGCACGGCCCAGAGCCCGCCCATGAACGTGTAGAGCAGCATCACCAGGCCGCTGCCGGCGATGCTCCAGCGCAGGTCGTAGCCGAGGCCGACCGAGACGAAGATACCCGTGGCGTAGATCTTCAGGCCGCCGTCGATGATCCGGAGCGGGATGCCGGTCCACGCGAGGACCTGGCGGATTGCCGGGCTGTAGCGCGCCTCGAGAAACTCGACCGGGCTCAGGATCCGCGCGCGCTGCCAGCGCGGCGCCAGGAAGATCGTGCCCGCCAGCATGGCTGCCGCGGCGCTCCACGAGAGCGTCACGGCGACCAGCCCGTAGCGGTACGCCATCTCCGAGTAGGCGACGAACGTGAAGGCGCTGAAGCCGGTCACGTAGAACGACACGCCCGAGAGCCACCAGGGCACGGTGCGGCCGCCGGCGAACAGGTCGCTCGCCTGGCGCATGTGTCGCCAGAAGTAGAGGCCAATCCCGATCAGGAGAAGGAAGTAGCCCAGGATGACGATGTGGTCGGCGGTCTCGAGTCGGCTCGGCATGGGCGGGTCCGGCGCGTGCAGCGGGACGGGTCACACCGTCTCCGGCGGGTCGACGGCGGCGGGCCGTCCGGTGTCCAGCGAGCGGCTGACCGCGTCCAGGACGGCACTCACCTGTCGTCCGTCGAGGGCCGTCACCTGCGGCTCGCGGTCCTCACGAATCGCGCTGACGAAGTCGGACAGACACTCCACGACGGCGCCACGCGTTCGTCCGAAGACCTCGGCGAGGAGGAACGTCTTCGGGTAGGTGAACTGGCGGGCCGTGCTCATCTCGACCGATTCGCGCTTCCGGTCGAAGTGCAGGTGGCCCTCAGTGCCGATCACCTCGACGAAGGAGTCGGTCAGGGTGGGAAAGGTGTTCGGATAAATCCATGCCGCCTCGAAGGTCGCCGTGATCCCGCCTTCGAACTTCACGAGCGCCTGGATCACGTCCCACGTCTCCACGCCCCTGGCGGCGAGCACGCCGCGGCTGCCGGCCGCGAACACCTCTACAGGCTCCGCCGCGAGGTACCAGCGCACAAGGTCGATGTCGTGGGCGCCGAGGAAATGCATCGGCGTGGTCTCTGCCGCCCACGCGATCATCTCGGTGGGCACGAAAATCGTGTCGTTCTTGCGCGCGGACGCGGCGACCGGGCGTCCAATCTCGCCGCGCCGGATGGCGGCGGCTCCCTGGTGGTACGAGGAAAGCCAGCGGTGGTTGAACGCCACCTGCAGCTTCTGGCGCGGCCGCTGCCTGGCGAGCCGCAGCAGATCGTCGGCCTCCGGCAGCGAGGTCGTGAACGGCTTCTCGCAGAGCACGTGGAGCCCGGCTTCGAGCGCGGCCCGCACCGGCCCGGCGTGAGCCGAGTCCGGCGTCGCGACGCAGACGGCGTCTACGCGCCCCGACTGCAGCAGCTCGCGATAGTCGGTGTAGCGATGCTCGACCCCGTGCTGCGTGGCGACCTCCACCAGGCGGTCCGTCCTGCGCGTGGAAACGGCCGTGACGCTGGCGCCGTTGTGCGCCTGGAGGATGCGGACGTACTGTTCGCCCATGACGCCGAGACCGATGACACCAATGCGAATCATGCGAAGACCTGCGCCTCCACCGCGCGGACGTGCTGTGCCAGCCGATCTTCCGCCTCCTCCGTCACAAGGGAGGAGATCACTTCATACCCGCCTGTGGCGTGCGCGGCACGGGTCGGGAAGTACGCGATGTAGCCGTTGGCGAGCCCGATCACGAACAGCCGCTGCCGGGCCTCACGCTTCAGCCGGAGGCCAATCTCGACGAAGAGCTCCGCCGGCGCACCCACGAACAGGGCGTCCCCGATCCGCACGGCCTGCACCTCGATCGGCAGATGCCCGTTGAGGTCCCGGGTCTCGGTCGCGAAGTATCGCATGATGGACGCATACAGGCGGCGCGTTCTCGCCGCCCCGACCTCGGCCCACGGTGCGCCGGCAGCGGCAAGTCGATCAGCCTCGGCCGCGGCCTCGGCGGCAGCCCGGGCCGCCTCCTTGAGCGGCGGGTAAGTCTTGAGCGGCAGCGCGAGCGTCGTCCTGATGCCGGCGAGCACCTGCGCGTCCAAACAGGCAATGCCAGGCAGCGCCTCGAGAGCCGCGTCGGCCAGCCGGTGCCCGAGCTCCTCCGCGCGCTCGAACGTCCGTCCCGGCGTGATCACGCCGATTGCGCTCAGCTCCGAGGAATGCCCCATGCTGACGTCGCCCTCCGCGCCGTTGACGAACAGCGCGAAGCTGCCGGCGCCGAGCCGTTCCTCGATCCGCGCAATGGCGTAGAAGGGAAAGTCGGCGCTGACGAGCAGGTTGTCGGGACCCAGCACCGTCGGATGGCAGGCGAAGTTCACCAGCGCGCCGCGCGTGCGTCCCGCGATGTCCTCGATTTTGATCAGCCCGATCTCCTCGTCGACGGGCACGCCGCCTGGGGAACGTCGATTCACCCCGACGCCGCTGACCGTCCCGCTGCCGATGCCGACGCGCGACGGCGCGCGGCTCTCCCAGGCCGTGGCGGCCGCCTGTTCGACCGCGGCGGCGAAACGCTCCGCATACGCCGGGTCCATGCGTTCGTCCGGGTGGCAGAACGTGCGCATGGTGACAGGCCCGGCGTGCGTGTGCGTGGCCGCGATCATCACCCCGTCCGCCGTCACCCCGGTGCGGCGCCGGATGCCGTCCCGCAGGCGCCGCACCAGGTCGGCTGACAGCGCCAGCACGTCGACGCTGACGAGGACCAGCGGCCTGCGGCCGTCGTCGAGCACGAGCGCGCGGGCGTACAGGTCGTCGTGGACCCCGCGGGAAGGGTCCACGCGGGCCGCGTATCCCGCCAGCGGAGTGCCCGCCGGTGGTGTGATGCTCGCCTTCCCGAATCCTGCTGTGAGCACGGCGTTCCTGCCAGGCGAGTCCGTCACGCCTCAGAAGGTGACCCGCGCGCTCAGCTGAAGGATGCGCGGATTGAACATGTTGCGGTACGGCGGAATGCCGCCCACGGTGGGGTTGGTCAGAAAATTCTGCGCACGGACGAACGCCACCAGGTTCAGCCGGTGCAGCCGCTCCGACGTGACGTTCAGCGCGTCGAGGCGGAACTGCAGTTGGGCGCCGGCCGGGAGCGGGGTGCGCTTGCTGAGTGCCAGGTCCAGCTGGTAGCCGTACGGCGTCCGGAAGAAATTGCGCGGGATGTTGCCGAACGTGCCCAGCGCATAGTTCAGATCGATCGCCGATCTGTCGATGAGGAAGAGCAGGTCGTTGCCGGCCTTCCATTCCTCCACGAGCCGCTTCCATTGATCCGATGACCAGTAGGGGTCACCGAGCAGATCGCCGCGCTCGGTGGCCAGCGCATACCCGGTGTTCGATCGCAGGTTGCGGATGTCCGGAGTGTAGGGGAACCCGCTCTGGATCGTGAAGATCCCCGAGAGCGCCCATCCGCCAGCCAGCGTGCCGGCGACACCCGGACGATTGAGCCAGCGCCGGTCCACCCCGAACGGGAGCTCCATCGTGCCGCTCGACACCCAGCGGTGCGGCACGTCGAAGCTGGACCGCCCGCGGTTGGATTCGAAGTCCTGGTTGTTCGGCAGGATGTTGAACGCGTTGCCCACCGCGAACACCTCGCTGCCCTGGTCGGTGCTCTTCGACCATGTGTAGCTCGTGAGGAACTGGTAGCCGTCGGAGAACCGTCTGTCGACTCGCGCTGTCACGGCATGATAGGCGGACTCGAGCACATTGGCGACGACGAACGTGGTGATCGAGCAGCACTCGTACGGCCGACGCAGGTACGGGTTGGCCGCTGGATCCAGGCTGGCGAAGTTCACCGGGACAGGGCTGGCCGTCGGTTGATTGAAGATCCACTGGATGGGCAGATTGCGCCCCGCCGATCCCGTGTAGGCCACCTCCGCCAGCATCCGCGGCAGCAGCTCGCGCTGCAGGCTCACGCTCCACTGGTGCGAGTACGGCGTGGAGTTGGACCCGAGGGTCGAAAGGCTGATCACCGGTCGCTGGAAGATGGCCGGATTCACACCCGCCGGCAGGAACGGGACGATGCCACCGGTTTGTGAGAATCGTTCGGCCGGGAACAGGTTGTCAAGCTGCGCCCCGGGATTCAGGAAGTCGCCGGCGGCGCCCTGGAACGCCGGCCGTAGGAACGGCTCATACTGTCTCCACGCGAAGAACTGGGTCATGCCGGAGTAGAAGAGGCCATAGCCGGTCCGCACAGTCAGGCCGTCTTCCGCGAAGGGCTGCCAGGCGATTCCCACACGGGGTGCGAGATCGTTCCGGTCCGCCCTGACCGCCCGTCTCGGCGCGCAGCACACGACGTATGGCGAGTTCGCCGCCGCGGCGACCTGGCCGTCGACCACCAGCAACCGGCCAGCGCCGCTCAGATCCATGGCCGCGCCGCCGAGGTTCTGTTCGGCCCACGGCTGATGGTACTCATAGCGCAGGCCGGCATTCAGCGTCAGTCGCTCGCGGATTCGCCAGTCGTCCTGTACGAAGACGCTCCAGGGGGTGTTCCGCACGCGCGCAACCGCGGGGGAAGCCAGCGAGCTCGACTGTGCAAATCCGAGCAGGAAGTCCGCCATCGCGTGCGTCTGGGTGCCGGCAATGCCGTTGTTGCCGGCAGAGTACAGGCCATTGAATGTGGCCGTACCGCCAGTGTTGTTCCCCAGTTCGCCGTTGTGGAACCGGTTGTGGTCGAGCGCCGCACCCACCTTGAGACTGTGCCGCCCGCGGATCCACGACAGAGTACTGGCGAGTTGGAAGGTGTCCTGCGTGGTCTGCAGGATGGAGGCCGAGAATCCGCCGTAGTTCAGGTTACCGGGCTGCAGGAAGATGCGGGGGAGCGTGTTCAGGAACGTGTTCTGAACGCCGAACTGCCGGGGATCCGTTTCGTCGAGGCTGTCTCCATAGATGCCTCGGACGTAGCCGACCCTGAATTCGTTGACGATCGCTGGACCCAGGATCGCAGTCCACGTACTGTTGAAGACCCGCCCCTTTCCGGTGAGGTTCTTCGCCTGATGCGGGAGCAGCGGTCGGTTGATCCGCTCGTTGTTCTGCAGCGCAAGCCGGCCGTACAGGCGGTGGTTCTTCGACAGCACGCGATCCACGCGGACCGAGTACTGGTTGAGATCGATCTTCGGCCCCGCGACGCCGGAGTAGTTCAGATTCGGGTTGGCGGCGTTTGGGAGCGGCTGCTGCTCGTCGATCAGCGCCCGCGCGACGCCGCTGATCCTGCCGGAGGGAATCTGGTTGTTCGCGAAGGGCTGCCGGATGAACTGCGGGTTCAGCGCCGACACGCCCGCTCCCGCGTTGAAGGCCGGGTTCGCGACGGTGGTCAGCGGATCGAAGATCTGCCCGACCCTGACGCAGTCGCCCGACGGGCTGCCGTCGGGCCCCAGCAGGGGCACCGTTGCCGCGCCGACCATCTGGCAACCGCCGAGGTGCAGGGAGAAATCGCCGGCTCGCTCGGCCGCGGTGAGCACGCGCACCGCGCCGACGCTGAAGGCGTCCTGGCGTCGCCCCTCGTAGGAGAAGAAGAAGAAGGTCTGGTTGAGCCCGACGACAGGCCCGCCCAGCGTGCCTCCGAACTGGTTGAAGCGCTGGCGCGGCTTCCTGTTGAGCACCGGGTTCGTGGGCTGCAGGGCCTCGTTGCGGAAGTAATCGAACAGCGACCCCTGGTAGCGGCTGCCGCCCGCCTTCGTCGCCACGTTCACCTGCCCGATGCCTTCGAACTCGGCGGAGTAGGCACTGTTCTGCAGCTGGAATTCCTGGACCGCGTCGAGCGAGGGCGTGATCGTGGGCGTGCCGAAGGTCGGATCGGTGTTCGCCAGCCCGTCGATTTTGAACGTGATTGAGGAGGGGCGCGTGCCGGAGATCGAGAAGGACCCGCCGCTCTCCAGCCGGAAGGCCGGCGCGTTGCCCCCGGGCGGCGCCGTCACCGTCGATGTCAGCGTCATGAACTGGTAGATGTTCCGGTCCCCGGTCGGCAGCGTCGTGAGCCGCGTCTCATCGATAATCTGGCCGATGCTGGCCGAGTCGGTCTGCACGATGGCCGGCGTGGCCCGCACCATCACCTCCTCGGCCACCCCGGGCACCCCGAGCTGCGCGTCGGCCCGGCTGCGGCTGCCGACGTTGACCACCACCGGGACGGAAAAGGACTGGAACCCGCTCAGCGTCACCTCCACTCGGTAGAGGCCCGGATCGAGGAATGGCGCGTCGTAGGCGCCTCGGGCGTTGGTGATGTAGGTCTGCGCGCCCCCCGTGCGCAGATTGGTGATCGTGACGGTTGCGCCCGGCAGAACGGCGCCGGTCGAATCCGTCACCGTGCCGACAATGGCTCCCTTCTCGGTCTGGGCGCCCGCCGGAAGCGCGCTCAGGGCGAGCGCGAGAACGAGAGACCCGAGGGTGACGATGGGACGCCGGAGCATGGACAGCCTCCTCTTCAGCCAATGGGACGCGCGTGCGTCAGTACCGCTTGCGTTTCACCGCCTGGGACGTTTTCTTGATCAGCTCGAGACAGCTTTCGCCGAGCGTCACCGCGACCGCGACCGACAGCACGTCGATCACGCAGAGCTGTGCGATGCGCGAGGTGAGCACTTCACCGCCGAGCGGCGACTCGGGCGACGCCGTCAGCAGCACGAGGTCCGCCACGCGCGTGAGCGGCGACGGACTGTAGTTGGTGATCGCCATCGTCGTGGCGCCGGCCTTGCGCGCCGGCCCGAGCGCGTCGACAACGTCCCGAGTGCTGCCGGAATGCGAGATGCCGATTGCCACGTCGCCGCGCTTGAGCGTCACGGCGGCCATCAGTTGCAGGTGCGGATCCCCGAGGGCGTCGGCCGAGAGGCCGAATCGCACCAGCTTCAGCTTGAGGTCGAGCGCCGAGAAGTACGAGTACCCGACGCCGTAGATGTCGACCCGTCGCGCCGAGGCCAGGGCCTTCGCCGCAACCTCGACGATCCTCGGGTCCACGGCGCGTTGTGTGTCCTCGACGGCCTTCTGGTTGGTCTGGAACACCTTCTGGACGAGATCCTGAGTGGCGTCGTCGAAGGAGATGTTCTCGTGGATGAATTCGACAGGTTCGACGAGGTCCTGGGCGAGACGAAGCTTGAACTCCTGGTAGCCCTTGTAGCCGGCGGCACGGCAGAAGCGGATGACGGTGGCCTCCCCGACGCCGCTGTCGCGGGCCACCTCGGACACGGACATCTGGAGGACGCGCTCCGGCCTGGCCAGGACGAACTCGGCGACGGTCGCCTCGGCGGGCTTGAAGAGTTCCCGGGCGCTGCGGAGGCGCAGCAGACATCCGGCACGGTCGGGGGCGATGTGTTTGATCTGCGGCACGGCACTCTCCGGTGATGTGCTACTCCGTAGTATGAGTCTATGGTGTAGTATTACTCCACGGCTCATGTCAAGGATATTCGTTGCCACGCTCCCCGGGCGGCCTTCAGCACAGGATCCGCGTCGTCTCGCGGCAGGCGCGCGTCAGCCGTTGCTATCGTCGTCGCCACTGATCACTGCGTGAGCAGCCACTCCAGCGTCAGCAGGCTCGGCGCATCAGGCGTCCTCGCTCATCGCGGCGGGATCGAACAGCAGCGGAAAGAACCGGCCGCCCAGCGGCGCGCCCGCAGGAATCGGAGGCACCCCCTGCAGCAGCGGTTCGTCCGACGCGGACCACACACCATCGCGCACAACGTTGAGAACCGCGCCACGGCGGGGGCGCTCCGAAAGGTTTACCGGGGAGCCATGCACCATCAGTGGGTGATGGAACGATGCCCAGCCGCGCGGCAGCTCGATGGGGACCGGCGTGAACCGCACGCGCTGATCCTCGGTCAGCACGGCGTTGATCGCGTCCATGTCACCCGCGAGGCCACTCTTCGGCAGCAGGCTCCAGCGGTGGCTGCCCGGCACGTACTGCAGACAGCCGTTCTCCTTCGTCGCGTCGTCCAGCGCAATCCAGCAGGTCAGGTGCGCGATGGGCTGGGTACGCGTCCAGTACGAATAGTCCTGATGCCAGGCGACCACGCCACCGTGGCGGGGTGGCTTGCAGAACAGCTGGTCGTGCCAGAAGCGGACCGCGCCGCCGAGGAGCTGCGCAGCAGGGACGAGGAACGCCGGGTTCCACAAGAGATCGTGGAAGCCGCTTGAGACGCGCCACGCCCCCAGCGCATGGAACAGTACCGTCGACGGATCGGCGGACTCGTTCGAGTTGAACTCGTAGAACAGCGAGTTGCCGGGATGTGCAGGATCCGACAGGCGCGTGAGCTCGGCGCGGAGTGTTTCCACCTGCTCATCGCTGAGCACACGGATCCCTGCCACATAACCATGCTCGTGAAAGAAGCTCACCTGGACGTCTGAGAGACGGTAGCGCGCCCAGTCACCGGGTGCGCCTGGCCTCGCGAACAATGCGCCGACGGGTCCGTGAAACAGGGAGAGATCCGCCATGATCGTTCCTCGTATGGGTGGTGTACCGCTCCACATCTCGCGAGAAGCGAGACACTACTCAATCGCGTGTGTGGCAGGTCATGCATTCGTCAGGGCCGCCTCTGTCGATCGATGAGCCGATCGAGGGACAGCAGGTTCAGCATCAGGTAGCGCGGATGGTGGTAGTTCTCGAGCCGCGCCGGCATCCGGCGGAACGATTCGAGGCTGACCGTGCGATCCGCGGCGTAGATCCACATCGGCGAGTCGAGGCCCCGCGCGCGGAGCGGGTAGGTGGCGGTGATGTAGCCGTGCAACCTGGCGAACGCCTCCCGCGCCCACTCGGCGCCCGTCTCCTCGACGATCAGCAGCAGCCCGATCTGCGCCTCCTCCTGGGCCCAGAGGACCTTGTCCACCAGCCACACGTGACGATCCACGTGCTGGAGGTTCCGGAACAGCCCGCCGTACACGGGATCCCACGCGACATCGAGGTGCCGCCGGCAGACCGCCGACGCGCGGTCGAACAGGGCGCGATCCTGCCGCCGGCGCGCCTCGGCCAGCACCATCCAGAGGATCTCGATCGCGTGGCCGGTGTAGACGAGCTGCGCGTATTCGTCGGCAGGCCGCGACAGGTCGTGGTTCAGCAGCTCGTTGAGCAGGTCGAAGGCTGGGTTCAAGTGGTGATCGAAAACGGCCTGGAGGGCGCGGTCGGCGATGCGTTCCACGTCGGGATCGGGGCGGTGTTCGAGCATCTGCGTCGCCACCCGCAGCAGGACCATCCAGACGCCAAGGATGCGCGCGCCGGGGAACGGCCGCGCGTCGGCGCCGAGATAGGTCTGCCCGATCGTCGGCCGGTAGTCAGGCCGGTCGTACATGGCCACGCACTTGAGCAGCAGATCGCGCGCGGTGCGCGCTTGCTTTTCCTCGCCCGTCGCGGCGGCATACTCGTCGAGCCCCTCGGCAACGAACAGGTCCCCATAGATCTCTCCCTCGGAGAACAAGGTCGGACGTCCCTCGCGCGTGTAGAGCTTCGGCCAGAGCCCGTCCGGCCCGGAGGGCCCGACGCGGAGCAGCATCTCTACCGCCCCTCGTGCGATGTCGAGCTGCCGGGCGTCGCGGCCGAAGTGGTTGTAGAGAAAGGCGTGCACCCATAGCCCCCGTCCGTCCATCCAGGCGTTCTTCGTCGTCGACGCGAGCGCCCCCTGCGGATCGACCGAGCACAGGAACCCGCCGTACTCGCGGTCGACGATATGGCGGTCCACGAACGGGAGGTAGCCGTCGAACAGCTCGCGGCGATACCAGTCGCGCAGCTCCCGCAGGGACAGGCCCGCCAGCGTCGAGACCGGTGACCGCGGCTGGTCGACCGGCACGGCGAAGGCCGGGGGAACAGCTGCGGCCCACGCCGCCGCGGCCCCGCCCACCGCCAGCAACTCGCGACGGGTAAGGTCGCTCATGGCCGCGGCCTCTTCTGGGCCTGTGGGTGCTCCCCGGCGGCTGGCGAAACCTCCTCTCGGAACCGAAGCACGCGTATCCCGTGCGGTGGCACCGTTGTGGTGAGGCGTCCGTGCGCGTCGACCGGCAGATCCGCTCCGCCTGCCGCATCCGTCCAGGCCCCCCGCCCGGCAGGCGCCGAGATCTCGACGCGCTGCGGCTGCGCGGCGTGGTTGACAATCGCGATCCCGACACCGTCGGGCGTTCGCCGCACCGCAATGTCGCTCTCTTCCGTCAGGCCGGCGATGTCGGGGAGCGGCGGGTGTCCGGCATGGTCGAGCGCGAGATCGAAGACGTCCCGCAGCAGCTCGGGAAAGTCGAGGGCCAGCCGCGAGGCCGGCGCCAGGACGCTGATGGCCAGCCCCTCGCCGTACCGATTGGCGAGCGCCGCCGGCGTTCCATCCTCGAACGCCGCGAGCACGCGCCCGGAGGTGGCCTCCCAGAGGGGGAGCGTCACGTGTTCGGAAAACCGCCGCGTCGTGCCCGGCTCCACGCGGCGGCTGATGCGCTCTCGCGCGCGGATGGACGTGCGCGAGGCGGTGCCCATCTCGCGCCCGCCGAACACCTCGTCACGATCGAATGTCCGGCCCATTGGAATCTGTGGCCCGAGCGCGACCACCGTTCCGCCCTTCTTCAGAAAGGCGTCGATCAGATCGCTGTCGGTCTGCTGGAATCCCGAGATGTCCGTCAGCACCAGGACGCGCCGCGTTCGCAGCAGCTGGTCCAGCACGTCGGGGTTCATGTGGAAGGGAAAGTACGGATAGTGGGACTCTTCGATCGCGGGCGCGTAGGGCAGGACGTCCACCGCGACGCCGGCCCGGCGGAACGCGTCGAAGGCGGGGACGAGGTTCTGCGTCCAGCGCTCGACGATCCAGTCGGAGTACGGGATGTATACCGCGAGCGGATACGGCTGCGCGCTGATGTCGCCGGTCACCAGGCCGAACATCGCCAGCCCGTCGCGCACCGCCTCCCGGCTCGGCTGAACGAGCGGCTCTGCGCGGGCGGCATGGATGTGCGGCCCGTACGCGAACAGCGCGATGCCGTCCGACCCGGCGGCCGTCGCGACGCTGAGGATCTGCCGGTAGATGTCCTCGTACGCCGCCGCCAGCACGCCGGGCGCCCGGCGCTTCTCGAGGTACGCGAACAGCTCGACGTGAACGACCGCGAACTTGTCCTGCAGCCACTTCGCTCCGATACCGAGCGCCGCGAAGTCGCGGACCCGCCGGATCGGAAAGAGTTTGCGGTTATCGGTCCGGTAGCTCGCCATCACCATGCCCTGGTAAATCACGATGTCGAGCGTGTCGACGGTGCTGAGATAGCCGGCGAGTAGCGGATCGTCCAGGAAGGGCGCGACCGACGTGAGTAGCCCGTCGTGGACGTGCTTCACGTGCGCGGTGAACTCGCGCACGTACGGCACGTAGTACGTGCCGCTGCCCTCCTGATAGGAATAGAACCCGGCGAGCGATGGATGGTGCGCGTAGAGCCCGTAGAGCTCGTCGATAAGTGCGGTGATCTCCGCCATCCGCCCCTTGTACGGTGTCCTCCTGGTCATGTCCCAGCTCACCGACAGAAAGACGGCCAGCCCGCGCCGGTTCGCCTGCGCCAGCAGCGCCTCCACCGCGTCGTCGGGGGATCCGGGGGTGATGGGCGTGCGCGCGATCCGTGAGGGAAAGTAGGCCTGCTCCGGCGTGATGAGCGCGTGCGCGATCACCGCATTGCCGCCGACGCCCGCGAAGTCGTCCAGGTAGGCGCCCAGGTCGCCGGCGGGATCCCGGCTATCGAGGTATCTCGATATGAAGAAGTCGACGACGATGCGCCCGACGAGGAAGGAGCGTTTGCCGACGGCCGCGGGTGCCGCCCGGGGGCCGCGCCAGGCGTGCACGATGTACAACCCCTCGGCGGCGTCCTGCGGCAGGTCCAGGAGCGTCCGCGCACCGCCGCTCGCGCGGCGCTCGACTGTCAGGTCGCGCGTTCCGCCGCCGGGAACCACCAGCACGGCGCGGATCTCGCCGGTGCCGGCGAACGTCACCTCGATGCGGTCGCCCGGCTGCGCCCGGCGATGGCTCGCGGTCACGGCGATTCCGTCCGGTGCCGCTTCCGCGCAGGGTGGGGCGAGCGCGACCCCGCCGATCGAGAGCGCCAGGAAAGCCATCAGGAACTTGCCACCCACCACGCCTCCTCGCCCACTTCCTGGAGCATTACTCCGTCAAGTTATGCCAAGGCGGAATAATACTCTATCTCGCAACCCGAAGGCAGCGGGCCGGCCAGCTTCTGCAGGAGCCGGGCCTTCTCGCCGGGGCTCATGCCGGCGAGCGCCTGCTCGACTCGCTCCAGGGCTGTGGAATCGGACATCCTCGCCTCCGCGGAACGCCCCGCCACCGTCGTCCGCTACCGCCCGCCGTTGGCCATGGACCCCAGGAACTCGGCGTTGTTCTTGGTCTGGGCCATCTTCGACAGCAGCAGTTCCATCGCCTCGACCGGCGACAGCGGCGTCAGGACCTTGCGGAGCACCCACACGCGGTTGAGGTCCTCCTTCGAGATGAGGATCTCTTCCTTCCGCGTCCCGCTCTTCTGGATGTCGATCGACGGGAACACGCGGCGACCGGTCAGCTTGCGATCCAGGCGAATCTCCATGTTGCCGGCGCCCTTGAACTCCTCGAAGATCACTTCATCCATGCCCGAGCCGGTGTCGACCAGCGCGGTCGCGACGATCGTCAGCGAGCCGCCTTCCTCGATATTGAGCGCGGCGCCGAAGAAGCGCTTCACCGAGGCGCAGCTGAAGGTCGCCCGGGAGTTCGCGTGACCCCGTTTCAGCCAACGCGCCCGTACCCACGACCCGGCATCAAGCCGCGGCCCGACCGACGCCGAAGATCGATGCGCTGGTCAGCGATTCGCCTTGAAGAAGAGATCCTTGGACAGCCCGGACTGCCTGATGATACTGGCAAGCGTGCCGGCTTTTAGCTCGTCGTGGTCCGGCACCGGCACGGTGACTGTGGTACCGCCGGTCCGCTTCTGCATGACGACATGACTGCCGCGCCGGCGGACCTCGACGAAGCCCTGCGAGCGGAGAGTCTCGCAGACTTCGGCGCCCGAAAGCACACGCCGTCTACCCAATCGCGATCTCGACCCGCGTGATGAATACTTCGCCGTGCAGTCGCCGTTCGATCTCGGACCGATCGGCGGACTCGAAGAAGAGCTCCAGCGCCTCGATTAGATTTCGGCGCGCTGACTCCACGGTGTCACCCTGGCTGGCGATGTCGAGCTCAGGGCAGAGCGCCACATACCCCTCGTCCTCACGCTCGATAATCGCGGTCATCTGGCGGGTGGTTCTCATTCGGCCATTCTAATCCGATGCGGTAGCACCCGAGTAACACGGGCAGGCAGCAGACCTACTCCTCAAACCCCTGCGGCGCGTCCGGGATCGGCCAGATCACCCGGGTGAACTGGCCTCTTTGCAGGAGTTCTCGCCCCTTGCTGCCGCGCCCGGTCACTTCGTACTTGGCCGTGCTGGCGGTCTGCTCCGCGCCGCGGCTGGTCTCGACGGTCAGCAGGTCCCGGTCACCCGTGGACGCGACGAAGCCGAGGCCGCGGTCCTCTGGTGACGTCAGCTTGCGGGGCTGTTCGAGCCTCAGGCGTGGAATCGGTACTCCTATGGCAGGAACGCCCCCTCAGCCTCCGACCGTTGTTCTTCGCTTCCAGGCGACGACGGCAGCCTTGAGAAGCGGTTTGAGCCCCGGCTTCTTGAGATCCTCGCGACTCTTGAGCGCGACGTGGCGGTGAACCTTGCCACTGCCTGCGAGACTATGCATGGGGTCGGGGAGCTCTGCTCATCGGACTATCCCCAGCATCACGCCGCCCTTGCTCGGCATGATCGTGCACACCAGGCCCTTGCAAGTAACCCGCGCCAAGCCCGCAAGCTATCACTCCCGCCGAACGGTCAACGATCCAGCAGAACCGGAAACGGCCTCCGTAACCAGCCTGCGCAGTTCGTCATGATGACCTCCTTCCCGTGCGGCTCACGTCCTGCGTTTCAGCCGCAAGCCGCGCTGACGACCGCATCGCATCGTCGCGGTCAGTGGACGCGTCGCTCGTCGGCTGCAGCGCGCGCCGAGGTGATCGCGTACGACAAACCGCAGCGGGTACTGGATCGACCATGACAGGCCGTTGAACGGCGAGGTCAGCGACCTGACGGCGCAGTTTCGAGTTTCTCCGGCGGCGCGACGCGTTCACGGCCGTGCTTCATGACCTTCACGTGATGGAGCCGAGCGCCGGGAAGCGACACAGCAGCATCCTGGGGTTTCTGTTGCCGCTCCCGCTCATCTCCGGGTAAGCTGTCGCCTTCCGGCAGACGGACACCCACTCGACGACCTGCACGAAGAGAAGGAGGCTGAGATGCGCGCACGATCCATCCTGGCGGGCCTGGGTTTCTTCGTTCTCGCAACCACGCTGACGCCGCACCTCTCCGGCGACCAGGGCACACAGTCCCCGAGCCCCACGGTTATGCCGGCCGCCGAGCTCGAATGGGCCGACCTCGATCCAGAGGGCGCCCCGGGGGTGAAGATCGCCCCGCTCTGGGGTGACCATCAGAAGGGACGCTTCGGCGCGTTCCTCAGGCTGCCCGCCGGATTCGCGGCGCCACTCCACACGCACACCCACGAGATAAAGGTCGTGATTGTCTCGGGCACCTACATCCAGGCGCCCGAAGGCAAACCCGAGTTCCGCTTGGGACCAGGCTCCTACTTCCTCCAGCCTGGGGGCAACTATCGGCACACGACGAGCTGCGACAAGGCCTCGGACTGCGTGTTCTTCTTCGAAAGCGAGGGCGCATTCGACATGCACATGGCCGCTCCCGGGAAGCCGCCGGCGGCCGGGTAGAGGGAGACCTGCCAGCGGCTGCCGTTCACCGCAGCGCCGCCGTGTATACCCACGCACATGCACCGCAATGACCGTCCGCGCGCGGCGTATACTGCGGCCGCAGGAAATCCCATGCCGATCCGGATTGTTCAACTGGGCACCGATCGCGCGCGCGACGAGGGCTTGCGCATCGGCACCGTGCGGCGGCCGCCGCGCGGTGTACCGAAGGCAGAGCACGCGGCCCGCAACTTCTACGACGTGTGGCTGCCGGAGCTCGCGCCGTCGGAGGCGCTCCTCACGCAGGCCCGGCTGGCCGACGACGAGCGCGCGTGGCAGCGGTTCGAGCGGCGCTACCGCGCCGAACTGAAGAGGCCCGACCAGTCGCGGCTGCTCGACCTGCTCGCGGCACTCTCGCACCAGACGCGGTTCTCGGTGGGCTGCTATTGCAAGGACGAGGGGCGGTGCCACCGTTCGATCCTGCGGCAGGTGCTGCAGGAACGCGGTGCCATCATCGCGTAGCCCGACCTGGCGCGGGTGCGCCGGCCCCTTTTTCCCCTACGGAGACCAGAAAGCCTCAATGTGCCGCCGCAATTGTCGTCGTCGCAGTCGCCCTCGTGCTGACCGCTGCGTGTGGCGGTTCCGCGCCCGTCTCGCCGGCCCCGGAGGAGGCGCGTCTCGCCGAGCGGTCGAATGACCAACGTCTCCCATCAGAATCGTGCGGTAATCGCTGTGCTGCGCGTTGAACGCGCCTACGAGTTCCTGATATGTAGAAGACTCTCAGACGCCGCGAACCGGACACGACCCGACAGCGGCTGTGGTTTCACGATCTCACACGACGGCACATGGCTCGTCTACCCACAGAGGGACGTCGCCAGAACCGAAATCATGCTGACGAACGTGGAACGCTGACAGCACGCCGCGTTGCGTCAGGCGTCTCCGATCGGCGCCGGATGCGACTCACGAGCGTCGCGTCCGATCCATGCCGGGCACGCGGCCGCGGCCGGACACGGGTGACGCTATTCTTCTCTCAAGAGCACCACCGGGTCCATGCGGGCGGCTGCACGCGCCGGGCGCCAGGCGGCGGCCAGGGTCGTGGCCGCGAGCAGGCCCAGGACGATCGCCCAGCTGAGCGGATCCGAGACGGCGACGCCGTACTGCATCGACTCGAATACACGCGCGAGCGCGGCGGCGGCCAGGGCGCCGCGCGCATGCTGAACTCCCGCCGTCGCGTCGTCAATCTCGCCAGCAGCAGGCTGCAGACGTTGGCGCAGAGCACGAGGAAGACGAGGAGAACGCCGCCGGCGAGGAAGGGAATCGCCCGGTCGGCATAGATGTCGCGCGTGACCCCTGCGAGCGGCCGGATCCGCGGCTCCAGCTTCGCGTTGGAAGGATCGGCCTCGCGGGCGGCATCCGTCGCGAGCCGCAGGGCCTCCTCGCGTGGCACCTGTTCGGCAAAGCGGACAAAGGCCTGGGAGCGCTCGGTGGCCTGCGCGGCCGGCGGCGCGTCGTAGTCGACTGGCCGCCAGAGGACGGTGTTCCACGCTGGGAAGCGGAACTGCGACGGGAGCACGCCGACGACCGTGAGCGGCTCGCCGTCGATCAGGACGCGACGCCCGACGATCTCCGGATCGCCGCCGTACAGGGTGCGCCAGACATCTTCCGAGAACAGCACCCGGTCCGCGGTGCCGGCACGCCCTTCGGAGGGGTCGAACAGCCGCCCGCGCACCGGCCGTACGCCGCCCAGCAGGTCGAAGATGCCCGGCGTCACCCGCGCGATGCCGCGGGTCACCACGGTACCGTTCGCGTCGAGCAGCGCCGTCGCGGCGTTCGCGGACTCGGCGCCGGCAAACGCCGGGCTGTCGCGCCACGCACGCAGCACCGCCGGCGCGACGGCGATCCGGCCGCCACGCTCGGTGCCCATGTAGATGGACGCGAGCTGGTCCGGCGCACGGAAGGGGACCGGGCGGAGGATGAGCGAGTCGACGACGGTGAACATGGCCGTCGTGATGCCGATGCCGATGGCGAGCATCCCGACGGCCGTCAGGGTGAAGCCGGGCTGGGCGCCGAGCGCCCGTCCGGCGTAGCATGCGTCCAGCCACACGGACTCGATCGAGAGCGTCCGCACGTCACGGACCGCCTCCCGGGTTTGCGCCACGCCGCCGAAGTCGCGCAGTGCTGCCCGCCGGGCGTCCGCTGGCGCCATCCCTCGCGCGATGTTCGCCTGCGTTTCCATCTCGACATGAAACGCCAGCTCGTCGTCCACCTCACGTCCGGCCCGTCGTCGCTGAAGCAAGCCGCGCAGTCGTGTGAGCAGTGCCATGGATTCCCTCACTGACTCGGAGGCCCATCGCCCCGGTGCCAGACGCCGGTTGCCGGCGGCAGCACCAGGAACATGCCGTCGCTTCTTCGCCTCTTCGATTCCCCGGGCGATGCCCGACGCGCGATCACGAGTGCGGGGTGACCGCGAGCGCCCTCCCCCGCGATCACGGCGCCCGGAGTCACCCTGTCTGCAGCAGCCGCCGGATGGCGAGCGCGAACTCGCGCCAGTCTTCGGCTTCGGATGCCAGCCGCTTGCGGCCGGCCGTGGTCAAGGTGTAGATGCGCGCCTTCCGGTTGTTCTCCGACATCGCCATCTCCGACGCGAGGAGCCCGGCGGTCTCGAGGCGGTGGAGGGCGGGGTAGAGCGAGCCCTGGCTGACGGTGAGGGCCTCACGCGAGACCCGGTGGATCCGCTGCTGGATGCCCCAGCCGTGGTTCGGGCCGAGGGCCAGCGTCTTGAGGATCAGCAGGTCGAGCGCCCCCTGGAGGTATTCGGTCTTCGGCATCGGAGTCCTCTCGTGTGGCGAGATGAGACTACCGCCGCATCGACGGGCGTGTCAACACCCCGCCGCGAGGTGCCGGTCATTCAGAGCGGCGGAGTGCCAGGTCTCGCTCGGCTAGCGGCAACGCATAGCACGGATGCACACGGAAAGCCCGGGCTGGGCGCTGTTCGGGGCGCTCGGGAGGCTGGGGCTGTGGCTGCTGCTCGGCGCAGTCCGGTAGAGCGCGTTGAGTTGGCACCCACGGGCGTTGATGGCGCCGTGGGTGCCGTCGTGCTGAGAAACGCCGCTACTTGATGTAGACGATGATGAGGTCCACCGGCTTGCCGCCAGTGTTCTTCGACGCGTGCGGCACGCCGCGGCCGATGAACTGCGCGTCGCCGCGCGCCCAGGTCGTCTTCGCGGGCTTGCCGTCGATCGCCAGCGACATCGGGGCCGGTCCGAGCGTGATGACGATCTGGTCGTACTCGTGCGTCGAACCCGCCGGCTCTTCGAACGTGGGGGCCACCGTCATCCGGTATGCCTCGGCCCGCGGCCCCTCGGCCAGCTTCTTCATGCCCATGCCGTCGCGCGAGGCTGGCATCGCCGCAGTGCCGGCCTTCGGAGACTTGAATTCGACCAGGAGGCCGTCGATGCGCCCCGTGCCGATGTTGGCCGGGCTGTGGGTCACGGCGGGCGTGTACCTCGCCGATTCACTCGCCAGGGCGGTGTCTTCGGCCTTCCCGTCCGGCGTGGTGAAGCGGACCTTTGCATCCCCGAGCGGAATCACGATCGCGTCGGGGTGCTGGTGCATCGGGCTCTTGTCACCCGCGGGGTAGTCGATCTTCAGGACGCGCACGCTCGCGTTCTCGAAGACGAGGTTGTAGTGGGCGGCGTCCACCTTGAGGGGGTCCTGGGCGATCGCCGCCCCTGACGCGAACACGACGAGCAAAGCGATCGACAGTAGCGAACGCGCTTCCATGATGCAGTCCTTCCAATTGCCAAGATAAACGCCGGAGTGGGAGCACGAGTATGCGCTTTCGCCCCGGTGGCGTCAATTGACCTCAGGGACGACGTCCGTATCCGCGCGGATCGTGGCGAGCCGCACGGCCGGCGTTGACGGAGGCCGGGATGCCGCGGCCGGCGACGTAGAACCCGCCGGTGTCTTTCACGCGCGAGAGCCAGGCGATAGCGAGGTACAGCGTGAACGAGAGGCCGACGAGGATGAGGTCCAGGTGGCATTCGTGCCTGGGTTTGTTGGTATCGACTATTCGGAGTCAGGTCGCGTGTACGTCCAAGGTGTCGCAGCCGTTTGGCTGCTGGCAATCAACCTCTCCATGTCCATCTCTGTCCCTAGACAGGGACTCGCAGAGATGCGACAGCGGCACGAAGTGGACTCGCAGAATTGGCCGAACCGAAGGGTCAGGAGGATAGTCCGCATTAGCGGGGTCTCGAGTCGAGATCCCAGCACGGCATACCGTCCCACCGCCGGCGTATACCCGAGCAGCGGCACCATCGTCGGGTTCTCGTAGGTGACCGCCGTGCCGATGACCAGCGAGGACAGCGTCGGGGCGAGCGCATTCGTGTGCCTGCGACCATTGTGCGGAGGCCCCGGGACAGGCCTGGTCACGGTTTCCCCCTTCGGATGTCGGTTGATGGCCGGCAGACGGATCCGTTAGACTGCCGGGGACGGCGCGCGTGCCTCGGCAGGGCTCGTGCCGGCAGCCGCTTCACACGTCTCGGGTCAATCTCGTCAGGAGGTTGCCATGTCTCGCCCGACCTCTCTCAACAGCCGTGTCCTCACGGTTCTGCTGCTGGTCGCACTTCCCGTTCTGCTGATCGGTGCCGGCACGGTGCTTGGCGTGGGCCAGGGCCGCCTGCGCGAAGCGCAGACGGCGGAACTCCGCCAGGTTGCCTCGCATACCGCGGCGGCGGTCGACGCCTACGTCTACCGTCGCATCCTCGATGCCGCGCTGCTCGGCCGGGTGCCGGACCTTCGGCGGGCGGCCGCGGACGGCAACGAGCAGCCCTTCGATCAGAGCAGGGTCGCGGAACTCGACAGCCAATGGATTGCCGATGGGGCTGCCACGGCGGCGCGGCTGGGCATCCTGACGACGCCGGCCTCGCAGTTCCTCGCCGACCTCGTCGCCCACGACTCGGCCTACCGCGAGGTGCTGGTCACCGATCGGTACGGCCGCCTGGTCGCCGCGTCCGGCATCACGTCGGACTACTATCAGGCCGACGAGGGCTGGTGGTACCAGGCGTGGGACAACGGCCGCGGGCGCGTCCGCGTCTCGGACGTGGGGCGCGATGAGAGCGCCCAGGTGTATGCCTTCGAGATTGCCGTGCCGGTCCCCGCGCCGGGAGGCGACGGCGCCGCGGGCGTGATGAAGATCGTGGCCGACAGCCGTGAAACGCTGGCGGCCATTGCCGGCCTCGAAGTCGGCGCCACGGCGGAAGCCATGCTCGTGCGGCCGGACGGTTCCATCGTGTTCCGGCGGCGCCCGCACGCGCCCCGCGATCGGTTCTTCGCCGCGGATCTGCTGCGCCAGGGGGTGGCCGATCGCGCGGAGGCGCTGGCGGCACCCGACGCATGGTCCTACGAAGCGCGATCGCCCGAGGGCTCTCTCCGCGTGGTCGCGGTCGCGCCGAGCCAGCTCGCACAGAGTTTTCCGGAGCTGCGGTGGCTGACGGTCGTGTCCGTGGAGCGCGACGAGCTGCGGGCGCCGTTCCGCTCCCTCGTCTGGTATTTGGTCCTCGTCGTGCTGCTCACCGCGGTGGCGGTGCTGGCGATGGCGCTCTGGCTGTCGCTGCGGCTGTCGGAGCCCCCTGTCGATCCGGCCTACAACATGCACCTCGTCGAGCATCCCCCGATCCACAGGGTGGGAGAGCCGTGATCACGGCGGCACGCCGTCGCCCGTGCTCACGATGATGCCGGAGGCGCGGTTGCAGCGCGTCGGCGAAGTCGAACAGCAGCACCTGTTCGTGGTGGTGGGCGTTGCCGAAGAGCAGCCGACCGGCCGGCGGCAGCTCGTACTCGAGGTGGTGCGGCATGCCGCCCCCAGCCCCAAAAGGCACGGTCGCGAGGACGTCGCCGTACGTGGGGCTCGTCCTGATCACCGGCCCGGACGTAGAGGACACGCGCCGGCCGCGCAGGCAGGCTCGGCCCCGGCTGGCGTGGGCCCGGCCCCCACGCTCTCCCGGAGTACGCCGGCGTCCACGACGAGATGGTCATCCACATGCACCGTCGCACCGGCCAGAGTCAGAAAGATGAGGAACGGCAGATCGATATCGCCGCCCAGCACGAGGTTGCTGCCCACGCTGAGACTGACCATTCCCGCGCCCATCAGCGGCAGCACGCGCGCATCGGTGACGTGGGGATTCAGTCCGAACTTCAGCCCGGTCAGCTGCTCGCTCAACGGCAGCGCGGAGGCCAGGTATTCACGAAAACCGGCGATGTCCGCGCCGGACTCCACCGTCAGCAGCTTGCCGCCGGCATACGTCAGCGTGACCGGTCCCGGCGCCCCGCCATCGAGGAACAGCCGCTCCAGGACGCGTCCAGCTCCTCGCTGTGGAAGCTGCCGGCGAATTCCTCCAGTGCGGCGGCCGCCGGCTGCCACAGCTCCGACTCGGGAATGCGCTCGAGTACTTCGACAGGCTCATCGACTGACAGTACCAGCCGCTGTCGGGGAACACCTCCTGCAGCGCGCCGTCACGGGCGGCGATACGGAGGATGTTCCATGGTGTCTCGAGGGGCCGGTATACGCCGGCGTAGCGGACGAGCTCGTCCTGCGGCGTCTCGACCTGGCGCCGCGCAGGCACGACAGCGAGGCTCTGCATCTGCTCGGCCAGGTACAGCGCCGCGACCTCCTGGCTGAGATAGCGCGGATGCGACGCACTCGTGTTGCACAGCGTGACCACCGCCAGCCGCTGCTCCGGGAAGCGCAGCATCTCGCTGGCAAAGGTGCCGCCGCCGCTGCGGTGCACGGTCGGCAGGCCCCGGTACTCGCCGATGCGCAGCCCGCTGGCATACGGGATTGTCGCGCCGGAGGCGAGCCGCGGCCGTGCGACCAACGCGTCCATCAGGGCACGGCCGCCGACCACCGGCTCGTGGAAGTTCCGCTCCCACCGCAGCAGGTCCTCGACTGTGGTGTAGAGCTTCGCACCGCCGACGATCTCATTGCGCGGGAATATGACGCTGTAGCCGTGCCCCGTCTCCGCGTAGGCGAGCGCGCGACCGGGCACTGCCGCGCCGCGGCTGTCGTGCACGCGGCTGGATGTCATGCCGAGCGGCTGCAGCAGCTCGCGCTCGATGAACTGGCCGAACCCCTCACCCGCCGCGCGCTCGATTGCGAGCGCGAGCACGGAATAGTCGCTGTGGCTGTACTCGTGCCGCTCGCCTGGCACGAAGTTGAGCGCACGCTGCCGCGCGAGGAGCCCGATGAACTCCGGCATCGTGCGTACGTGCCGGCCTGCGAGCGACTCGAGCGTGCCGTAGTCGCGCAGCCCGCTCGTATGCTGCAGCAGGTTGCGCAGCGTGATCGGCGTGCCGTAGTCCGGCAGCTCAGGCACGTAGCGGCGGACGTCGTTGTCGAGTGACAGGCGGCCGCGCTGCTCGAGCAGTCGCACCGCGGCGGCCGTGAACTGCTTGGCGACGGAGCCGATGTCGAACGCCGTCTGCGCCGTGATCGGCACACCGTGCTCGAGGCTGGCCATGCCGTAGCCCTTCGCAAACACGATGTCGCCGGCCAGCGATACGCCCACCGCGCACCCGGGCGCGTCGGTGCCGGCGTGGACGGTGAAGACCGCGTCGATACGCGCGGCGATGTCCGGCGTAGCACCCGGTTGCGCGTTCGCCGTTTGCGCCGCAAGCGGTGCGGAGAGGCCGAGGACGATGGCCAGCGCGGATGATTTAACCGGGATGAGCTTCATGTTTCACCGTTGCTGGAGGCAATCCCGCATGCGAGTGGCGGTCTGCGTGAAATACTGATGGCACCGCAGGGCTGTGTGTCGCCAATCGTCGCGTTTCAGGACGTTTCAAACTGGTCACGCGGGACGGCTGATCTCATCACCGCGGAATCATCGCGACCACGCGCGCGGGCCCGCCGGAGCCCCCTGCGATCTTGATCGGCAGCGCCACGACCGTCGCACCCGTCGCGGGGAGCTGATCGAGGTTCGTGAGATTCTCGAGGCCCGGCACCTCCCGCGCGGCGGCGGTCCGGTGCACCATGAAGTCCGTGGAGCGGCCGTAGTCGATCGATGCGGTGTCCACGCCCAGCACGCCGACGCGACGCTCGTCCACGAGCATCCGGGCCGCCTCGACGCCGTAGCTCGGGAACGACAGCTTCGACGCGTCGCCGGGCGTGTTGTCCCCGAGATAGGCCTTCGCGTCCGGCCAGAAGCGGCTCCACCCGGTCCGCAGCAGCACGATGGCGCCGGCGGGGATGCGCCCATGGCGCTGCTCGAAGGCCGTCACGTCGTCTAACGTCAGACGATAATCCCTGTCGGCCGCCGCCTGCTTCGTGACATCGAGCACGACCGCGGGCGCGATCAACTGCTCGAGTGGGATCTGCTCGACCGTGCGCTTCCCTTCCGCGAAATGGATGGGCGCGTCGAGGTGGGTGCCGCCGTGCTCGGGCGTGGAGAGCCGATAGGCCGAGTAGAAATAGCCTCCCTCGGTCAGCCCGTGGGCGAGCGGTTCCAGCGAGAACTTCGACGGCGACGTCGGCCAGTACAGCGTATCGCTGTCGTAGGCGTGCGTGAGATCCACCAGGCGGTGGGCCGGCGCCGGTGGCTGGCCGGTGGCGACGAGGCTTCCCGCGAAAGCGAGCGCCAGGATCGTTGTTCCCTTCATGCTGTCTCCCCCGGCGGAGTATAGCGGCTTTGCCCCGGTCACGGCCTGCGCCATTTCGGGGACTGGAATGCCGGGATCCGGACTGCCTCACTTGATCGCAACAGCACGATTCAGCCGCGGGCCGCGCAGAATGGCTCTTCGCCGAACTTGTAGCTCGGCAGGCACGGCGCTGCGTGTGCGGAAGTGCAGTGCGCAGATGGAGGGGACAGCGGATCAGCTCGCGGCTGCCCGCGAGGGTCTACTTCCTTTCCGGCGGCGCCAGCAGCGGCGTGATCGAGCGAGCGGTCGGCAATCTCTTCGGCGCTCAGCCGGAGAAACCGCGCGGCGTTGTTGTAGAGGATGTCGCGCTTCTGCGGCTCGCTGAGGAACGCCGCGTCCTCGATGACCGCGATGGCCCGCTCGATCACCCCGGGCCAGACCATCTGCTCGGACCCGAACATCACCCGATTGCCGAATCCCGCCTCCACGATTCCCTGCAGGAAGCGGTAGAACGCCGCGCGGGGTTGAGTGTACACGATGACGCCGACGTCCACGTGGACCTGCGGATGCGCGTAAAGCACGGCGAGCAGGTCGTCGAGCAGCGGATAGCCAGCGTTTCGGTCGACGCACCCCCATCGCTCGCCGCCGACCTGCGGGCGCGGGTCGGCAGTGCGGCGGAGGTGGTCGTGACCACCTCCGCGATTGAGGGGGTGCCCCAGCCGGGCGCTGTGGTGGCGGACCGCTGGGGCGAGATCCATCACGTGACCACGATCGACCCGACTGCGCCGGATCTCGACGACCTCGTCGAGTGGGTGCGCTTCGTTCGGATGCAGTGTCCCGAGTGCCAGGGCGAGGCGCGGTAGCCGGCCTCGTGATCCGCCGCGCTACGTGCGGCGCACCGCGGGCCCGACCGCCGAGCGCCGGGGCGTCCCGTTCGTGGCGTGCAGCTTCGGATCCGGCCACGTCGGAAGATGCCGGGGTCGTCGCTGGAGAGAACGGCCGGACTGTTGTCGTTGATGTAGTGGGCGGCCGGGCTGACCCACGACTTCTACGCCGCGTACATGGCCTGGGGCCTCGACCTCAAAGCGCTCAAGCAGCTGGCGATGAATTCACTGCACTACTCGACGATGACGCCACAAGAGAAGGAGCGATCGTTGACGGTGTGGCGGGAGCGATGGGCACGCTTCATCGCCTGGATCAACGCCACCTACCCGGCATGACCCAAGCCGCCTTGGCGCTCGGCTTGCCGGGGAGGCGGCATCGACTCTGGGAAAGCGAGCGGCAATCCCGTCAGACCCTCCGCTCCTGAGAGTCGAGCTGCGCGAGCGACAGGGCCGCAGCCGCGTCGCCACCGGCGTCGGCTCGGAGGTGATTGATTGAATTGAGTGATTGGTTGACGCCTGGGGTTACCCCTGATGCGCCGTCGGATCGACAATGCGGAGCTTGGGATAGAGCGCGAGAAAGTCGTCGCCGTTCCGCGTGATGAGCCCGTCGTGCCGGAGCGCCAGGGCGCCGATCAGCACGTCGGCCACCGGCCGGCGGCCCGCTCTTCGGGCCCGTCGCTCGCTGACGTGCCGCGCCCAGGCGCTGAAAGCCGAGTTGCGATCGGTCGTGTCGAAGATCGCCGAGCCATCGATGCCCATGCCGACCAGGAACTCGTCCAGTACTCGGCGGGAGCCATCGAACACGGGAGCCAGCTCGACGTAGGACACCGGGGAGATGGTCAGGCCCTCATCAAGTCGTTCCGCCAGGCACTCGGCTGACCTCTCGCCGAACTCGGGGTCATCCTCCGTGACGTCGATCAGCACGCAGGTATCGACGACGAGCATCAGGGCTCCCCGGCGCGCAATTCCCGCATCCAGTCCGCTGTCCGCCGAGGAGCCCGGAACCGCCGGCTGAATCCCCGCATCGCGCGCGGGTCGGGCTTGGAGGCATGTTCGCGCACCACGTTCACCCGCCATTCGTCGGGACCGACAACCTCCCACACCAGTTCCGTTCCCGGTGTGACGCCTGTTTCCCGGCGGATCCGCGCCGGAATGGCCGTTTGGCCCCGTTCTGTCACGGTGGTCTTGTCAGACATGTCTACATGCTAGCATGTGTCGGCTACATGCCATACCGCCCTTTCAGGCGAACGGCGGAGGTCGCCGGTGCCACGCAGGCCAACGTTCCTGACCTGCACGCTGCCGGGAACCCGCTTGCGAGCGTCACGGCCAGCGTGTGGCTCACGTTCTCCCCGAAGAGCAGCATCCCGCCACGCAGTTCGCCAGCCGCGCTCTCGGGGGGCGGCGAACGCCCGCGCGCTCCGGCCGGGCCGCAGGCGCCCGTGTTGTAGGCGCGGGCCAGGCGCGTGATCGAGTCGAGCAGAATGACGACGTCCTTCTTGTGCTCGACGAGGCGCTTGGCCTTCTCGATGACCATCTCGGCCACCTGCACGTGGCGGGTCGCCGGCT
>JACCRT010000003.1 GCA_013813355.1 Acidobacteriota bacterium | reverse complement strand
CTCGGAGCTGATTCGGGACGCGGGGACGGGCTCTGGAGCGGCCCAGCGCGAACTCGCGAAGCTGGAGGGAAGCGGGCTGATCTCGGCGCGTCGGATTGGCCATCAAAAGCACTACCAGGCCAACGCGGCGTCACCGCTATATTCCGAGCTGCGGAATATCGTGTTGAAAACGGTCGGTCTCGCGGAGCCGCTGCGCGATGCCCTGAAGCCCTTGTCGAAAACGATTCGGGCGGCCTTCGTGTACGGGTCCGTGGCCAAGGCGACCGACCAATCGGCAAGCGACATTGACCTGATGATCATCAGCGACAGCCTCACTTACGGCGAAGTCTTCGGCGCCCTCGAGCTGGTCACGCGAGCCGTGGGTCGGAGGGTCAACCCCACGGTGTACACCGCCGCCGAATTTTCCAAGCGCGCCGGGACAGAAGACGCATTCGTGACGCGGATGCTCGAGCAGCCGAAACTCTGGGTGATTGGATCCGACGGTGACCTTCCCGTCGCCGCTTGATCGCCTCGCGGGTCCGGGAAACGTTCTCGCGAAGGAACCTCCCGATGCGAACGAGTTCGCAGGCCTCGTCCGTTCGGGCTTGGCGCGGCTGAAGGACGCGGAGAACGATGAGAACTCGCTGGACGGCAGGTTCGATCTCGCCTACAGCGCCGCTCACGCACTGTGCCTGGCGGCGCTCAGGCACCACGGGTTCCGGCCATCGAAGCGGTACATCGTTTTTCAGGTGCTGCCGGACACTCTTGGCTTGGGGCATGAGGTCTGGCGAGTCCTGTCGAAGTGCCACGACATCCGGAATCGGACCGAGTACGAAGGCGTCCTCGATGTTGATGACAGGCTGGTCTCGGATTTGATCGACGCCTGCCGCAAGGTCGCAGGCAAGATCAGAGATCTGACGCCGATTCCGAAAAAATAGGCACGTCTGCGAAAGGGCTGGAAGGGTCAAGGAATGAAGTGGCCTGGATCCTCGCGCTGATTCTCGTCGTGGCCGGGGTCGTCGGCACCGTGATGCCCGGGCTGCCGGGCCCCATCCTCGTGTTCGCCGGCGTGCTGGTGGCGGCCTGGGGTGACGGGTTCGCGCGCATCGGACCACTGACGCTCGTCGCGCTGGGCCTGATCACCGCCGCCGCGTACGCAATCGATATCGCCGCCGCGGCACTCGGCGTCAGGCGCGTGGGCGCGAGCCCGCGGGCGGCGGTCGGCGCAGCGCTCGGGGCCATCGCGGGGCTGTTCTTCGGGCTCCCCGGCCTCATCATCGGCCCCTTCGCCGGTGCGGTGGCAGGCGAGCTGACGGTCCGCCGCGACCTCAGGGCCGCCGGACGCGCCGGCCTCGCCGCCTGGATCGGCTTCATCGTCGGCACGGCCCTGAAGCTGACGCTGGTGTTCGTCGTGATCGGGGTCGCCCTCCTGGCGTTGTTCCTGCGCTGAAGCTGTCCGACCAGCCGGGATTGAGCATGAGGTGCCGGCGGCTCGTTCTAACGCGCCAGCGTCACCGCTGGGTCTGGCCTGCCCTCCCACCTGAACCGATAAGTCTTCCCGCGCCGCACGTTCCCAACCAGGGCGGGCCTGAAACACGCCAGGCACGTGCCGCCCTCCCGCCGCACGCTCGGATACACGATGCCCAGTGACCCCGCGCTCACCAGGTGCTCGGCGAGCGCCTGCGAGTCCACGTAGGTATCCGGGTCGAGGCAGGCCGAGAATCCCCGTGCCGGGCGACTCGAGCGCCCCGACGAGCGAAGGTCGTGAAAGCTTGCGCTGAAATCGGCAATGTAATCGTCGTAGGTGACCGAGTCCTCGAACCGGCCGACCTCCGCGAGCTGTACGGACTTGTGAAACACCACTTCCGCCTGCGCCGTGGCGAGCTCGAACCCGGCGTACCAGGCGCCGCGGTCCGGTCCGTTGAAGCGGCCGCCGAGTGGATGGGCGTGGCAGAACGCGGCATTGACGACGGCGGCATGCGGTACCGCGTGGACCAGTTCTTCCACCCCGATACCCGGCAGGGGCTGCTGCCCGGCAAGCAGCCGATCGTTGGTGGCCGCATCCAGATCGAAGATCGCCTGGAGGTCGGCCTCGTCGGTCGACAGGTCGGCCAGGACGGTGTCGCCGTGGCGCGAGGGCACGAGACGGTGGGTGTCGAACTGGCGGACGAGCGTGACGGGCGGCAATCGCACGGGCGAAGTGTCCATGGGTCCGGAAAAGCCGTGCTCTTGAGAATCCGTGTAATCCGTGACCTGGCTCAGCCCGCCCGCCGGGCGTCGAGCAGCCGGCGGACCGTCTGCATGGCGGGCAGCCCCCCGCGCGTCATGAAGGCGAGCGGCGCCTCGCCGGCGAACAGCGGATTGCTGTTCGGCAACCGGACCCACTCGTCGGCAAGTGGCTGCCCGTGAAGGATGTTGAGCGCCTTGACGATCCCGATGAGATACGAGATTCGCGTCAGCCGGTCGGTCTCGAGGATGCGTTCCGGGCTGCGCTTCATCTCGTAGAAGGGCCCGTTGCTGACGCCGCCGAGCAGCGCGCGCGCATCCTCGTCCCGCACCTGCCACCGTGCCATGATGTTGAAGAAGGCGCGCAGCGCGGCCGGCGAGAGGCGTTCGCGCTCGCCGCGCGCCGACAGGTCGGGAGGCATTTCGAGCCGGTAACGTGTGGCCGGATACCGCCTCGGGTGTGCCATCAGTAGACTCCTGATTAGGAGTGTATTGACTCTCGGTCTGACAGTCAACTGCGAGGCCGCTTCCGGTGCGCCAGGGCCACCGTTCCTTCCGCCGAGGCGAAACGACCCCTTGCCCGGCGCGTGACGCGCGCAGTACACTCGCCCCCCGCATGCGTACCTCGATTGGCCGCTATTCGGTGACGGGAACGCTCGGCGAAGGCGGCATGGGTGTCGTGTATTCCGCGTACGACGATCGGCTGGGCCGGCCGATCGCCATCAAGATGCTCCGAGCGGCCTCGTCGGATCCGGCGGCCCGGGATCGGCTCTTCCGCGAGGCCCGTGCGGCGGCCAGCCTGAACCATCCCGCCATCTGCCAGCTCTACGAGGTCGGCGAAGACGCCGGTGACCTGTTTCTGGCCATGGAACTGCTCCTCGGCGAATCGCTCGCCACCCGGCTCGACCGAGGGCCCCTGCCGCTCCAGGAGGCCGGAGCCGCCATCCTTGGCATCCTGACCGGCGTCGAAGCGCTGCACCGCCAGGGGCTGGTCCACCGGGACCTGAAACCCACGAATATCTTCCTCACGCCGCACGGCGTCAAGCTGCTCGACTTCGGGCTCGCGTTCTCGTTCGAGGCGGCCGCGGAGGGCGAGACGCTGGCGCGTCTCACCGCGGCCGGAATGGTGGTGGGCACGCCTCAATACGCCGCGCCTGAGCAGCTCCGCGGCGAAGTGATCGACGGACGCGCGGACATCTTCGCGGCCGGCGTCATCCTCTACGAAATGCTCTCCGGGAAGCCCCCCTTTGCGGGACGCTCACCCGTCGAAGTGTTTCACGCCATCATTTACGAGCAGCCGCCAGTGCTGAGCGGCGGCGCCGTCGTGATGGCGCTCGACCGTGTCGTCCATCGAGCGCTCGGCAAGAAGCCGGCCGATCGGTACGCGGACGTCGAGGCCATGGCGCGCGATATCCGCGCGGCGCTCGCGCTCGCGGATACGAACAGCACGGTGACGCCGCGGGCGGTGACGCGGCTCATGGTGCTGCCGTTGCGCAGCCTGCGGCCGGACGAAGAAACCGATTTCCTGGCGTTCGGCCTTGCCGACGCCATTTCGAGCGCGCTGTCGGGGCTCCAGTCCCTCGTCGTGCGGTCGAGCCTCGCCGCTTCGCGGTTTGCCTCTGATGCCCCTGACCTCAAGGCGATTGCCTCGGACGCGGAAGTGGACGCCATCGTCGTCGGGACACTGCTTCGGAGCGGCGGTCAGCTGCGGGTGTCCACGCAGCTGCTCGAAGTGCCCTCCGGCACCGTCGTCTGGTCCCAGACGACCCAGGCGCCGGTCGGCGATTTGTTCGCCGTGCAGGACGACCTGACGGGGAAGATCGTCGAGTCGCTCTCGCTGCCGCTGACCGCTCGCGAGCGCCGGATGCTGAAACAGGACGTGCCTGCCACCCCGCAGGTCTACGAACGGTACCTCCGCGCCAACGAGATGAGCCGCGAGACCGGGCAGTGGCGGGCGGCGCTCGAGCTCTATCAGCAGTGCGTGGCCGACGATCCGCACTACGCCCCGGCGTGGGCCGGCGTCGGACGGATGTTCCGGCTGATCGGCAAGTACATGAAGGAGGAAGGGGGCCAGGAGCAGGAGCGCGCGGAAGCGGCGCTCAAGCGGGCCCTCGAGCTGAATCCCGATCATTCGGTGGCCGAGAACATCTATGCCCACCTGGAGGTGGACCTCGGGCGCGCCGAGCAGTCGATGGTGCGGCTGATCACGCGCGCGCGCGAGCGGCCGGCCGATCCCGAGCTGTATGCCGGCCTGGTTCACTCCTGCCGGTATTGCGGACTCCTGAGGGCGTCGATCGCGGCCGTGGAGCAGGCCCGCCGGCTGGACTCCAGGGTCCGGACGAGCGGCGCCCATACCTTCTTCATGCTCGGGGACTACGAGGCCGTGCTCGACTTCCAGTTCGAAGCGATTCCTTACATGCGGAACCTCGCGCTCGTGATGCTCGGGCGCACTGACGAGGCGCTGGTCTCATTGAAGGCGATTGATTCGGGGACGGAGAACCGCCTCCTGCACGTCACGCGCGCGCTGGAGCTGCTCATCGAGGGGCGCCCCGACGAGAGTTTCGCGGCGCTGCAGCCCCTCTTCACGCTGCCGGATCCGGAGGGTCGCTACTATTTTGCGCGCCACGCCGCGCACCTCGGCTTCAGAGAACCGGCGCTCGAACTGCTGGGCGGCGTCGTCGACGAGGGATTCTTCTGCCTCCCCGCGCTGGCGCGGGATCCGTGGCTCGACAGCGTCCGGGCCATGCCGGAGTTCGGCGCCATCCTCCGCCGCGCGGAGCACCGGCACCGCCAGGCGCTCATCAGCTTCCTGAACGCCGAAGGGGACCGCGTCCTCGGCGTGTCCCACCCGGTGTAGTTTCAGCTTCCGTTGGACAGGAGGTCAGGAGCAATCGGTTTCCAGGAGGTTTCTCCTGATCTCCTGACCTTCTGTAAAGGGTAGATAGGAGGTCAGGAGCCATCGGTGTCCAGAGGATTCTCCTGATCTCCTGATCTCCTGTAAGGGGTACCGTCTTGCCCGGTCGGTGCCCCGGAGGTACACTGTCAGTTCGGCCTCGGCAGCCCCAACCGTCGCGCGCGAGCGCGAAGGCGGATGGTTGCACCGCGGCCCGGAACCTGTGCAATCTCAGACTGCGAATCGCGTCAGGGCCGGAAGGCAGCAGCGCTAAGCAGAGCCTCAGATGTGCCGCAGGCCTCCCGGGTCGCGGTGGAGCCACGCTGCCGCGGCCGTTCCCGATCACCCTTTGATATTCTTCTCGTCAGCTCCACTCCAGTGTCCTACCAGGTCCTAGCCAGAAAATGGCGTCCTCAGCGGTTCGAGGACGTGATCGGCCAGCGCGGCGTCACGCAGACGCTGCGCAATGCCATCGCCGCGAATCGCATCGCGCAGTCGTTCGTGTTCTCGGGCCCTCGCGGCGTCGGGAAGACGACGACCGCCCGCATCCTGGCGCGCGGCCTCAATTGCGACACGGGGCCCACCGCCGAACCGTGCGGCACGTGTGACCCGTGTATCGAGATCGCCCAGGGGCGCGACATGGACGTCATCGAGATCGATGCCGCCACCAATACCCAGATCGACAAGGTCCGCGAAGTCATCATCGCCGGCCTCGGCGTACGTCCGGCTCGGGACCGTTACAAGATCTTCATCATCGACGAGGTGCACCGGCTCTCGCCCCAGTCGTTCGATGCGCTGCTGAAGTCCGTCGAGGAGCCGCCACCCCACGTGGTGTTCATGATGGCGACGACCGAGATCGAGAAGGTCCCGGTCACCATCCAGTCGCGCTCGCAGGTCTTCGAGCTGAAGTCGATCGGGCTCAACCAGATTGCCGATCACCTGCGCTTGATTGCCGAGGCCGAGAAGATCGCGATCGACGAGGCCGCGATCCTGCTGCTGGCACGCGCTGGTGACGGCAGCATGCGCGACGCGCAGAGTTCGCTCGACCAGGTCATGGCCTTTGCCGGCGACCGCATCACCGCGGAGGATGTGGCCACCGTGCTCGGCCTCGTCCGGCGGGACGTGCTGATGGATATCGCCGAGGCGGTAGCCGCCGAGAACGCCGCCGCCGCCTTTGCCTTTGCGGGTCAGGCGGTCGAGGCGGGCTACGACCTGCGCCTGGTCGTCCGCGAGCTGGCGCGGCTGACACGCGACCTGCTGGTCGTCCGGATCGACCCGTCCCGGGCCAGCGATACGGAGATTGCCGCCGAAGGCGAACGCGATCGGCTGCTGGCGCTGGCGAAGACCTTCTCGAACGAGGACCTGATGCGTGCCTTCGAGATCCTGACGAAGGCCGATTACGAGATCCGGACGTCCGCCTACCCCCGCTATCACCTCGAGATGGCGCTGCTCCGATGGATCCACCTGCGCCAGCTCGTGCCGATCAGCGATCTCATACAGGGCCTCGAAAAGGGAGGCGTGGTTCCACCGCGATCCGGCGGCAGCAGTGGATCGGTTCAGCGACCTGCCGCGCCCCGCCGCGCGGCGCCCGCTGCGCCGGAACCCGGTCCCCGCGCCGTTCGACGGCCGGCGCCGTTCGCATCCTCCACGGCTGCCACCGTGAAGGCGGTCGAGGCGGCCACGAAGGCGGCCCCGAATGGGGAAGGGGGGCCAGACGTGCAGCCCGTCGCGGCTGCCGACGTCAAGGACGCCTTTCTGGACGAGGTCAGGAAGCAGAAGAAGTTCCTCTACGGCACCGTCGTCGCGCAGGCGCAGCGGATAGACGTCGAGCGCGAGCGAATCGTCTTCACGTTTACGCCGCAGCATCGCGCCCTGCGTGCGCAGCTCGACCAGCCGCCGATGCGCGCGTGGCTCGAGACGATCGCCACGAAGCTGGCGGGGCATCGCATGGCCGTCGTCGCCGAGGAAACCTCCGATGGCGCGGCGGTGCCACGCCCCGGAGCGCCGTCTCCTGCGACCGGTCCTGTCGAGTCGACCACGGGTGCAGCACCCAGTGGCGGGGATACCCGGCAGGCCGAGCTGCGCCAGCAGGCACTCGCCGACTCCGGCGTGCAGGCGATGCTCGATGTCTTCGCAGCTGATATAAAGGACGTGGAAGAGCTGAAACGCAGCACGTAGTCCGCCTTCGCGCTTCGGCGCTACCGCGGCCAGGCACGGCAGCACGTGGCACATCACACGTAGAAAGGATTCTCAGTGAACATCCAGCAGATGATGAAGCAGGCCCAGCAGATGCAGGAAAAGATGCAGAAGCAGATGGCCGAGATGCGGGTCGAAGCGAGTGCCGGCGGCGGCATGGTGACGGTCGTGATGAACGGCGCCAAGCAGATCCAGTCGCTGAAGATCGATCCCGAAGCCGTGTCGAAGGAGGATGTCGAGATGCTGCAGGATCTGATCCTGGCCGCCATCAACGACGCCCACCGGAAGGCCGACGAGGAAATGTCGCAGCAGATGGGCGGCATGATGGGCGGGCTGAAGATCCCGGGGATGTTCTAGACCACGGATTCAGGACGATCACGAATTACACGGATTACACGGATTTCACGGATTACACGGATCATGGACGCAGGGGCATCGTTGGACTTCGGGGCCGGCTCACCGGGCGCGCAGGCCAGTCCGCCTGAGCGCGGGTTCTGATGTCACAGCCGGATCCCCTGAAGAAGCTTGCCGAGCAGCTTCAGCGATTGCCGGGCATCGGCGTGAAGAGTGCCCAGCGCATTGCGTTTCACGTGCTCAAGACGCCCCGCGAAGAAGTCGACCGGCTGGCCGACGCCATGCGCGAGGTCAAGGACCGCGTCACCTACTGTTCCACCTGCAGCAACATCACCGACGTCGATCCCTGCTTCTACTGCACCAGCCCCGAACGCGACGTCCGCACGATCTGCGTCGTCGAGCAACCCGAGAACGTAGCCGGCATCGAGAAGACGCACGGCTTCCGGGGGATGTACCACGTGCTGATGGGCGCGCTGTCGCCGCTGCACGGCGTGGGTCCTGACGACCTAAAGATCAAGGGGTTGCTGGGGCGCGTCGCGTCGGGGTCGGTCGAGGAAGTGATCCTCGCCACCAACCCGAACGTCGAAGGTGAGGCGACCGCCATCTACCTGGCGAAGCTGCTCAAGCCGCTTGGCGTCCGCGTCACCCGGATCGCCATGGGTGTCCCGGTCGGCAGCGACCTCGAATACGCGGACGATGTGACGATGACCAAGGCGATGGAAGGCAGAAGAGAAGTCTGAAGGTTGAAGGTTGAAGGCTGAAGGTTGGAGGTTGAAGGCTGAAGGTTGGAGGTTGAAGGTCAGGGGCCGGGCTGCGGGGCAGGGTTCATTTCGGCCTCTTCGAGCACCTTCCGCGTCGTGAGCCCCTGGCGGACGAGGAGGATGCCGCCCACCAGGGACCAGATTCCCATCCGCGCTTTTCGCGCCAGCGCGAGCGTGACGCCGGGCGCGGTTCCCATTCCCAGCACCTGCGTCAGCGCCCCGGCGCCCGCCTCCCCGACGCCCACCTGGAAGGGCACCACCTTGAAGACCACCGCGATCAGCCGGACGGCGCCCTCGAGGATGAACGAGACGAGCACCGATGGCGGCTCGCCGAGGATCATCCACAGCGTCACGTGTGTTTCGAGGACGCCGAGGGCGTGAAACGCGGCTTCGGCCCCGACGATGGGCACGACCGCGGCGCGGCGTCGGGCGGCGAACGAGTAGAGGTCGTGCTCGAGCCGCTTGATCTTTTCGAGCGGGGCGAACGACCGCGATAAAGGGCCGATGTCCAGGTGCGCCTGGACCGTCGCGATGACCTTCGGACGACGCCAGAGGAGCCAGGCGACGAAGGCGAACAGGATGATGAGGAGGCCGAGCGATGCTTCGCTGACCCACAGCAGTCGATCGGGCAGGTGGAAGCTGTACAGGAGCGCCACGGTGCCGGCGGCGATCATTCCCGCGACTGACAGCGTGTAGAGTACGTTCTCGACCGCCAGGGCTGTCAGCGCCGGGCCGAGCGGGACGCGCCCGCGCACGCAGGCCAGCTTGGCGGCCTCGCTCACGATTGGGCCGAGGGTGATGACGTTTCCGAGCGTGTCGCCGCACACGACGGCGTTGAAGGCGTCGCGCAGGCGCAGCCGGTGAGGCGGCTCCATGGCCAGGACCCAGGCGGTGGCGCGCGCGCCGAGGCGCAGGCCCCCGAGCGCGACGAGCAGCACCATGCCCCAGCCGATCTGAACGAGGCCGCTCCAGATCTCGTCGGGTCCGACGCGCCAGACGAGCCACGCGAAGAGCGCGAGGCCCGCCGCGGTCGTCACGATGCCGGTGATGGCAGCGCGGCGAGTCGACGGCGTGGGGGGCACCGCGCCATCATATAATCGGCGGGCATGCTCCCCGCGTCTTTCCAGCTTCCGGCCGCCATCATCCTGCTGGCCGGAGGGCTCCTCGCGTGTTTCGCGGGGTACCGGATGTTCCGTCTCGTGCTGGGGATCTTCGGCGCCATCCTGGGCGCCCTGGTGGCGACGACGTTCGTCGGGTCTGAGCAGACGCTGTGGCTGATCGGCGCGGTTCTTCTCGGCGGGCTCGCGGGCGCGCTGATTTTCATCTTCGCGTATTTCGCCGGCGTGGCGCTCATCGGCGCCGGCTTGGGGGCCATGGCTGCGCACGTGCTGTGGACGAGTCTCGGCCGCGAACCCGGGATGCTGGTCGTGATCGTTCTGTCGATCGCAGGAGCGCTGCTGGCGTTGTGGCTCGAGCGTTACGTGATCGTCGTGGCCACGGCCTTTGCCGGCGCCCAGATGGCCATTGTCGGGGGCGTGGCGCTGCTCACCGAGCGGACCACCTCCGAGGCGGCCGCGCGCACCGTGTACCAGGTGTACCCCCTGGACCCGCTTCCTGCGACACAATGGGATCTGTATGGCTGGCTGGCGCTCGGGCTGGTCGGCGTCGTGGTGCAACTCGCCTTGCCGGGTAAGAGGCGCAAATAGGATTGGAGAAATTGATGGCGACGTTTTCGCGGTCGGTGACGGTGGACTGGGCGGGATCGGTCATGGAGGGCAAGGGCCAGGCGAAGGCGGGGACGGGGGCATTCACGCTGCCCGTCACGTTTCCGGCGCGTGTCGGTGAGCCCGAGGGGCACACGAGCCCTGAAGAGCTGATGGCGGCGGCGCATGCGGCCTGTTACGCGATGGCGCTCAACGCGACGCTGGGCCGCAAGAACGCGAGCGCGGCGAAGACGCATGTCGTGGCGACCGTCACAGCCGACAAGGGGGAGGCGGGCATCAAGCTGACGACCTCGAAGCTGGAGGTCACGGTCGAGGGCCTGGAGGGGATGGAGGCGTCGGCGTTCCCCGAGGTGGCGCGCGAGGCGGAGGGGAAGTGCCCGATCTCGAATGCGCTCCGCGGCTCGATGCAGATCGAGGTGGACGCGAGCGCGAAGTAGCAGTACGGGAGGCGAACAGGAGGTCAGGAGGTCAGGAGCAGCACACCGAGAGTTCCCCCCTTCCTCCTGTTCAGCTCATCCCGGGGGGCGCTCGAGGCCCGCGTGAAGCTTGCCCGCGGCTGCCCGTCCGGGTAAACTGAGCGTTCGGCCCATC
>JACCRT010000053.1 GCA_013813355.1 Acidobacteriota bacterium | reverse complement strand
GAGACGTTCGTCGAGAAGCAGCTCCTGTGGCAGGAGCTCCGCAAGTTCCCGCCCGCCCGCGCCCTGGCCGACACGCCGGTCCTGCGGCGGGAGTACTGGTGGTACGTGCCACGCCACATCGTGCGCCTCGGGGAGCTCGGGGAGCCCGCGCCCGCCGGCCGCCGTACCGGGGAGGAGCACGGCGTCCTCGCCTGGAGCGGCGGCGAGGGCCTGGCCGCGGAGACCGTGCGGGTCGGGGACTGGGAGGCCGGCAGGATACCGGTTACGCCTCTGAGCCCGGACGGCGCGGCGCTGCCCGACGGCACACCCGCGGCCCTCCTCTCCCACGACTTCGAGGTACCGGAGATGGAGCAGCGCGCCACGTTCCTCGCCACCGGCCGTCTCCTGAACGGCCGCCTGGAGGTCGAGGAACGCTCCGGTGAAAGAAAGGTCGGTAAGCGCCCCGGCCTCGTCGCGCGGTGGCGCGGGCTGAAAAGCTTCGAGAGGGCCTGCAAGGCCGGTCTCGCGGGCCGGGGTTAGCTACAGCCGGGGCGAGAGGAGGCGCGGGGCCGTCAGGCACACGCCGACCGCCATGACGGTGCAGATAATGGTGGGGAACACGAAGACCGCCGCCGGGCTCGTCTGCACCGTCATGCCGAAGACTGCCTGGAGGGCGTCGTTCATGTAGGCGAACGGGACGAGGCTGCGCAGCACCTCCATGATGCCCTCCGGGTTCTGGTTGCGGAAGAAGCCGGAGATGTAGATCAGGGGGAACAGTATCGCCGTCGCGTAGAGGAGCACGTCCGCCGGAGAGGAGGTGAAGTTCGCGATAAAGATCCCGATACAGTTCGCCGCCACGAGCGTCATGAACACCCCGAAGAGGGCCGCCGCGACCCAGACCGGCGGCGCCGGGTTCAGGATGAAGACCAGGATGAGGGGTGGTAGGAGCTGGAAGAAGTCCAGGACCACGTTCACCGAGAGCACCTCGAAGACCAGCCGCTGGGGCGGTATCGGCGTGAGGGAGACTCGCATCAGGATGCCGTCGTTCAGGTCCGTGGTGAGTGTCTCACCGGCCCCGAAGGTCCCGGCCATGATAGCCACTATCCCGATCACCGCCGCTATGTACTCCGGTGGGATGCTGCTCGCGGCCACGGGTACTATGAGGGCTATCGGGTAGACCATCTTTATTATCAGAGCGAACCGCCGCGAGAAGAACGCGACCACGTCCTTCTTCCAGTAGGCGTCCGGCGGGTTAAGGTTTAGCATTGTTCAGGGCCTCTCCGGTCAGCTTTACGTACACGTCCTCGAGGTTCGGCTGCCGCACGGAGAGCTCCGTGATGTCCCCGCCCGAGGCAACGAAGCCCGCCACCACGTCCTCGACTATCCCGGCCCGGTCCTGGCAGTGGACCACGAGGTCCGAGCCCTCGGGCACCACCCGGTCGACGCCGGAGACCCGCTCCACGGCCCCGTACTCCACCGGGTTGCGCAGGGTGGCCACGATGCGCTTCACGCCGCTTATGGAGGAGACGAGCTCCTGCGGCGTCCCCTCCGAGAGCACCCGGCCCCGGTGCAGGAAGGCGACCCGGTCGCAGAGCGCCTCGACCTCGTCCACCTGGTTGCTCGCCAGGAGTATGGAGACCCCGGAGGCGGCGAGATCCCTGATCTTGCGCTGGTAGGCGAGCTGGGAGGTATAGTCCAGGCCGAGGGAGGGCTCGTCCAGGACCAGGAACCCCGGCCCGTGGGCGATGGCCTCTACCAGCGCGAGCTTCTTGCCCATCCCGTAGGAGTAGGTCTTTACCCGGTCGTCCTTGTACTCGGAGAGGTCGAAGTACTCGAAGAGCTCCGTGAGTATGCCCCCGGCCTTCTTCTTCTCGACCCCGTAGGAGCGGGCGAAGAAGTAGGCGTTGGCCCAGCCGGAGAGGTCGCCGTAGTGGGTCGGCCTGTCGACCATGAGGCCCATCCTGGCGCGGACCGCCCGCTTCTCGCGCAGGCCATCGTGGCCGCCTACCTTGAAAGAGCCCGAGTCCGGGGCCATGGCCGTGGAGAGCACGCGCAGGAGGGTGCTCTTCCCGGAGCCGTTCGGCCCCATGAGGCCGAAGATCTCACCCGCGCCCACACGGAAGCTGATGTCCTGGATCCCGCGCCCGCTCCCCTTATAGAGTAGCGAGACCTTCTCTACCTCAAGCGCCGCAGCTCTCTCCAAAGCACCTTCCACGTAGAACCTTCATTAACTCAGACATATGAACCTTCATTAACTCAGACATATTCTAGACCATGCCATGCGCGGCGCTGTTAGCCGCATTACCCGCCCGGCACATCCACACTGGGGGCTGGGGTAGAATAGGCGGGCAGGGAAAAGAAAGAGAAAGAGACGAGAGCTTTGGCCGAGAAGACCGAGATCACCTGGGACCCGGAGGCCGACCGCCGCATAAAGCGCAGCCCCTTCCTGATGCGCCGCTTTATCCGCAAGCGCATCGAGGAGCGCGTCGCCTCTCGCGGCCGCAACCACGTGACCGAGGAGGACATAGACGAGAGCGCCGGTATGTACCGGCAGTACCGCTTCAAGTAACCGCTCCCGTAAGACCTCCGCTACGCCCGTCGGGAGCTCCACCGCAAAGCGTGGCCCGCCCCCGCACAAAATGCCCGGAAATCCTGCTCGAAACAGGGTCAAAGGGCTTCGCAGAACGAAGTTCGGCAGAGCACGGGCCCGGAGAGGACCACCGCTTGGCAACCCGGCGTCCGGCTATCGAGAGGGAACACCGCTAACGGGGGCGTGTAGCCCGAGCTTCGAAGAGAGGCTGCTGTCCCAGAGGCAAGCCTGGCACAGCAGCCGGTAGAAAGCCCCCACCGGAGACCCGTAGTAGAGCGAGCCTCAGCCGGTGCCCCGTTGCCGGTGCAGAGAGGTCGACTGCTTCGCCCATCATGGCCGCGAGCCTGCTATCCGGTAGGGAGGACGGATGCTCGCACATTTCGCACCCCCCGTCACGCGAGCAGGTAATATCGTCGGCACTCGACTCCGAAGAAGCCGAGGACGTGCTCCCTCTCCCCGGTAAGCCCGTGAATCAGTCTGCCCCCGGAGCCGGTTCTCAGCAGATGCACCGCCTGAAATAGCTGAAATACCCACCGCAGCGTGGGTGTCTTGGTGGGCTTTCCTCTCTGATCGGGGATGCTCGACTCACTGGCGGCCAACTTCAGGCGTAGCTCTCGCTCTCCCAGGCTGTAGACCAGCAAACATAGCCCCATTACCATCGCCACAGCCGCCACCCGCTTCGGCGTCTTTATGAACACGCTATCGGTGAAAAACATCGGGTCCTTCAAAAATTTGAAGCCCCACTCTACCGTCTGTTGAGCCAGGTAGCTCTCGAGGATCTGCGAAGCATCGAGCAGTCCAGCATCCAGCACGTTGGTAGCTAAAATGAACCGACCTGCTCTCTGTCTGTGGCGGCTTACCCGCTCCTCGTCGGGCTCTAGTTCGGCCTGAACGCGGTAGCGATACTCGGGACTCTGGTCCTTGCGGGGCCTGCCGGGTCGGGCATGGTAGGGCTCGGCCTCTATTGCAACGTTCTCCAGCCGATGGTAGCGAAGGCTCCTGGCGAGCTCGTCGGCCGCCTTGTGGGCATCAGCCTCGCAGCTAAAAGAGCGCCTACCGAGGGCTTTCAACTCCTTGCCGGCTTTGCCGTGCTCCTTCTCGATGCGTTTGTCGAGCCCTGCTAGCTCCCTCTGGGCGCGGTTCTCGCTCTCTACAACTATCCAGCGTTGCTCTACCCCGCCATACTCCGCCGCCACCTCGCACAGCCGGTAGCCTTCCCGCCTACTATTGGAGAACTCCGCGCTCTGCAGTCCCGTCAGTAGCTGTCGGGCTCGCTCGATGGTCTTAGGTACCCGGCAGATGTAGGAAAGCGTCTCAAGCCGCTTTAGATTCTCCTCGTTGTAGAGGGCGGCGTCGGCGACGAAAAGCGTCTCCAGGTTCAGTTGTGCCTGGTAGTCATGGATCAGCTTGGCGAAGACCTTCGCCTCGCTCTCGTTGCC
>JACCRT010000008.1 GCA_013813355.1 Acidobacteriota bacterium | reverse complement strand
GGAGAACCCAACGCAAGCACGGCAGGTGCTCCTGCGGCTGTTGCCGGGTCGCATCACCTTTACCCCGGTGGAGGACGGCTACCAGTTTTCGGCACCGACGCGGTTCGACAAGCTGTTCTACGGCGTTGCGGTGCCTCGGCCAGCGTTTATCCCAGCGGGCGACGTGCGGGGCACCGAGCACATCGGCCCGGAGGACACATTCGACGCCGATTATGGTCGGCTGCTCGAACGGGTCTACGCCAATCTGCTACGTAAAAGGGTTACGTCCCCACCGGGATTCGAACCCGGGTTTTGGCCTTGAAAGGGCCACGTCCTAGGCCTCTGGACGATGGGGACGGTAACAGGGGAGGCGCCCTGAGGGCGCGCCGAAACACTAGATGATAGCAGGCGAGTCGTGCGAACGCCAAATGGCGTGTTGCCCGGCCCCGCTGCGGAATGTCACCTGGTGCGCACAGCTCGCGCCCGTCATCGTGATCCATTGCTCGATCTCGCCACGCTATCGCCCGCGCCCGCTCGGCGCCAGCGCTTCCATCTCCTGCTGCAGTTTCGCCAGTTGCTGCTCGTGCTGTTGCACGAACGCCACGTTCTCCGGCGGGATGTCCTTCGGCATCTCCTTCAGCAGCCCCGCCTTCTGCATCCCGACCGCCATGCTGGCCTGGAACAGGGTCAGCGTAAACTTCGCGTACTCGCGCGGGGTGAAGCCACCCGCCTTGACCGCCGCGGCCATCGCCGGGTTCTTCCTGATCTGTGCCTCGATGTCGGCCAGCGAGCCGTCGCTCATCGACAGGTCGGTGGATTCCTCGAGTTGCGCCAGCCGCTCTTCCAGCTCGTCGAGCCGCGTCACCTCCTCATCGGTGGGGTCGTCCTTGCTGTCGAGCCGCCGGATCTCGGCCTCGACCTTCGCCATCTCCTGGAACCGCGGATCCTTGCGCAGCTCACCCACCAGCGCGCGAAGCACGGCGGAATAGCGGTCCAGCCCCTCGCTGGTGAGCCGGTACTCCGCTAGCTCCTTCCTGTCGGCGTCGGCCTGTTGAGCCGCCGCCGATGTGACACTCGCGACCAGCACCAGTGCAGCCAGCCCGCTCACGAACACTCCGCCCTTCATTGGCATGCCTCCCGGGTTCGCTGCGCCTCGGCTCGTGGCGCAGACAAGAGGCGAACTATAACCGACGACGCGATGCGCGGCCACCTCAGCAGGGCTCCCGCTCCGCACGTCTGTTTCCAGTGGCTCGTGCACCGGACGAGGGTGTAAGATGCGCCCTTCCATGTCTTCACGCGGACACGACGTCGAAGCGTCCGATCTGGTGCGCAAACTTTCGGCGGAGCTGCGCCGCCGCACGGGAGAGGTTGAAACGATCTTCGACCTGCTGCCAATCGGGATCGGCATCGCCGATGACCCCGAATGCCGCGACATCCGCGTGAACAAGGCGTTCGCCGACCAGCTGGGCATCAGCACCACCGCGAACGCGTCGCTCAGCGCGCCCGAAGCGGAACGGCCGGCCTTCAAGGTCGTGCGGGAAGGCCGCGAGCTCGCGCCCGAGGAACTCCCCATGCAGGTGGCCGCACGGGAGGGCGTGAACGTGCGGGAGTTCGAAGTGGACGTGCTGCGCCCCGACGGGCAGCGAGTCAGCCTGTACGAGTACGCTGCGCCGCTCTTGGACGAGCATGGGGATGTCCGCGGCTCGCTCGGGGTGTTCATCAACATCACCGCCCGCCGGCGGATCGAACAGGAGCAGCGGTTCCTGGCAGAGGCCAGCCGTGTGCTCGCCTCGTCGCTCGACTACAACTCTACGCTGCAGGCGCTTGCGCGCCTCGCGGTGCCGGTTTTCGGCGAATACTGTGCCATTGACGTGCAGCGCGAAGACGGACGGTTCGAACGCATCGAGCTCGTCGTCCAGGAGCCCAGCCGCCAGCCAATCGCCGACGCGCTGAAGGCGTTCCCCCCGGCACTCTCGGTTGACAGCCCGGCCGCGCGCGCGATCAGAACCGGCGAGACCGTCGTCAGTCACGACTGCCCGCCCGAGCTGCTCGAGCAATCGGCGCAGAGCCCCGCGCACCTGGAACTGCTGCGCCACTTTGCGGTCACTTCGTTCGTGATGGTCCCGCTGCGCGCCCGGGGACGTACGCTGGGTCTGCTCACGGCGGGATCGTTCAGCCACCGGCGCTACGACGAGCGCGACAAGGCCTTCGCCGAGGACGTGGCCGCACGCGCGGCCCTGGCGCTCGACAACGCGCTGCTGTACCGCGACGCCCAGGAGGCCAACCGCCTGAAGGAGGATTTTCTCGCGACCCTCTCGCACGAGCTGCGGACGCCGCTCAACGCACTCCTTGGATGGACGCAGATCCTCAAGGCGCCGCACCTCGACGAGGCGGCTCGATCCCGGGCGCTCACCAGCATCGAACGCAACGCTCGCGCCCAGGCAGTGCTCATCGACGACCTGCTCGACCTCTCGCGCGTCACGAGCGGCAAGCTCCGGCTGAATCAGCAGGTCGTTGATATCCCGGCGGTCGTTCTCGGCGCTGTCGATTCCCTCCGTCCAGCCGCACGGGCTCGTGATATCGAATTGAGTGCCGCGGTCGTGACGCCGGCAGGCGAGGTGCTCGGCGATCCCGACCGGCTCCAGCAGGTCGTCTGGAACCTCCTGTCGAACTCCGTGAAGTTCACGCCTCCGGGCGGCCGGATCGACGTCTCGGTCGAGGAGCCGGCCGGCGCGGTACAGATCACGGTCACCGACTCCGGCCAGGGGATCACCGCCGAACTCCTGCCGTTCGTCTTTGAACGCTTCCGGCAGGGTGACAGCAGCACGACCCGGGCGCAGGGCGGTCTCGGTCTCGGCCTGGCCATCGTCCGCCATCTCGTGGACCTGCACGGCGGCTCGGTCGAGGCGTCGAGCGGCGGGACAGGGGCGGGCGCCCGGTTCATCGTCACGCTGCCGGCGCGGAGCCACGGCGTCGCGACTGCACCACGGCGCGACGACGAGGCCGGGCGCGAGGTGCCACTCGCCGGCATGCGCATCCTGGGGCTGGACGGACACGAAGACACGCGCGAACTCCTCCTGAGCACGCTTCGGAGCGCGGGAGCAGACGTGATGGTGGTCGGGTCGGTCGACACGGCGCTCGTTGCGCTCGACTCATTCCGGCCGCGCGTGATCGTGGCAGATACCGACGAGCGGGGCGGCGAGCATTCGCTCGCGCGGGAACTCCGCGCGCGCGGCGGGAGGATGCCGCCAGTCATAGCGTTGTCTGGTCGGAGGCCCGGGGAAGCCCTCGAGGATCACGAGAAGCAGGCGCTCGAGACGGGATTCGCCGCCCGCCTCGTGAAACCGGTCGATGGCGCCAGCCTCGTGGCGACGATCGTCGCGCTGAACGCTACCCTGCGGCCCTGATCGCGACGCTCACTCGCGCTGGTATGCGCCCGGTGAATCCCGCGGCCCTGTTTGTTGTGGGCTCGGATCTTCAGGCGCGGCGCAGCTGCAGCAGCGCCCGTGACGGGACACGCCGCCCCGGCGCGAGGTGGATGATGGGAATGTGCGCCGTAACCGGGCAGGTCGTGAGGAGCTGGGTGGCTTCCGCTGCGTCCATGTCCGGCAGCCCACCGAGCAGGATCAGATCGGGCACTTGGCAGGATGCCTTGACGATGGCCTCGAAGGCGGTACGCGCGAGCGACACGCGGAACCCGGCGGCCGCGAGCTCGGCGACACGATCTTTCAGGTTCGGAGCTTCGGCGTCCGCCAGCAGGGCATGGAGGGCACTCGCCATCATGGAAACCGTCCGCTTGCGGACGACGCGCCGCGCCTTCGTCGGCATCTCAGACATTCCAGCCCCCTTCCTGCACACGCACAGCGCCTGCCGCAGAACCGCCCCGAGAGTAACATACTGGGGCGTAGTGCAAGCAGAAAATTAGCAGATTTGGTGAGCAGAGAATCAAGCGACCCGGCCGTGGCGGCCAACAGCTCGATCTCTACGGTGAGGTTGCCGATGCCGTGTTCCTTCACGTGCAGCTGGGCGGCACCATCGACCGTCACACGCACCGGCTGCTTCGAGGCATGGGCGACACCGTGTGCCGCAAGTGGCGGTTGCCCGACGAAGGCATCTGGGAACCGCGCGGCGGCCACGTGCGGGGCTCCATTGCGAAATACGAGGTGACGTGCGAGGCGATCCGCGACGAGATCGAGCGCCGCGCGTGGCGACCCGCGCGCGGCACGTATTCCGCCGTGTTCGATGCCGACGTGTTCGACGCGACGCTGCTGCGGATGTCGACCTCGGGCTTTGCAAACCCGCGCGAGTCGCGCATGTTCGGCACCGTAGAGGCCGTGCGGCGCGAGCTGGGGGCGGAAGACGGCCTGCCGCCCGGTGAGGGCGCGTTCCTCATCTGCAGCTTCTGGCTCGTCGAGGCCCTCGCGCTCGAGGGACGGATGGACGAGGCGCTCGAGGAATTCGAGCGGCTTGTGGGATGCGCGAACGATCTGGGCTTGTTGTCGGAGGAGATCGATGCCTCCAGCCGTGAGCTCCTCGGAAACTTCCCGCAGGGGTTCGGCCATATCGGCCTGATCAACGCCGCGGAAACACTCGCGGAGTGCGCGGGCGAGCCGCAGAAGCAGCCAGCCATGCGGACGGGATTTCGCGCTGTGAACCTGCCCAGCATCCTCCTGTGGGGCTTCGCGGCGACGATCGTGCTCACCACGACGCTGTCGGCAGGGCACCACCTCCGCCTCACGCGGCTCAGCATGGCGTTCCTCATCGGAACCATGTTCACGCCGGCCCGCGACAAGGCGCTGGTCATCGGCTTTGCCGTGCACTTCGCGAACGGGGTCGTCTTCGCCCTGCTCTACGCGCTCGTCTTCGAGATGCTCGGCGCCTCGAGCTGGCGGGTCGGTGCGGGCATCGGCGCGCTGCACGGCCTCTTCGTGCTGACTTGTCGTGATGGTGCTGCTGCCCGGCATGCACCCGCACATGGTGAGCGAATACTACGGCCCGACCCCGAACCGCCTCCTGCAGCCGCCCGGCTTCCTGGCCCTGAACTACGGCCACCGTACGCCGTACGTCGCCCTCTTGGCGCACATGATCTACGGCGCGATCATCGGCGGCTTGTACCGGGTGGGGGAGTAGCCGCAGCGCGCGCGGGGCCACTCACCGCCCGGCGGACAGCACAACCTTCAGTGGAGCTGTTTCCCCGGTCACGACAAATGGACCGACGATCCCGCTGACCTGCTTTCGCTGCACCTCGTCCCAATATGATGCTTGCGCAACATAACTCAGGCCTTCGTGTACGACAAAGGAGAACGTGCCATCGAACTCGGTCTTGACGCCCACGGCGACTTGCCTCCACTTGGCGATGCCGTCCCGCAGGGAGAGGAACGCGCCGGAGGCCGGGCTGCCATCCTCAAACACGACGGTTCCGCTGAGCCGATACTGGCGTCTCGCCGGCGGGAGCGTCATCGGATTGAGCTCTCGCTGCTGACCGCCGTCCAGCTGAAGGACCGTCGCTAACGCCCCGTCCGTCGTCCCGGGGTGAAACGTAGAGGGAAAGACGACTTGAGCGTCCTCCATTCTTCGAGTGAGGTTCACACCGACGACATATCGGCCGGGCGACATCTCCGCAAATTCGAAACTGCCTCCGGCATCGCTCAGCGCACGGAGCGTCTGAATGTTTCCTGACTTACCAACGCTTTCCGCCGCCATCACCTCGACTGCGACTCCCGCGGCGGGCTCACCCGATGATTGCCGGACAACCCCTCGGATGCGCCCGTCGAACCGGACGCTGAAGTCGGCGACGAAGCAGGCTCGCGGGTCGCGCAACTCCACGGTCTGCTGCAGATGGCGTGCGGAGAAGGCGGGAGGCGGGAACGCTGTGACCTCGTACTTCCCTGGGGGTACCGTCACCTCATAGCGGCCTCGTGTGTCTGTCAACGCATCGAACGCGCTCGCCAGGCCACGTACGCTTACGAGAACATCCGGGACAGGCCCGTGCTCGCGCGGCTCACCAGTGGCGAGATCCCGTTCCCAGTGAGTAATCGTGCCGTAGACACGTGCACGCGTTTGTCCGGGCACCGACAGCGTTTGTAGAAAGCTGAGATCATCGCCAGCGTCCGTGAGCAGCCGCGTTCGGGAACAGATGCCCGTTACGAGCCCTGTCCTGTCGGCAGCCCGGCTCGCGTACACGATGTAGCGCTCGCCTTGCTGAAAAGTGTACCCACATGCAGGACCGCTCCCCGCTGTCAGAATGCTGGCTGTTGTTACGCCTTGAATGCCACGAAACGCCAGGACCTCAACGAACTCCACGCGAAGTGCGCGAGGAATACGCGCTTCGTCCGGTCGAAGCGGCGGTCCGTCGTCCGGCAGCGCAGAGATGCTACTGACGGTTCCCGCGAACACGGCATCGACCTGAAAGGCGTTCTGACAGGGGGGACCGCTGGACGGACACGAGCAGGCCCACGCGTCGCGAGCGGGTGCAAGTGTCAGCGCCATCAGCGCTGCGAATCCGATCAGCCAGGGCGCGACTCGCATCATCACCTCTGACAAGAAGGGTAGCCGAGACACAGGACCGTAACGAAATCGAGAACGAACCATTGCTAACGAGTGCTCGGTCGACGTTGGACAGTGTGCTTTGGGGCGGTTGAGGCCATCGGCGCGCGCCAAAAGCAGGCCAGCCGTTGGAACCCCGGCGCCGCCGGGCGTCGGCACCCGGTGTGCTGCCCGGATGCTACCCGGGCGGCCGGAACGTGGTGGGTCGCCTGGGGATCGAACCCAGGACACCCTGATTAAAAGTCAGGTGCTCTACCACTGAGCTAGCGACCCAAAGTGTTACGCTTCAGTAACTTACGGCGTCGTGCGAACCCGCTATTCTCGCCGGGGTAACGCCGGGGTAACACGCGCGTTCCGGTTCCCCGCGGCCATCTTACCGCAACGCGAAGAACCGGGACGGCCAGGCCGACCGCCCCCGCGTCGGGCTACGGCGCGTCCGTGTGGAGCAGCGCGACGCGATCTGCGATGGCGTGCAGGCCAAGGTGCCAGCGCCCGACCGAACCATCAGCCACTGTGCCGGCACCCTGAGCACCCTGCCGGCCCGCAACGGGATACCGGCCCGGTTGCGAGCGCCGGCCGGCTGCGAAGCCCGATCCGGCCCTCAGCAGGCCGCCGCTCGCAAATCCAACCGCGTAGGATGCCCCAGGTGCAACGATCGCGACTCGACCCATAGCCCGACATGGCCAGGCGCCTCGATGGCGCGTAGGGGAATCAGTGCGTGGGGTGTGGCCGCGTCTCGACCGCGGGGTCGTAGACCGCCGCACGCGCTTCCAGCGACGCGATCCGGTCGTGAAGCTTGTCGACCAGCGTGAGCAATCGGTGGAGCACGTCG
>JACCRT010000033.1 GCA_013813355.1 Acidobacteriota bacterium | reverse complement strand
GAAAGGCTCCACCGAGGATCAGCAGGAGCAGGGCAACGAGGGCGAGCAGGTAGCGCATGGTGAATTGTAAGCCGGGGCTGGGCCGGAAACACGAAAGCCCCGCTTGTGACGGGGCTTTCCTTCCCTTTGTGGGGAATCTATGATGGAAGGTACCGGTACGGGGATTCGAACCCCGGTTCCGTGGCTGAGAAACGCGGCCGGAGACCTCGACGGTTTCCGGTTGCGTCGGTTTATCTAGGAAAATCTAACCGATCGTCGGGCCATCTCGGCCGAAGACGGCCCTTTTTGTGCGCAAAGTTTCAAGAATCTTTGAAGTGGTCGCGGGCTCGAGAGCGACGTGCACCGAGTCGGATTCGGGTACCGAGAAGTTGAGCTTCTCGAAGCCGATCACGCGGCCGGAGCGATCCTTCATCAGCACGACTTCGTCGCCAGTTTCTTCGGCGACATGCTCCAGTGAAGGGTCTGTGAACCAGACCATTACGGTGACGTATTCTCCGGTCAAGCGGCGCGGTTCATCTCCTCGGCTTTTGAGTTTGGACAACAGGTCGGCCAGATTCCCTCGGGTGAACGCCCATTGAAACGGCTTCGCCGTCTGCTCATATCGGACTTGCTGAACACCGGCCGGGCGACTTTACGGCTCCAGCCCGGCCTACGGCTTGCGCCCGACGACTCAGCGCCCGACAGCAACCCACTCGTTCCGACGATCGCTGTGCGAGGCTTTGCAATCACTCCATACTCGGCACGGATCGGGTCAATCGCCAAGTATCCGGGATTGCGAGGGGCCATGTTCGACCGCCACGACCAACGGGACGAAGACCGAAGCAGCCGGGGCGATTCGTCCAGAAGGGAGAGCGCGGCACGCGGCCACGGCCACCGGCCGAATACCGGAGCCAGGTCCCGGATGGTCGTGTCGTTCAGTTCGACAATGATGATGTCGGGATTGACGTCCGGCGGCTGCGAGACCGCCGTCCGCATCCGCCAGTCGTAGAGGTCCAGCTCGAGGTCATCGAACGCGGCGGCGGCCGCCAGTCCGAGAACGATCGCCGCCGCCCCCAACCCGAGCAGCACACCGGCCGCGGTTTGGCACATTCGGGAAAGGGTATCATTCAACTTCCAAAGCGCCACTGCCAGCTTCCAGCTCCAAGGTCCCTCAGGCCCTCGAGCGCCAACTTCCAAACGCCCGCCAGAATCTCACCGAACCCTCTGACACGGTCTGCAACCAACTCAAATCCGTGTCTTTGATCGACAGAATCGTAAGGGAGCGGCGATCCCTCGTAGAACCGTCTGGCGTATGTTGTCGCCTAGTGTCCTCCCATAACTTCTGATTCCACGTCGCTTTGTCTTGGGCTCCCGGTCCCCGCGCAGGCAACGTCGTCGTTTCGGTACCGGGCTTGCTCTGACGTCTTCGTTCACCGACATTCGTCCAACGCAAGGAAAGAGGCGATCGATATGCAGAAGTCATGTGTCCGCGTTCCGTGGGTAATCGGCGCCCTGCTGGCGCTCGGCTCACCCGCCTACGCACAGCAAGCGGTCACGTTGACCGACACGAGCCAGACGACCACGCTGACGGCGAACGTCAGTGAGCAGGCGAGGGTCACCGTTCCAGCCGGCGTGACGTTCAATGTGACGAACGTGTCCGCAGCCACTGCGGCCGCATCGGCGTCGGTCACGGTCGACACCATCGTCCTCGCGACCGCGACCAAGCAGTTGCGGATATCGCTGCAGGGCAACGCCGCGTCATTCACACCACCAGTCGCCCTCTCGACAACGTGGTCGGCGGGGGATGTGACCTGGAACGCCCCCGCCTGGACCAACGCGACGGGCGCGTCCGGGACGCTGAGTAACGCCGCCTATACCGCGGTCGCCACCTGCGCGGTTGACGTGACCGGCTGCTTGACAACGGGGCTGGTGTTCACGCTGGGCGCGAAGCCAGCCGTGAAGCGCGCAGGCAATCACACACTCGTGGTGACCTGGAAGTTCGAAAGCATCGGCACGTAGCCGAAGGACACTCAATGATGGTCAGGATGCAGCTCGGACTCGCGCGGCGAGTTCGGCATATCGGTGGCGTGGCAATCGTCCTGTCGTTGCTGACAGGGCGACCCGCCGTGGCACAGACGACAATCCCGCTGACTGACACGACGCAGACAACGACGTTGACTGCGGCCGTAGCCGAGCAGGCCCGGATCACTGTACCGGCCGGCATCTCCTTCAGCGTGAACAATGTGTTGTCGAGCACCTCGAATGGCAACGTGGCCTTGAGCGTCCAGAACATCGTGCTGACGACGGCAACGAAGCAGCTCAGAATCTCCGTCCTGGCGAACGCTCCGTCGTTCACACCGCCTGAGGTGGGAGCGACGACGTGGAGCGCGTCGGACGTCAGCTGGAACACGGGCCCCGGTGGCGGCCCCAACCGATGGCAAAACGCCGTCGGTAGCGCTGGCGTACTGAGCACCGGCGCGTATAACTCTGTCGCCACGTGCAACGCCGACACGACGGCCTGTTCCATCACGAAATTGACGTTCACACTCGGGGCAAAGCCGGCCGTCAGACGGTCGGGGAGTCACACGTTGACTGTCACATGGAAGTTCGAAAGCATCGGGTCCTGACGCCTGTTGAGTCCGACACGATCCGCGGACAAAGCTGTCGCCATACATGCGCGACAACCAGGCTGACGGGAACCCGCGGTGGCGCGCGCTATAGGGAGACAACTGTGCGACTTATGCGAGAGGCCGTGGTCGCGACACTCGGGCTGCTCTCCTGCGGTGCTGCCGCGCAGGCGCAGACAACCGTGGTGCTGCCGGACACGAGCCAGTCGTCGACAGTGTCGGTCACGGTCAGTGAGCAGGCGAGGATCGCGGTCCCGTCTGGAATTTCCTTCAATGTGACGAATGTGGGCGCCGCCACCGCGGCGAGCGCCGTCGCCGTCAGCATCGACCAGATTGTTCTTGCGTCAGCAACCAGGCAGCTCCGGATTTCCCTTCGGGCCGACGCCGCGTCGTTCACGCCGCCCGCCGCCGGCGAAACAACCTGGGCCGCCGGTGACGTTTCGTGGCCCGCTTCGACCTGGACTGCGGGCGTCGGCGCAGGCGGACTTCTGAGTCACTCGAGGTTCAACACGGTTGCCACCTGCGAAGCCGGCACAGCCACGTGCTCGACGAGCGGTCTGGTGTTCTCGCTCCTGTCGAAGCCGGCCGTCCAGCGCTCGGGCACGCACACGCTCGTCGTCACCTGGAAAGTGGAAAGCATTGGCTCGTGACCGGACGCAACGCATGACATCGACATTTCACTCATTTCACTCACTGCTTCTGCTGTCGCTGCTCGGCATCGGTGCCTCCGCGGAGGCCCAGGCGCCGAAAGGGCTCTCCTTCCAGGCGACGCTCGAGTCGATCAAGATCGAGGCGCAGCCGCAGCAGGTGGTGACCCGCCAGTTCAAGCTGACACTCGACCCGGACCAGCCCGAGACGCGATTCAAGGCGCGTATCGAAGACTGGTGGCGGAGCGACGATGGGGTCCAGTCGTTCTACGCCGAGCCGGGCACCCTCCGACATTCGTGCGGGCGCTGGGTCTCACTGAATCCGGTGGAGTCGTCCGTCAAGCCGGGCGAGACGCTGATCATCAGGATCACGGTGTCGGTGCCCCCAGAAATGGCGTCCGGAGGTTACTGGTGCGCCTTGACCGTCGATGAGATCCCGGATCCGCGGACGGTGCAGTCCGGTGTCGGCGTCAAGTTCGTGGCGTCTGTTTCGACGGGGATCTTCGTGAATGTCGGGACGATCGAGCGATCGGCGCGAATCCTGGATCTGCAGGCTGGCCCTGAGACGGTGCTCGTCAAGCTGCGCAACGACGGCAACGCACCGGTGGGCATCGACGGACGCCTCGAGTTCTACGCCATGGGTGCATTCACGCCTACCGCCGTCGCGGTGGTCCCGCGCGGGACGCTGCTGACCGAGCCTTTGCTCGAGGGCACGCTGACCTCCCGGCTGCCGCCCGCCGCGGAACTGCCCTCGGGCCGGTACCGTGTCCGAGCGATCCTCGACTTCGGGGCGCCCCACTACATTGGCGCCGAGCGCGAAATGGAGCTGATTCGTGCTTCACCACCGATCCAGGACCGTTGAGCGACGCTCCGTGTGCGCCGTGTTGTCCGCGTTCATCCTCGTGTTCGCGGCGACGGCAGCGGCACAGGATCCCTCGACGCCCGTCGCGCCCGTCGTGAGCACGGCGCCGTCCGGGACACTCCGGACATTCGAGCTGGCAAAGCCAGCGGGCGTGGCCCTCGATGACCGCAGGATCGCGCCCGCCGCCGCACCGCCGCGGCCTCCCCGGGCAACCGAATCGCTTCGAACGATGATCGGCGTCGGGTACGTGCAGGGAGCAGACTGGGGAACGGAAATCCTGGCCGGCGGATCGGTCGCGGGAGCGCAGGTTCAGTTCAACACCCTGCTCACGAGCGGACGCCAGGGCCTGCTGTTCGACCACGGCTCCCTGTCCATCTTCAATCCCGATACACGGTGGCACGTCGAAGCGGGGGACGTGTTCTCGCCTCTGCGGGGGGCTGCCCGCGGCGGCCGGCTATCCTGGCCGGCCGCGGGGGCCCGCCGGCCCGCCATCGCTGTGTACGCGCCGGGGCGAGGGACCACAGACCGCGGCACGGTCGTGTCCTACCGCGATCAAGTCGTGGTGCGCGGCCAAACCCTCATCGACGCGGAGGTCGCGTCTGACCGGTCGTACCTCCTCAGAAGCCGCTTCGCCGTCCCCCGGATCGATGTGGAGGCGTCCTATCGGCGGCAGCGTAACCCCTCATGGAGTCGCGACAGCAGCATCACCGGCGGTGTGACGCTCTGGCGCGGTGTCTCCCTGAACGGTGGCCTGTTCGAGTCGATCCAGGGCGATGGCCGGAATGACTGGAGGATGGTGGCCGTTCGATTCCCTGTCGCGCGTTTTCTGCATCTGACGCTCGAGCGGGCGTTCGCCGGGGCTCTCGAGACCTCCAACACCACCACGGCGGCGATGGCGAGCATTGCCGCCGGCAACCTGAGGCTGTTCCACAGATACCAGCACGGCGAATACGCCTTCGGACGCGAAGCCTCGTCCATCAACGTCGAACGGCAGCAGCTCCGCTCCATGAGCTCGTACTCGGCGGGTCCACGCCTCAATCTCACACTTCAGCTCGCGACCGAGCGCAGCGACACGGGTCCGGTCCAGCATTGGCAGGAGTTGCAGACGACGCTGAAGGCGACCGCGACCACCACGCTGCGAACGGTCACCGCCCTGCCTGACATGCGCAATCCACGGCGGTTCCAGGCCTATCTCCGGCAGGAGCTGCCAGGCCGGCTTGCTCTCCAGGCAGACTACGGACGCCTCTCGGCGTACCAGTGGGTGCCCCGAGAGCTCGATCGGTCACGTTTCAAGCTGATGCTGTTCAAGACCCTGGATATCGCGACGCCTGCCCGGGGCGCCACGGTGACGGGACGTGTGCTCGACAGTTCAGAGCGCGGTGTCCGTGGCGTCCGCGTCAAGTTGGGTCCGTATTCGGCCGATGTGAACGAGGCCGGTGTCTACAGCTTCGCGCACGTGCCGCGTGGGGAGTACGAGCTGTCGCTCGACCCGGGTCATCTGCCGGCAGACGTGGCCTGGGACGGGCGCGGCGTGCATGTGGTGGTTCGCCCGGGTGCCGTGGTCCGCGCGGATCTCCATGTGACGCCGCTCAACGCCATCCATGGGCGGGTGTACGTCGACCGAAACGGCAACGGCCGGTTCGACAGCGGCGAGGCGGTCGCGGGCGCTGCGATCGGCGCGGGAGACCATCTCACTGCCAGCGATGCCGACGGTGCCTACAGCTTCTACAATCTCTGGCCGGGCACGTACGTCATCGAATTGCTGAACGTGCCGGCGGCCTTCGAAAGGGGTGCGGAACGCAGAACCGCCGTCCTGACGGATGACGGCCCTGCGACGGGCATCGATTTCAGGGTCGCGACGAAGTCGAAGCCGATCCTGTGGGGAGGGCCGTCGAAATGATCCGGGTACTCTTCGTCATCGCGCTGCTCGCTCTGACGGAGTTGCCGGCGCCGGAGCCGGCGCAACTCGGATTGGCGACAGCGCGCGTGTTCGCGCCTCCCACTGTGTTGTTTCAGATCAGGGACGTAGGCGCCGCCACCCCGGCGAGCTCGGCCACAACCGTGTCATTCGATAATGCGATCCTGATTCTCGGACAGGCGTTGCGCATCAGTGTGAAGGCGGATGGAGACATCGTGATGCCAGGAGGCGGCCTCATCCCGTCGACGACTCTGGCCTGGACCGCCAGCAACGCGACCAACGGCATCGGCATGCATGGTTCGCTCAACAAGCTGACGTATACCCCGGTTTTTCAGGGGAACGCGAACGCGACGGCCGGCGGTGTCAACCTCTCCTGGACGCTCTCAGCGCCTGGAGGATCCGTCACTGCCGGCACAGGTGCGGCGACGCTCCGCTGGAAATTCGAAGCGATCACCCCGTAGCGCGTGGCGTGTCTGCCGGCGGGCGGTCGAGCAGTCGTCAGGCTCCGTCGTGCAAGCCGGGGGAAACGCGATTCGGCCCGCGGCGCGCGCGATCTTCATCCGCTGCGCCGGCGGTGACGATCCCAGGAAGGCGCTTCGCGTTCGAAGCGTGCGAGCCTCTCAGCGTCGCTCGCGAAGGCCTCCGCCAGTACCTTGATCGCCACGTCACGATTGAGCCTGGCATCGCGAGCGCGATAGACCTCACCCATGCCGCCCGCCCCGAGGGGGAACACGATGTCATAGGGACCCAGGCGCGCGCCGGCAGGCAGGGGCATTGATCGGGAGGATTCTAGGCCACAGAGCTCCCCGGCAGCAAAGACGAGACCTGGCCAGGTCGCATCTCTGGCCGGCGCAGAGTCACGCCGGGAAGGGCGCGCGCGGAAGAACGGCGCGAAGCCTCCCTCCGTGCCGCGAATGGGTTGTGGCGCCGTTGCGAGACACCGGTCGATCACGTAATCCAGCGCGGGCCGCGCGTACGTTCCGCGCTGATTGGCGCTGGCCGTTCTCTCAGGATCGCGCCGAGCAGGCTCGCCTGGCTCTTACCGTCGAACGCCCGCCGGCGTGTCAGCATCTCGTAGAGGACGACGCCGAGCGCAAAGATGTCGGTGCGTGCATCGGCCTCGTCGCCTTCGATCTGCTCGGCGCCATGTATTGCACCGTGCCGAGCACCATGCCACGTGCGGTCAGCGGGGCCGCCGCGGTCGGCGCCGGCGCCGAGGTAGCCGGCACCGCCAAACGGCCTGAGACATCCAACGCGTCCTGCTTGGCAAGGCCGAAGTCGAGCAGACGGGCCGTGACAGTCGCTGTGCCCTGACGCTTCAACGTATGACGTCCGGTGGCGTCGGTCGCCGTAGTCCGCCCCGCGTGACCGTCGCTCGCGAGGAAGATGTTGCCCGGTGTCACGTCGCGGTGGACAATCCCCTGCCGGTGCGCGCGATCGAGCGCGCTCGTGATCTGTGTCGCGATCGTGAGCGCGTCAGCGAGCGGCAGCGGGCCGCGCGCGAGCCGCGCGGCAAGCGTTTCCCCTTCCAGGCACTGCATCACCAGATAGGCGACGCCGTCATGCTCCCCCACGTCGTAGAGCGGGCAGCTATGCGGATGCTCGAGGGCGGAAATGCTCCGCGCCTCGCGCTCGAAACGGTCGCGGTACTCGGGATCCGCGGCGAGCACATGCCGAAAGCGCAAATGGGTTCTCGGCGACGTGCTGGAATGGGTCGGTGGATTGGTCGAGCGTGTTCGGGTCGTCTGGTTCGGATCCAGACGCATCCAAAAGGCCTTCAGGCGGGCGCGGCGCCACCATCAAGCCAAGGGACCGGAACGAGGCTTGGTCGGCGACTTCTGACGACTGGACCCTGCAGGTGGTGACGCGACCTTCCAGTCCTCGACGTTCAATCCCGGTACGCGCGTGAACTCTGTCGTGTTGTGCGTGACCAGCGTCAGCTTCCGTGCCTTGGCCTGCCCGGCGATCAGCACATCGTAGGGACCAATAGGCGAGCCCTTCGCGGCGAGATGCGCTCGGATTTGGCCAGCCTGCCGAGCGTCATCCTGATCGAACTCCAGCACCGGGAACTGGAGCGCGTCTACGCGGGCCACGTTCTTCTCGATCCGCTGACTCTTGAACGCGCCGTAGTACAGCTCATGAATGACGACCGAGGACACGCCGATGTCACGTGGGGCATACCGACGAATCCGGCGCGCAATCGGCGAGGTCGTGTCATTGAGCAGGGCAATGACCGCATTCGCGTCGAGAAGATACCGCATCAGCGGAACACCTTCCGGAGTTCAGGCCGCTCCGTCGCTTCGGGTTGCTCCCGCACGCCCGATACGAAGTCCTCATCGACCTCACCCGCAAGGGCATCGAGCCACTCCCATGACTCGGGCACCGGTTCCAACACGATGGCGCGGCCACGTCGCCTGATTCGAACCTCCCGGCCATCGACACGGAAGGCGCGCGGCAATCTTACCGCCTGCGATCGCCCCGACCAGAAGACCTTCGCTGTTTCCATCACGCCTCCTGAGTGAGATATACCAAACGAATATATCATTCGAGGCGACGCACCGCCACTCGAGGCGGCCTGACGCCGCCCTCCTCAGCCCCTCAACCCGCCCAGCCAGCAGTCGAGCTGGTTCCAACTCACGAAAATGCGGCTCACCAGATCGATCTGCTCTTTGGACACTCCTCGCCGGCCTTGGCCTTCATGGCGTCCCAGCTCTTGAACCGGGTCTTCGCCTGGACCACCTTGTCCAGCTCCGACACGGCTAGCTTCTCGAAGTCCTCTTGCGACTCCAGGACCAGCCCGGAGAACATCTCGTCGATGGTCTTGCAGTCGGTGTATCGGCGCATGAACTCGGGCGGGAACAGATCCTCGAATGCGACTGGGCCGGACAAGCTGCTCGCCCTGCGACTCAAAGCGTTCAGGTTGCGGCGCAAGTCGTCCATGCCCCGAAGTTGAATCCCATTTTGTCCCTCACTCCTCATCGAACAAGTGGTTCAAGCCGAACGTCGGGGAAACTCGAATCGTCCTCCCGTCCTCCATATGCGCGTCCCATTTGTCGTCCGGGAAAACGACCCCCAGCAGCTTCGAGTGGATGGCGTTGACCACCCAGCCCTCGGGCAGGTCCGCGTCGGCGGCGATCCCGCTGGCGGTCGCGAACTCGTCGTAGTGGGACTGCCGCCCCTTGACTACACTTTTGAGCGCCTTCGCGAGCCGGCTGCACCGGTCCCTGACTTCCGGCGTATCGATGTCGCCGGAGATGATGAAGGCCCTCAGCCAGCCAGCGTACGTGAGGCTGTACCGCGCCCGTCCCATGACGCTCTGCTTGTCGGTGACCAGGCCTTGGTCGATGAGCTCGCGCCAAGTGGTCTGGAGCGTCTCTGCGATCTCTGGCTCGCCGGCATGGAAGTACACCTGCCACGCCCGATGGTCGCCGACCGTGCGGAACATGGTTATCAGGGTGCGCTTCTGGTCCTCCCGGCGAGCCGCGTCCGATACTGACATTTTGAGCCAGGAAGATTATCCCACGCCGCTCATTTCGAGGAGAGCAGCGGCCCCGCCATCTCCCGCCAGCTGCCGAAGACCAGCCGGAGCTTCTTGTGCCGGCCGACCCGCAGCACGCCGCCGATCGGGACGCCGGGCAGCTCGTGGGAGTAGTAGGCCGCGCCGCCGGGCGATATCTCCGCGAACGCCTCGTCGATCTCCTGCCCGAGGGCCTCCGCCTCGTCGAACAAGGCCTCCAGCGCCGCGAAGTGCGAGTCCATGGTCTTCGCCACCTCGCCCGCGCGCCCGAGCACCCGCGGCGCGAGCGCCTTCAGTCGGGTCTTTCGGGCCTTCTCCGTCTGGTCGCTCAGGCCCCGGAACTCCTGCACCAGACGCAGGTCTCGCTCTACCTGCTCGGCGTCGCCGCACCTAAAAGACGTGATCGTGGCGCTCCTCGACACCGGCTGCCGCGTGGGCGAGCTGCTCGCCCTTCGCTGGAGCGATGTGCGGGACGACACGATCGTTTTGCCGGCCGAGAACGCGAAGACGGCCTGCACCCGCTCGGTGCCGATTCTCTCCCGCCTCCGGGCCGTGCTCGACTCGCGGAGAGCGGATCCGGCGGGCCAGGCGTTCGGTACCGATCGCTTCGTGTTCGGCAACGAGGTGGGCGAGCGGATCAATCGGGTGCGGCACGCGTGGGACAACGCCTGCCGCCGTGCGGGGATCGAGGATCTGAACATCCACGACCTCAGGCGCGAGTTCGGATCGCGGCTCCTGGAGGCCGGCGCGGGGCTGCACGACGTCAGCTACTGGCTCGGCCACACGAACGTCGCGACCACGAGCCCTACCTTCGGACGAGCGTCGAGCGCGTGCGCGGCGCGGCCACCCTGTTCGAGGGACCGCCGGGTTGACAACCAATTGACGAACGGGGATTCCGAAGAGGCGAGCGAGGCCGGGGGCCTGACGGCCCCGACCCCAAGCGGATGTCTTATGTGAATGGTACCGGTACGGGGATTCGAACCCCGGTTCCGTGGCTGAGAACCACGTGTCCTAACCCCTAGACGATACCGGCACGCCGCCAATAGGAACGTTTATCTTAGCAAATCGGCGCGGCGCCGTCCAACCCCTTGAGGACGCCGCCGCCCCGTCTGTCAATTTCCTGTCAATTTCGACCTCATCCTCGTGCCCCCGGCGCGCGAACGTCTTGCGGGCGTCCCGCAGGTGGCCAGCGTCGTGTTGGCGTAGATGTTCGTGGTCGTCAGGCTCTTGTGCCCGACCCAGTCCCGCACCTTGTGCGCCGGGACCCCGGCGTCCAGCATGGCCGACGCGAACTCGTGGCGCAGGTCGTGGAACGTGAGGCCCCGAGATGCCCGCGCGCCGGCACGCCGCCCGCCACGCCGTCCTGCCGTTCTTGACGCGCTCGCCCACCTCGTTCCCGAAGACGTAGGCGTCCTGCGGCTGCTCGCCGCCGTCCGGTCCGATGCGACGAAAATCCAGAATGGCCCGCAGCCTCGCCGTGACCGGCACGGCCCTCGGCTCGCTGGTCTTCGTCTTATCGGCCGGCAGGTCGATGTAGTCGGTCACGCCGCCGCTCTCTTCACCTGCCACCACTGGAGGGACAGCAGCTCGCCCTTCCGGCAGCCGGACTCAAGGGCCGCGACGATCAGATCGTGGAGATGCGTCGCCATGCCGGGAGCGCGCCCGCCGAGGCCGTAGTCGCCCTCGGGCACTGCGGCCTTGAGCAGCCGCGCCTCCTCGTGGGCCTCGCGGTCGATCCGGCGCCTGCGGGGAACCTTCTTCACCGTGCGGACGTCGATCACGGCGAGCCCGTCCTTTCGGAACGGCGAGCGCTCGACGTGGTCGTGCTTGACGGCCCACGCGAACACCCGGCGCAGCGTGGCCATCATGTGCTCGACGTCGACCTCGCCGCCACGCGCGCCCGGCAGCACGACGCCCCCGACCTTCTGCTCGCCTGAGGCGATCGCCCGCTCGCGTCTCTCGACTGCCTTGTGCAGCTGGGCGCGGCGGGCCTCGCGGACGGCCTCGACGTCCGCTTGCGTTATCTGCGCGATCGGCACGTCGCCGAGCCTGGAGCCCGCGGACATCGGCCTGCCGGATGATCCGCAGGTAGTTCGCCTTCGCGGCGGATCGCCGACACGAAGGAGAAGGGGCGCCGACGCGTCCTCCCGGAGATCAAGGCGGAGGGCGAGCGCATCGCGGCCGAGGCCGCCGCGGCCTTCGCCACGCTCGCGCGCCTCGCGGGCGAGTCGAAGGCGCTCAAGGCCGTCATCGACGGCGACATGGTCCTCGACGTGACGCCCTGCGGCTACGCCGTCTACGCCAACGAGATCGAGGAGCTGGGCAGCGTGCCGGCGGTCGCCGGCTTCCTGGCGTCGCACAGGTTCAAGGACCTCGCCCTCGACAAGTTCGAGCGGGTGTCGAGGTGACGGACGCGGAACGGAGGATCCTCGCGGGGATCGTGCAGGAGGAGGCTCGCGAGTGGGCCGGCAGGGTGGCCGAGCGCCTCGACGAGCTGGAGGGGCTGCTCGCCGAGGGCTCCGTCCTCGCGCGCGCGACCGACGCCAGGCTGGGCGCGTCCTCGCCCCTCGGGCTGGCGCGACCTACCCGGGCCTGCGGGGCCCGGTGGTCGCGGTGCTCCGGGCGCCCGAGCTACGCGCGGCCGCCCGGTGGAAGTCGCTGAAGGAGGGGATCTAGATGATCGAGGACGCGAGGCGCGTCGGCACGGTGCTGGAGTTCCACCTGGCCGAGGCGCGGAAACTGGTTGAGCGGATGGAGGCCCTGGAGGACATCGCCGTCGAGCAGGGCGCCGCGGAGCGGGTCGGCCGCGGCCCGTGGCGGCGCACGGAGTTCCAAGAGCCCGCCTTGGGCGACCTCTTGACCCTCGTCGGCCGGCGGGAGGGGTTCAAGAAAATCCTGGCGGCGACGCTGCGGAGGCTCCGCACGCAATGAGCTGCTGGCGGACTTCTGGCCGGTTCGTGCCCCCCCTCCCCCCCAGTGGGGAAGCTCCTGAGCCCCGACAGATCCATTGGCAGCGACCAGAAATGCAAGAGCTACGCATTCACTTTCGTGTTGGGCTGCTGGCTACTCTGCTGCTACGATGCTGACCGTCTCCCACCCTTCATCCTTTGGCCAACGGTCTGCGACGAGGTCTTATGCTTCATAAGCAGCGGCTCTATCTCTGTTTCTCCTTTGGATTCGTGCTGGCCATCGGCATGGGGTCGGCCACGCTGCTGCCCGTCGGCGGAGTTCGCGCTGAGGAGGACGCCTGCCCTGACATTCCCTAGGCGGCAATCTCGCGACGCTGGACGAGTATGCCGAGTCGGAATCGACCTGCACCTTGCCGGGGGGTGCATCGACGGACAAGGATCTAAAGCCTGGCGGCGCGTTCTTGAAAGCCTTCAAGTATGTTCGCCTGGACGCTCATGCTCAGAGTAGCGGCACGTGTCAGGTTCGTTTGCAAGATGGCAAAGGCGGTTGTTTCGACGGCCAGCTGCAGCTGCGATACGTGGCGAAGATCGTGACAAAAGCGGAGACCCCGACTGGCTTGACGTCCACGCACAACAACTTCCCCATCAAGCCAGACGGCAGTTTGGATCAGCGCTACGACGTCGATTCACGGCAAGCAGGCACTACGAACCTGGGCACGTGGAGGGTTCTTCTCGGGTTCGAGGGGAAGAACGAGATGCGTTGGCAGTCCGTCATCAACAAGACGGCGTGCGACATCGAGCCAGGTAACTCGCCGCTCAAGGCACTCTCGGTGAACGTAGTCAAGTGCCAGCCGAACTGGTGGATAATCGGGGGACCGACTCGCACGGTTCACCTGCCGGCGACAACCATCTCCGTATATGTCCCCTCGGGAATCGCGGACCTGAATACGCCGACGGACCAGGCCATAGCCGACTGGAACGCCGCATTGGCCGGCACCGGGGTGTCGATGCAACGGGTGTCGGCGCCCTGCGGAACAGGAGGCGATTGCGTAAACGTGGTGGAGGACACAGTGGCGAGTGGTTGCGCCAAAGCGGACCCCGGAGTGCCCAATTCGAGCGGTGAGGCTCAAACTCCTGGGACCATCACGTTCCCACCCGGTTGGAACACTCGGCCGGCCGATCGGAACCGGCGAAGCATGGCGCACGAACTCGGCCATCTCCTGGGTTTGCACCATACGACGTGCTCAGCCAACGACAGCATAATGGCGCCAGTGACTTCTTGCACCAGCACGAGCGGAATGACCCTCTCGCCGAAACCAAGCGATATACTGCCCACTTCAAGTTCGACCTACGGGAACCAGAACCAGAAGACCTGCGGTTTTTGAAGGAACCAGAAAATGCCAAAGTTTTGCCTTGCACCAATTCTGCTGCTGCTAACGGCAACGGACCTCTTGGCGGCCTGCCAGAAGATTCCCGACCTGATCGCCCAACTCCGCCCGAATCCTGTCGAACGATACTTCACGAGAGAACTCGTCCCTCTTCCTTTCGAGGATCTCGTGTCCAGAGCTATCCTCGTCGTAGAGGGCACGGTTAGACCGGTCAGAACTTACCTTACCGAGAACCAGTGCTATCTCTACACCGACTACGAGGTGTCAGCGATCACGCCCATCTTCGGCAGTCTGCCAGCGGCGAAGACGCCAGGGCCTCAGCCGCTGTTTGTGAGGACGACAGGCGGAGAGACGATGATTGACGGTGTGAAAGTGACCGTCCGAGACGAGCAGCTCCCCCCCTTCGAACCGGGGCAACACGTTGTGCTGTTTCTCACGAGAACGGCGAGCGGCCAGTCCTACGAGCTCGTCGGGTCCATCCTTGGTGCGTTCCGGGTCAAGGGTGGCGGACAGATCGAATCCCTCGTTCGGGAAAAGGGAATTTACGAGAACGTTGCGGGCACGTCTAAGGTCGCATTGGCAGAGGAGGTCAGGCGCATCAAGGGTGGACAATAGCCGCTTGCCTGCCTGTCAATCTCCGCCAATATTCCCGTCAGAGGCGGCCATTGCAGCCCACTTGAGATCAGGATCGGGCACAAAAAGAAAGGCCCGATCGCTCGCGAGAACGATCGGGCCATTTCTGAGAACCACGTGTCCTAACCCCTAGCCTAGACGATACCGGCACGCCCGACAGGAAGCTCCTATTCTACGGAGCCTCCGGCCCGGCGGTCAAGCTGGGCGTTAGCCGGGCCATACGCTCGCTTATCGATATCGTCCCTCCCGGTAGCCGCGCT
>JACCRT010000011.1 GCA_013813355.1 Acidobacteriota bacterium | reverse complement strand
TCCGCCGTCTCGCTCGGCTTCGCCGTGCCGGCGACCCCGGTGCGCCGCCTGCCGCTGCCGCATCACCAGAACGCTCGGTTCTCACCCGTGGCCTCGGTGTCGCCGATCGTCGCGGCGGCGGCCGCTGCGGCGGCGGCGGCCGCCACCACGACCGGGTGATGCGCGGCGGCCGGGGCGGGGGCCTGAGCAACCCGCTGCATGTTCCGCTCGATCTCGCGCACCACCAGCTGCTCATCCTGGAGAATGACCACACGCTTAATCATGTTCTCGAGTTCCCGGATATTGCCGGGCCACTCATACTGGAGGAAGAGCTGACGGAGATGGTCGGTGATGGGTCGCGCTGGGCGGTTGTACTTGCGGCTGTAGCGGGCGACGAAGAAATCCGTGAGCGTGGGGACTTCATCGGGCCGCTCCCTGAGCGCCGGCACGGTGAGCTCGATGACCTTGAGGCGATAGTACAGGTCTTCGCGAAATTCACCGGACTCCAGCATCGTCTCGAGGTCCCGGTTCGTGGCCGCGACAATCCGGACGTCCACCTGGATCCGCTTGTTGCTGCCAAGTTTCGTGAACTCGGCGTCCTGCAGCACGTGGAGCAGCTTGGCCTGGAGCGCCGGCTTCATCTCGCCGATCTCGTCGAGCATCAGCGTGCCGGTGTCGGCCTGCTCGAACTTGCCGATCCGCGTGGTGGCGGCCCCGGTAAAGGCGCCCCGCTCGTGCCCGAACAGTTCGCTCTCGAGCAGCTCCGCCGGAAGCGCAGCGCAATTCACCTTCACGAAGGGACGATTGCGACGCGTCGACCGCTGGTGAATGGCGCGCGAGACCAGCTCCTTGCCGACACCGCTCTCGCCCCGGATGAGCACCGTCACGTCGCTGTCGGCCACCTGCTCGATGACGGTGCCGATCCCGCGCATCTTCTCGCTGTTGCCCCAGACGGACCGGTCTTCGTCGTCACTGAGCTGCTGACGGAGCTCGGTCAGCTCCGAGACGAGCCGATTCTTCTCGATCGCGTTCTTGATGGCGACGTCGAGGGCGATCTCGCCCAGGCCTTCCGGATCATCCGGCTTCACGACGTAGTCTGCCGCGCCGAGCCGGACGGCCTCGACGATCGTCGACGCCTGATTACGCCCGGAGAGCATGATGACCTGCGCTTCGGGCCTCGACGCCTTGAGGGCTCGGAGGGTGGCGAGCCCGTCGAGCCCGGGCATCATCACATCGAGCAGGATCGCGTCGGGCGCCTCGCCCTGTTTCATGGAGGCCAGCAGTTCGTCTCCACGTGTATAGGTGCGGGCTTCATAACCACGCAAGGAAAGGAACGTCCGCAGGTACGCGGCAAATCCGGAATCATCGTCAACGATCGCTACGAACGGCTTCTTCATCTATCTCCTGAAAGGGGCGGTCGAACCCTGTACTGATGGCTTTTGTATGTAAGGAAAGGGAGAAGACGGCAACACGGAGACCCACTGCATTCAAAAGTTGTACCTCGGCAGGCCCCAGACTCCTAATGAAATGAGGAAATTTAGGTACCCGGCTTCCGCATCCGTGTGCCCGTTCGCATCAGGAAGGTGTTTCATTAAGAAAAAGAAGCATTCTGGGCTGCCCGCGTCGTGGCACAGCGCTTGATACAACGGCTGATGTCGGTCGTGAAAAGGCGGCAGTGACGTTTGCAGTGGAGTCCAACAGATGGCCACTGTCGTGGATAGAAGAGTTTCGGGATTTGAGGTCAGTCAAATGCGGAGGCAGGTCGTCAGTTGGATATTCGTAGCAGCCCTTGGGCTGGTCGCATCAGGGGGGGCGTCTGCCGGCCCCTCGATGGAAGAGGCGCGCGAGGGAGCCGTGGCTCCGGTGGCCGTTCAGAAGGTCACTGTACCGCTCGACGGGCTGCGCGATGAAGCAGCCATGGTCCTGGTGGGCACCGCGCTTATAGGCTTGGCAGCGGCGGTCAGGCGGGCCGCCTGATCAGCTGTTGAGGAGTACGGGGTGCGGCCGCCGCACCCCGTCGGCGGGTCACCTTGGGCGCATGCGGCGTATAGTCCGCACCACCGCCCGGGTGCCCGGCGTTCTGTAGCAACCGGACGTTCACCCATTCACCTTTCGATGACGCGGCCTTCACTCGTTCGAGTGCTCCTCGTTGGCATTGTCTGCACGGCAGCGGCCGCGCTGATTGCCGCGACCGCACCGGCGTCGGCGCCCACAGCCCTGCAGGGAACCATCGACGTGCCGGAGGGGGGGGACCTCCAGGACGCGATCGAGCGCGCGGCGCCCGGCTCGACCATCGTGCTCGCACCGGGCGCGACGTATGTCGGCAACTTCACACTGCGCGCAAAGAAACATACCGGGGGATCACCGCGGCCCGTCACGATTAGAACCGGGGGTGACACCGGACTCCCCGGCGAGGACGAGCGCATCAGGCCCGAGCACGCCGCCCGGCTCGCGAAGCTGCGCTCCGCGAACCGCCAGCCGGTGCTCCGCACCGAGCCCGGCGCCCGTCACTGGAGGCTGGAACTACTCGAGTTCCCGCCCATCCGGGACGGCTTCGGCGATGTCATGACGCTCGGCACGGGCGCCGCCTCTCAAAATGACCTTGGGAGCGTTCCGGGCGACATCGTGATCGATCGCATCTACATGCACGGCGATCCGGAGAAAGGGCAGAAGCGCGGGATTGCCCTCAATAGCGGCGCCACCACCATCATCAACTCGCACATCTCCGGCATCAAGGCGATTGGCCAGGACAGCCAGGCTATAGGCGGGTGGAACGGGCCGGGGCCATACCGGATCGAGAACAACTACCTGGAGGCCGCCGGGGAGAATTTCATGCTCGGCGGTGCCGACCCGCAAATCCCTGGGCTGGTGACCGAAGACGTGGTCTTTCGGCGCAATCACCTGTCAAAGCCGCTCGAATGGCGCGGGCAGCGCTGGGTGGTGAAGAACCTGTTCCAGTTGAAGAACGCCCGCAAGGTGCTCGTCGAGGAAAACCTGATGGAGTATTCCTGGCGGCACGGCCAGGTCGGGTACGCCATCGTCTTGTCGCCGCGCAACCAGGACGGTCGTGCCGAATGGACCACCGTCGAGGACGTGACCATCCGCCGAAACCTGGTACGTCACGCCGGCGGAGGCATGCAGATCATCGGCGAAGATTCGAACCATCCGAGCGGCCCGACCCGTGGCATCCGCGTCGTCGATAACGTGTTCTACGATCTTGATGCCCGGCAATGGGGCGGCACGGGAGCTTTCGCACTCATCGGGGACGGCCCCCGCGACGTCACGATCGAGAACAACACCATCAGCCAGAGCGGGAACATCGTGATGGCGTACGGCGGCCGCAAGGAGTCACCCAGCCAGGTCGAGAACTTCGTCTTCCGTGGCAACGTGATCCGCCACAATTCCTACGGCGTCCACGGAGCGGACCGTGCGCCGGGCCAAGACTCGCTCGAGGCGTTCTTTCCAGGCGCCGTGTTCTCGGGGAACGTGATCGCCGGCGGAAGCGCGCGGCGCTACCCTGATGGCAACAGGTTTGTCGACGCCGGGGACTTCGAAGGCATGTTCGTAGCCGCGGCGAAGGGCGATTTTCGTCCGGCGCCGGGCGGGCTGCTCGCGAAACCGGGAGCCCCGCGCGCGGGGGCCAACGTCGAGGCTGTCATGTCGGCGGTCGCCGACATTCTCAAGACAGCGGAGCGGCAGCCGTGATCGGTCATTTGACGATCACGCGGAGGTTCGACGGCGTGGTCGGCCGGGAGGTCGTGAGGCCTTCGGCGTGTCCGTCCAGCACCCGCTGAAGCGCAGGCAGCAGCGTCGGCACATCGGCCCCGATGTTCGTCCCATCGGTTGCGCGTCCGGCGAGGATCCCGCCGGCTGCGGCGCGATAATCGCGAGACGCCAGGTCGACGAATGCGGACGCGAACGTCCCGCTGAAATGGTTGCCCGACGGGTAGCGCGCCGCCGTCCCTCCCTGCATCCAGTTTCCGTTGACGGTGGCGCCTGGAAAGTACCCGTCCAGAATCCCCGTGCCCCAGGCGAAGTGCGCTCCGTTGATCCCGTAGGCGCTGTGCCGCACCGCGTTGTTCGTGAACTGGAATCCGAGAATCTGCCGCGGTGATGCGGCGGTCCCGCCGTGGACGTACAGGATCGCGGTACCGTCGGCGTCGATCGTGTTGTGATCGACCACGATGCCGCGGGGTTGATCGCCGATCAGCATGAACCAGCCATTCCCGCCAAGCGTCGAGGTCAGGCCGTAAAAGAGATTGTGCCGGATCGTGATGTTCCGGGTCTGCAGACTCGTGTTCAGTGTGTCGTACCCGGTGAGGTTCACGCCAGCCGAACTGTTCCGCACCATGTTGTACTGGAACACCACGTCCTCGACGACGCACCAGGTGCACTTGCCGTCCTGGTTGCGCGGTGTGAAGAGAATGGCATAACCGGGCTGCCCGTGAAGCCAGTTGTTCTCGAAGACGTTGTATTCGACGAGCACACGCCGGGCGTTCTTCAACTCGAAGATGTTCTTCACGACCCAGCGATCCCCGGGGCCAATGGGCGAGGCCCCGGCAGTTCCGCCGGCACCGGTGTCAGTAAAGCTCGGTGACGTCGTCGTCCAGTACACCTGCGACCCATCCGGTCGTCGGACGTGGAGGCGGTACTCGGTGGCCCCGGCGACCCCGCTCCAGGAGAGCCCCACCGCGCCGCCTGCGGCAACCGTTGCTGTGGTTTCGGCTGACGCGGTGGAGCGGCCGGTCGTGCCGCTGCCGACCGGTCGTCGCGCGATGACCCGGTAGGTGTGCGTGCCAGCGGCAAGAGCCCCTCCGGCCGCCGCCTTCGCCGTGAGCGCGCCAGGCGTCGGAATGATCGGTTCCTTCCAGGCCATGGGTCGCGACATGTGGTTGTACCGAACCGTGACGTCGGAGGTCACCAAATTCGGGATCGCCGGATCGGAACCGCCCAGCATGAAGTTCTCGCCGGCGGCCTCGAGGTAGTTGTTCTCGATGGTGAAAGGGCCCGGACCATTCCACCCGCAGATTGCCTGGGCTTCGGCGCCAGCAGCCTTGATGTCGGCAACGTAGGAGTTTTTGATCGTGATGTCGCGCCCGTTCAACGCGATGCCCCGCTTCTGGCCGTACAGCGGATGACCATGGACCAGGACGCGGTCCAGTTCGATGTGGTGGGGCACCTGCGAGAGGAGGTTCTGTGCCGAGGAACCGTCTCCGATCCGGATGATGTCGCCGTAGCCTAGATGGGTCGGGAGGAAGTGGAGGAACTGCAGTCGCCAGTGATGGGCCCCGTGCACGGTGTGCAGCGCTGGCGACGTGTTAGGGGACTCAATCTTCGGTAACTGCGCGGCATAGGCCGGCGTCATCCGCCGGCCTGGCCCAGGCAACTTCGAGTCAGGCGCGGACGACCGCACCGTGATGAACTGGTTGCCCGACTTGACCGGCAGCGTGAAGTTCCCCCTGAACGTGGCCCCGGCCTCGAGGAGGATCGTGTCCCCTGGTTGCGCGGCGTTGAGCGCTGTCTGCAGGTTGTCACCCGAGCGGACCAGCACGGTTTCGGTAAACGCATCCGTCGGCAGGGCGCCGAGCAGGACGACGAAATACAGCGGATACAGCAGCAACCGATAGGGCATGGGCACGTCACCTCAAAAGCAATAGCAACAGGGAGGATGGTGCGAGATGGGCAACGCCCGTGCCGGGGTGGGGTGCGTCGCAACTCGCGCGCACAGAAACGGTTATATGGATGAGGTCTGATTTCTTGTGCGGGGCAGCTTACAGGTTTCGCTAGCAGTTACAAATCCGTGGCGACCGGCGAGGGGCCTCCGCCTTGCACGTGGGCGGCGGCACTGGGCGCTGATCCAGCCGCGGGGCAACCTTCAGCCGTCATTTGAGAATCGTCGCGTCGTTCTTCAGCGCACCGGGCGCGCTATGCAGATACGTGCTGGACGACAGCACGACTTGATCGATTCGAAGGCCGTCTTCCCGGGTCTGGATGCGAATGGTCTGAGTTCCCGTGCTGGCAAACGAAACGAGCGGACCGAGAACACCTGCGCCGTAACCCGTGTCCTGCCACCCTCATCCGGCCAGCCCCCAATCGCGGTCCTCTTCCATGTTGATGGTATAGCTGCTCGTGGTGCCGATTCGCGCCGTCGCCTGTCCCGACGTGTTGACGGACTTGTCGAACTGCACGAACACAGTGATCCCTGTCGGCGCGGCCGCGGAGCCATAGCCGATACGTCCGGCCGGCTTCGGCATGGAATGTCAGCTCGACGTAATGCACGGGGGCCGCCAGCGGGGTGTTGAGCTTCGCTGCGCCGGCATCCGGATGGCCGAACGCCGCGCCGCCGGCGGCGCTCGAATCCGCCAGCCCCCCGCAAGCGTCTTCATCGCCGCGGCGGTCATCACAATCTCAGCGGCATTGCCCCCGGGCGGGGATGTTGTTGTGCCGGTCGCCGCAAGGATGGTCGCGTCGTCAGCGGCTGCCCCGGGCGGTGTCACGATGTACTGCGCCGGCGACAGGACGATCTGATCGATGGCAAGGCCGTCCTCGCGCCGCTGGACGCGGACCGTCTGCGTAGGAGGTGCCGAAATAGAGCAGCGGGCCCGGTCCGCCGTAGCCGTTGTCGTTCCAGCCCCAGTTGCGCAACGGGCAGCCAGAGCACGCCTCCACGCTCAGCCAGGTGCCGCTGGTCGTTCCGATCCTGTACACGGGCGCACCTGCTGCCGTGACGGTGCCGGTGAACTGGAAGAACGCCGAGTCGTTGGCCCAATGGTTCTTGTCGGCTCGCCCCCGCATCCAGATGCGGTAGGCCATCCCGGCTTCCGCCTGAAACGTCAGTTCGAAGTAGTCGGCCGGCTGGGCCAGCGCCGTACTCGGCCGGGCAAGGCCGGCGTCCGGATTCCACAGGCGCGCGCCGCCGGCGGCCGTGGTGTCCGAGACGAGCTGCCAGTTGCCCACTATCCGGGTGGCGTTCCTGGTATGGAGGACGATTTCACCCACGCCGGCGGGCGGAGCCGGCGCTTCGACGATGATCTGCACCGTCTCCGATGTCCCCATGTTGCCCGCTGCGTCGTAGGCGCGTGCCGACAGCGTCTTCGTGCCCGCGGTGGCCGTGAGCGTGGTGCTGGTGACCTGGAAGGGCGCCTTTGTCAGGGTGTGCCGGACCACGCCATTCTCGAGCACGTCGACCGGCGTCACGCCCACGTCGTCTGTCGCGTCGACCGTGATCGTCAGCGGTGTCCCTGTCGTCACGATCCCGCCGACCGGTGATGTGATCCTGACGACGGGCGCCACTGTGTCGGTGGGTGCTCGGAGGCCAGGCATCGGTACTCAGCGATGATCCCGTAGTGGTCGGAGGGCGCTTCGAGGCCGGCGGGGACCACGCCGAACCGCGTGATGGAGATCGGCAGGAACCAGCCGGGCGACCAGGCGTAGTCGATCCGCTTCCAGGCGTAGCCGACCGGGTTGCCGCATCCGGGGCGGTTCACCATCCCGGTAAACCCCTCGGCGGTGCCGTGCAGCAGGGGCCATCCGTCCCTGTATCCCGCGGCGCGCAGGAATCCAAGCGAGGAATTGTTCGGGGGCTGCGTGCAGACCGACTTGGGGCCCTCGAAGACGTTCAAGTCGCCAATCAGCATGTGCGGTTTGTCGCCGCCCGCCCGCTTCAGGAAGTCGACTGTCTGCTGCGCCTGGCGATCATAGGTAGTTATTTCATCGGGGCCGATGCTACTCCACCAGTGGGCTACGAATACCGGAATGGATTGTGAGCATCCCGCATCAAGGCAGACGTCCCTCCTCAGTACCCATTTCGTGTCGGCGGGATTGTCGGTGAGGGTCGTATCGAGCTGCACCCACTCCTCAGGACCGGAGAAGCCGTGCTTCGCGACCACGGCGACGCCGTTGCGTTCGCTGGAACGCGCCTTCCACCCGAGCGCTGGCGGACGTTCTCTGGCGATCCACAGACGCTCGCCCACGACTCGCCCAGGCCGAGGGCGACCACGGAGGGATCGTCGCGGAGGCTGGCCATGAGATGGTGCTGGACCAGCCCCACGCCCCAGGCGTTCAACGGCTTCGTCGCGTCCGTGCAGTTGGCCGTGTTGGAGAAGGTCGATTCGCCGACAGGGCCAACCTGTCCCTTGCCTGACTTGATGTTGTAGGAGGCGACCTTGAAGGCGCCATTCGCCTGCGCGGCTCCCGCGGCCGGCGTGGCGAGGACCATGGAGAAGCTGACAATCATCAACGCGTCGGCGCGCAGATAGATCCCCGCCGTCATTGGAACCCTCCGGGTCTGTCGGCGGCCCGCCCCCGTGGCATCTCCCGCGACTACTCGGTTGTTCGTGCAGGGCTGAGGATACCAAGAGCGCTCTTGATGTCAACCTGGACTGGACCACGGGTCCTTGAAAGGGACGAAAGGCTGAGGTCCCGGACCCCAGCCTTTCTTTTACTGCTTGCCGAGGATGGTCGTATCGTTCTTGAGCAAGCCCGGTGGGCTCGTCAGATATTTGCCGGACGAGAGGACGATCTGATCGAATCGGAAGCCGTCTTCACGGGTCTGGACGCGGATGGTCTGGGGCCCGGTGGCTTCGAAGTAGACCAGCGGGCCCAGGACGCCTGCGCCCTGACCGTTATCCTGCCACCCCCAGCCAGCCAGCCCGCGGTTCGTATCCTCTTCGAGGTTCACGATATAGCCGTTGGGCGATCCGATCCGGACCGCCGGTTTCAAGGACGCGTTGAGCGAACGGTCGAACTGCACGAAGACCGAGTCGTTGTCCGGATGGTCGTTGTCGGCACGGCCCCGGATCCACAGGCGATAGGCGCGCCCGGCTTCGGCGTAAAAGGTGAGATCGACATAGTGCGCGGGGGACGGATGCGCCTTGTTGACCGTCTTGGCGCCTGCGTTCGGATGGCCCAGGGCCACGCCGCCGGCAGCGCTCGAGTCCGACAGCAGCCGCCATCCGCCCGCGAGCGCCGTCACTGCGTCGGCCGTGATCAAAATCTCGGCCGCAGCAGGCGGCGCATTGGGAGCCTCGACTACGAGTTGCACCGTCTCGGACGTCGCCATGTTGCCAGCCGCATCGAAGGCTCGCGCCACCAGCGAGCGTGTACCGGCTGCGACAGTGAGATGCGTGCAGGTGACCTGAAAGGGCGCGACGGTCAGCGTGTGGGCGACGACGCCGCTCTCGAGCAGCTCAACCCGTGCGACGCCGCGGTCGTCGGTCGCATCCACGAGGATGTCGACTGGCGTTCCGACAGTCGTGAACCCGCTCACCGGCGACAGGATCCTGACGATGGGCGCCACGCTGTCTACCGGCGCCTGCACACCCGGCATTGTATACTCGGCGATGATTCCATAGTGGTCGGAGGGCGCTTCGAGGCCGGGCGTCACCATGCCGAATCGGGCGATGGAGAGCGGCGGAAACCACCCGGGGGACCATGCGTAATCGATACGCTTCCAGGTATACCCGATCGGGTTGCCGCAGCCATTGCGGTTCACCATCCCGGTGAAGCCTTCGGCCGTACCGTGCAACAGCGGCCACGCGTCGAGATATCCGGCGCTGCGCAGCGGCGCGAGCGAGGTATTGTTCGGGGACTGGTTACAGACCGTGGAAGTGCCTTCCCAGACGTTCAGGTCCCCGATGAGCACGTGGGGGTTGTCCCCGCCCGCTCGTTTCAGGAAATCGACGGTTTGCTGTGCTTGCCGGTCGTAAGTGGTCAGACCCTGGGTGCCGCTGCCGTACCAGTGCGCCACGAAAACCGGGATCGACTGGGAGCAGGCGGCGTCGAGGCAGACGTCCCGCTTGAGGACCCACATGGTGTCGGCCTGGTTGGTGTTCAGCGACGTGTCGAGCTGCACCCATTCTTCAGGGCCCGAGAAGCCGTGCTTCGCCACCATCGCCACGCCGTTGCGCTCACTGCTGCGCGACTTCCAGCCGAGTGCCTGGCGGACGTTCTCCGGTGAGCCGCAGACGCTCGCCCACGCCTCGCCGAGCCCAAGCGCGACGACAGAGGGGTCATTGCGGATACTGGCAATGAGATGCTGCTGGACCAACCCGGTGGCCCAGGCGTTCAGCGGCTTGGTGGCATCGGTGCAGTTTGCGGTGTCAGAGAACGTCGCCACACCGCTCAAGCCGATCTGCCCCTTTCCCGACTTGATGTTGTAGTACGCGACTTTGAAGGCGCCGTTCGATTGTGCCGCGGCCGAAGCCGGCAGCACGAGCAACAGCGCCAAACCGGTTATCACCACCCCCGCGCAGCCGCGCAGGCACACCAATACCGCCATGGATCCCCTCCGGTTGGTTCGGCGCACCTCGTCCCCGAGATAGCGCGCGATCAGTCAGTTGTCGTCGTGTAAAGGCCGGCGGTGCGAGTCAGAGGCCGGTTCCATGAGACCGAGGCAATCGAGATACCACTGGCGCGCAGATTACGGATCTGCAGAATGATTAGCGCTTTTGTCCGTGTCAGTCTCACTTCACCCGGGTTCCGATTACGGCTCTGGCGAGTTGATTACATGTTTGTAAGGCGGTAGGTGTACGTCACTCGCGAACCTGACAGTGAGCACATACCAGAATGTGGCGTGATCCACGGGCCAGCAGTCGCCTGGTGGTAAAAGCTACAAAAGGCTGAGTTGTGAATTGGTGCACGGCGGGGACCGTGTGGGTCAGCGGAGATGAATACATCCCAAAAGGCGGGGGGAAACACGTTGGCCGCGGGTTTGCGCCGGGCGCCAGCATCTCGACTTCGTTCCTTTCATCCCCAACCCCATTCCTCCGGAGCCGCCCTTGCCCCCCCGTACCCTGACGTTTGTCCTGTTCGTATCTGTTGGTGTCGCCGGGCTGGCGGTCCCGGCAGGCGCGGAGACGCGCCGGGTCTGCGCGAGTGGCTGCCAATATTCAGGTCTCCAGGCCGCGATCGACGCCGCGGCGCCCGGCGACACGATCCTGCTGAAGGCAGGCGAAACCTTCGTCGGCCCCTTCGTGCTGCGCCGCAAGGCTTCATCCACTCAGTGGATCACGATCCGCACCGATACGGCCGACTCACTGCTGCCCGGCGAGGGCGTTCGGCTCGTCCCTTCCGGGAAGCCGGGAGCGACCACCCAGCGGTCGCTGCTGCCGCGGCTCGTCGGGCAAGGGGGGACGCTCAAGACGACACCGGTTGTTCGGACCGAGTCAGGGGCACAGCGCTACATCCTGCGCTTTCTGGAAATCGACGGCGTCGCGAATCTCGGGTGGGAGACGCTGATTGCGATCGGCGACGATACGGCCAACGCCACCGCGTCCCACATCGTCATCGACCGGGTTTACGCGCATGGGCACGCGCAGAAGGGCATGAAGCGCGGGATCGCCCTCAACAGCGCCCACACCGACGTGCTCAACTCGTACATCTCAGATGTCAAAGCGGTCGGTTTCGATTCCCAGGGCATCGCCGGATACAACGGTCCCGGCCCCTTCCGGATCATCAACAACTACATTGAGGGGGCGGCCGAAAACATCATGTTCGGTGGCTCGGATCCCGCGATCACGGGGCTGGTGCCCTCGAATATCGAGATCAGGCGCAATCACCTCTACAAGCCGCTCGCCTGGCGCCAGCCCATTCTCGCGGTCCCGGCCTCGCCCAAGGGGTCGGCCTCGAGCACCGCGGGCAAGCTGTCGGCCGGCACCCATTACTTCAGGGTTGTGGCGGTCATGGGGACCGCCGCCGCCACCGCGGTCTCCGCGCCGTCCACGGCGGTCGGCGTCACGGTCTCGGCCAACCAGTCGGCAGCGCTCACGTGGACGGCGGTCAGCGGCGCGGATCGGTATCGCATTTACCGCGGCTCCTCGGCGAGCACGCAAGGGGTGTTTCTCGAAACGGCCGGATCCGGAACCTCGTTCACCTACACGGCCAACAGTGAAAAGTCCGGGACGCCGCCCGCGTCCGGCACGAAATGGACGGTAAAGAACCTGCTCGAGCTCAAGAGCGCCGAGCACGTGCTCATCGAAGGCAACGTGATGGAGAACGTCTGGCAGGCCGGGCAAGCGGGCTACGCCCTGATGCTGACGCCGCGCAACCAAGACGGCAAGGCGACCTGGACGCGGGTGCGCGACGTCATGATTCGCAGCAACATCATCCGCAACGCCTCCGGCGTGATGCAGGTCGTCGGTTACGACAACAACTATCCGAGCCAGCAAACACAGCGCGTTACGCTGCGAAACAACCTCTTCCACGGGATAGATCCGGCGACCTGGGGCGGCAGCGCCAAGGCATATTTGATCGGCGAGGGCGCGGCGGACGTCGTCATCGATAGGAACACGCTCATCCACACCAACAGTTCGGTCGCTTTCGCGTACGGGAAGCTGAAGATGCTCGGCTTCGTGTACACGAACAACATCTCGCAGCACCACGCCTACGGGATCATGGCGGACAACGGACGGCCCGGTCAGTACTCCATTGATCTGTACTTTCCCGATGGAACGGTCACCAATAACGTGCTTGCCGGCGGGACGGCGTCCGCGTACCCGACGCCGAATGCGTTTCCTACGGTGGAGCAGTGGAAGGCGTCATTCGTCGATCTCGCAGCGGGCGATTACCGGCTGAAGTCCACCAGCGTCTTCATCAGCGCCGGCGCCGGAGGCTCCATGCCGGGCGCGGACATGGGTGTCCTGAACGCCGCGCTGGCAGGAACGGCGACCCCGCCGCCTTCCGAGCCTGCTCCCACGCCTCCTCCCGACGACGGCGGAACGGCCAATACGCCCCCGATCGCGCGGCCGGGCGGCCCGTATACCGTCGCGGCGGGCGCCACGGTCGTGACCACCGGCAGCGCGTCATCCGACGCCGAAGGGCCGATCGCCGCCTATCAATGGACGTGGGGAGACGAGATCCTCATCAACGCCGCGGACGTCCCGGCTGGCAGCATCGTCGGGACTCGCTGGAGCCGGGTGCAGGCGCCCGGCGCGGCAGGCGGCTGGGCCATTCACAATCCCGACAAGGGAGAGGCCAACAAGAAGGACTCGCCACTGGCCTCGCCGGGCAGCTACGTCAACGTGCAGTTCTACGCGGCGGCTGGCGTGCCCTACCGGATGTGGCTCCGGATGCGCGCGCAGAACGATCACTACAACAACGATTCACTGTTCGTGCAGTTCGACCGGAGCGTGAACGCGCAGGGGCAGGCGATCCATCGGATCGGGTCGGCGAGTGCGGCGATTGTCGTCCTGGAGGAAGGCAACGGAGCCGGTGTCTCGGGTTGGGGCTGGAATGATTCGGCGTACGGCGGTACGGCCCTGGGCGCCCCGGTCTATTTCGCCACCTCCGGCCTGCAGACACTTCGCATCCAGCAGCGGGAGGATGGCGTGATGTGGGACCAGATCGTCCTGAGCTCCGGCGAGTTCTTCGGGCGCCGGCCCGGCGCGACGAAGCTGGATACCACCATCGTGCCGGGATCCTTCGGCTCGAGCGAGGGAATGACCGGATCCCACACCTACAAGACCGCCGCGGTCTACCCGCTCGTCCTGACGGTGGCTGATGCACAGGGCGCCGTCGGCTGGGCGATGACCACGGTGACGGTCGGCGCCCCCGTGTCCTCGACGGCTCTGGTCGCGCAGGCCGGCGGGCCTTATGAAGGAGTGGTCGGTCAGGCAACCCGGTTCGACGGGAGTGGTTCGAGCGTCCCGGCCGGGGTGACGGCGCAGTACCGGTGGACGTTCGGCGAGGAGATCGTGCTGCAGGCGCCGATATTCACCGCCGTTGGCTCCCGGTGGCGGAAGATTTCAGACGCCACCGCTGCGTCCGGCACTGCGCTCGAAAATCCGCTGGCCAATTCCTCGAAGCTCTCGACGGCGGCGGCCAATCCCACCAGCTACGTCGAGGCGACGTTTCGCGCCGCGGCCGGCGTGCCCTACCGCCTGTGGGTCCGCATGCGCGCCGCAAACGATGCGTGGGCCAACGATTCCATCTTCGTGCAGTTCAGCGGCACGGTCAGCTCCTCGGGTGCGGCCGTCACCCGGATTGGCACTACCGGCGCGCAGTCGGTCATTCTCGAAGAGGGGCACGGGGCCGGACTCAGTGGCTGGGGCTGGGCGGATGCGGATTATGGGGGGCTTGCGCCACCCATTTACTTCAACCAGGACGGCGTCCAGACCATCCGGATCCAGCAACGGGAGGACGGACTCCGCATCGACCAGATCGTCATCAGCGCGGCGGCCCATTTCAGCGCCGCACCCGGCAGCCTGAAGAACGACAACACCATGGTTCCGGTGTTCGGCGCGGGCTCCACGGGTGTGACGGTGCAGCATATCTACCGGACGCCAGGCACGTATCCCGTGACGCTGACGCTGGACGGGGGAACGGCCGGCGTAGTGACCGACAGCACCGCGATCGTCGTCCGTTGACGGTGCCAAGCCCATCCGTTTGTGAGCAGTTTGTCGCACATTTCGTTCCTTGGGGCATGCCGTCCTGATCGCAACGCTCGCCCAGCCGCACCTCGCCTATGGGCGGCCGATCCTGGCGCTGCTGGGGGACGGCCCCGAGCGGCAGGCCCTCGAGGCAGTGGCCGCACGCCTGCGGGTGGCCGACCGCGTGCGCTTCGTCGGGCGCCTGGCCAATCCGTGGCCGTATTATCACGCGGCTGATGTGGTGGTGCTGCCGTCCGATAGCGAAGGACCGCTCATCGTGAACGATCGCGTCTACCTCGCGACCGAGGAGGGAGATGTGGTGGTGGTCAGGGCCGGCAGCTCGCTGGAGGTGCTGGCTACCAATACGCTGGCGGACCAGTCGTTCGTCGCATCGCCGGTTGCCGCCGGCGACGCGCTTTACCTGCGCAGCCGCACGCATCTGTTCGCCATCAGCGGGCAGTAAAGCCATCCTCGGTTAGCTCCCCGTCACGGGGAGCGAGATTACCGCGCCCGCCTTGACGCCGTCGGCGGGGGACCAGATGGTACCGCCGTGCGCGTTGATGACGCGGCGTCCGACGGCAAGACTGAGGCCGACACCGCCACGCCATTCGTCGAACGTGGTGAGCGCGGAGGGCTTTGCCGCCGCGTAACGCTCGATGTGATCGGCGTCGGCGATCGCGATCCAGGCGGCGGCCGGGCCCGCATGGGAGTGGACTTCAAGCCGCACGAAGAGATCGGGGCTGGTTACCAGCTCACGTCGCAGCGCGTAAATGACGGACGTCAGCGCGGTCTTGAGGCGGACCCCGTCACCCCGCACGTGGGGCGCCGCAGCCGGCGTCTGCAGCGTGACGCTGATCTCGCGGTCGGGAACCTCCGGCAGCGCCGCCACAACCTCGGCCAGCAGGGCCGAGAGGTCCTGGTCGGTGTGGTTGAACGTTGCGGTGTCACCTTCGAGCGCGCCGAGATCGCTCATCTCGGCAATCAGGGCCGAGAGCCGCGCGCAGGACTTCTCAGCTTCCTCCAGCAGCCGCCGCTGCTGCTCGGTCACGGGGCCGGCGCGGTCCTTCAACAGCATCCGGATGTAGCCCGCCACCACGGTCATGGGTGTGCGGAACTCGTGGACGGAGAGCGACAGCAGCTTCGGCCATCGCGGATCCTGCGGCCTGTCGGTCATGACCGCATTCTCCACCAACCTCGCCGCAGCTGTCGAGGGAAGTAATCGGCGGTCTGTGGTGTTCCTGCTTCTGACTGCCGCCTGTCTGTGCGCATGCGCCGGATCGGTGGTAGGGTAGCGAACGAGGACAGGGATGCTCATCAAGAAGCGGTCCGACATCCGGGCGTCCGACATTACGGACGAGGCGCTCTACCTTCGGCGGCGCGAGTTCATGCGCGTGGCAGGTGGGGCCGCCCTTTTGGCCGCGGCGCCGCCGTGGCTGCAGGCGTGTTCGGCGGGGGCGGTCGACGACACGGGCGCGGGAGCTGCTGCGCCGGCGGGGCAGTCCCCACTGTCCAATTACACGCCCCGCGTCGTTGCCACGGACGAAAAGCTCAACACTTTCGACGAGATCACGAGCTACAACAATTTCTACGAGTTTGGTCTCGGCAAGGGGGATCCGCAGCGCTATGCGGGGCGGATGACCACGAGCCCGTGGACGGTGAAGATCGACGGCCACTGCAACAACCCGGCGGACTACCTGCTCGAGGATCTGATCAGGCCCCACCAGCTGGAGGAGCGGATCTATCGGCTGCGCTGCGTCGAAGCGTGGTCGATGGTCATCCCCTGGATCGGCATCCCGCTCAACGAAGTCATCAAGCGCGCCGAGCCGACCGGTAAAGCCAGTTTCGTGGCGTTTGAAACCCTGCAGCGGCCGTCCGAGATGCCGGGCTTGAGACAGCGGTCGCTCAACTGGCCCTACGTCGAGGGTCTGCGCATGGACGAAGCCATGCACCCGCTCACCATCCTGTCGGTCGGGCTATACGGGAAGACGCTCATGAACCAAAATGGGGCGCCTATCCGGCTGGTGGTCCCCTGGAAGTACGGGTTCAAGAGCATCAAGTCGATCGTCCGCATCAGTTTCGTGGATCGGCAGCCGCGGACCGCCTGGAGCGAGGCGACCCCGCGCGAGTATGGCTTCTACTCGAACGTGAATCCCAACGTCGATCATCCGCGCTGGAGCCAGGCCCGCGAGCGTCGGCTCCCGAGCCTGTTCGCCCGCCACACGACTCAGATGTTCAACGGCTACGGCGAGGAGGTCGCGTCGATGTACGCCGGGATGGACCTGAAGAAGTACTATTGACACCCGAGTGATCCGCTTCGCCAGGCCGGTCCTCTTTCTCGCCGCGCTGCTTCCGCTGGCGTGGCTCGTCTTTGCCGTCCTGACGGGGCGCGCCAGCGCCAATCCGGCTGAGGACATCCTTCTCACGACCGGTATCTGGTCGCTGCGGTTCCTGCTTGCATCGCTTGCGATCACGCCGGTGCGGCGCATTACTGGCTGGCACCGGCTCATCCAGTACCGCCGCATGCTCGGGCTCTTTGCCTTCTTCTACGCCGTCCTCCACGTCCTCAGCTACATCGCCTTCGATCGGTTCTTTGTGCTCGGAGAGATCTGGGCGGATGTCGTGAAGCGGCCGTTCATCACGGCAGGCATGACGGCGTTCGTGCTGATGATCCCGCTGGCGGTCACGTCCACCCGCGGGTGGATTCAGCGGCTGGGGCGCCGGTGGCAGCTGCTCCACCGCCTGGTGTACGTGAGCGCCGTCGCCGGGGTGCTGCATTTCGTCTGGAAGGTCAAGGTGGTGATCGGGGAGCCGGTGTTCTACGCCGTGATTCTCGCGGTCCTGCTGGGCTTTCGCGTCGTGTGGCGTCTTCGGAGATCCGGGGCCCGATGACCCAGCCGCCCCGCCGGAGCGGCCGGTCCCACCTGAGCATCTCAAGCCGTTACTGACCACCGGGCGTGGCAGTTTCGGGTATTCCGGGTCTTCGCGGCTGAAAACCCTGCGCGAGCATGGTCCGGCCGCTGCAGTGCCCCGAGGAAATTCTGGCTTGCATTTGCCGGATTTACGGCCAAGTTTTCGCAGGACGCGCCCAAGCGCCCCCAGCGGGCGCGGGGCAACCTCTTCTGGCACGGGTATCGCAAGTGGGGGCCGAGCGAGACGGCTATTTCAAGAGAGGTAGCGATGCGGGCTGGTCCTTCTGAGTTGACTTCGGAATTGAGTAACGACGCGCTACACGCCCAGGAGGTCGGGCGTGGAGACCGCTTCGAGTTCGGTCGGAACTGGCAAGCGTTCCTGCGCGTGGTGGACGAACCGCGTATTCGCGCGGCCGAAGCTTCGCTGCAGCGGATGCTGCGGGTCACGACCCTCGAGGGTCAGCGGTTCCTTGATATCGGCAGCGGGAGCGGCCTGTTCAGCCTGGCGGCCCGCCGGCTCGGCGCACAGGTCCACTCGTTCGACTTCGACCCGCAGAGCGTCGCGTGCGGGCGCGAGCTGCGCCGCCGGCATGCGACGGGCGATCCGGAGTGGACTATCGAACAGGGCTCGGCGCTCGACCGCGACTACCTGGATTCGCTGGGCACCTTCGACATCGTCTACTCCTGGGGTGTGCTGCATCACACGGGACGGATGTGGGAGGCGATAGACAACGCGACTCGCCCGGTGCGGCCCGGCGGCAAGTTCTTCATTGCGATTTACAACGACTTGGGCACGCGGACCGCGCGGTGGCACAGCATCAAGCGCCTCTACAACCGCCTGCCACGTATCGGCCAGCCGGTGTTGACCGTTGCGACCATGCTCCCCGGCGAGGTGAAAGCCATCGGCCGTGCGCTGCTCAAAGGCCGACCAGGCGACTACGTTCGCGAGTGGACCACCTATAACGATCGCGGGATGAACCGCTGGCGCGACATGATCGACTGGGTGGGCGGCTACCCTTACGAGGTCGCCACGCCGGAGGAGATCTTCGAGTTCTGCAGGGCACGGGGCTTCTCGCTGGCGGGCTTGAAGTGCGGCGGGGTCGGCCTCGGCTGCAACGAGTTCGTCTTCGTCAGAGGCACGACGGAAGGGTAAGGGTAAGGGATATTACCCCTTATCCCTCAACACCTTCGCCGGCGCCAGCTCCGCGCGGCTGGGGCCCATTCACCCCCGGTTTTGGCCCGTTTGCCTGATTTTTGGTTCTCCTTCACCGTCCCCCCTCGTAAACTCTCGGAATGCACACGCCGATCAAGTACGTCGAAAAAGGTCTGACCTACGTCGCGCGCGGCGCCTGGACCGTGTTCGACAGGTTGAACAGCATCAAACCGGGCGCGGCCTTCGTCCCGGCCTGGTCGGACCTGCCGATTCAGAAATCGTGGCAGAAGGTCAAGCCGCCGCTCGGCTGGCCCCGCGAGACGGACTCGCTGTGCCCGGTCTGTGTGCGCGAGGCGCGACAGGAGATTGTCGATGGCAAGCGGGATTACAAGATCCTGCTGAACGAGAAGGTCGGCGAGATCAAGGCGCAGATCATCGAACGCGACGGCCAGATCCTGATGGTGAAGGACTGCCCGGACCACGGGCACTTCGAAGACGTCATGGCCATGGACTCGGCGTTCTTCAAGCACCTGGAGGACTCGTTCCCCGGCAGCGACATCCGCTCGCACAACGACGAGAAGCTGCACAATCACGGCAGCTCCACGATCAAGTACGGCCGCGGCGCGGTGCTCACCATCGACCTGACCAACCGCTGCAACATGATGTGCGACCCATGCTTCATGGACGCCAACCAGGTTGGCTTCGTGCACGAATTGTCGTGGGACGACATCAAGACGCTGCTCGACAATGCCATCTCCATCAAGCCGAAGCGCCAGATGTCGGTCCAGTTCTCGGGCGGCGAGCCGACGATGTCGCCGCACTTCCTGGATGCCGTGCGGTACGCGAAGAAAGTCGGGTACAGCAGCGTCCAGGCCGCGACCAACGGCATCGAGTTCGCCAAGAGTCCGGAGTTCGCCCGCGCGGCCGCGGAGGCAGGGCTGCGTTACGCGTACCTCCAGTTCGACGGCATCGGCAATGCCGCCAACTCGCACCGCCTCGTCGGCAACCTGTTCGACGTCAAGCTCCGCGCAATCGAGAATCTCTGGTCGGCGGGCGTCGACATCGTGCCGGTCGTCACGATCGTCAACGGCGTGAACAACGAGCAGGTCGGCCGCATCATCCAGTTCGCGATCGACAACCCGCGCAAGATCAACTTCCTGTCCTTCCAGCCCGTGTCGTTCACGGGCCGCGACGAGGAAGTGACGCCGGAGCGCCGCGCGGCACAACGCTACACGCTGTCGCACCTGGCGCACGACGTGAAGAACCAGATGAGCCTCGGTGAACCGGTCCGCGACTGGTTTCCGATCTCGTTCATCGGCACCTTCTCGGACTGGGCGGACCTGATTCACGGACCCGAAGCCCAGTGGGGCAATCTCACGTGCGGATGCCATCCGAACTGCGGCATCGGCATGGCGTTGATGATCGACAAGGAAACCAAGGAGGCCGTGCCGGTCACCGCGTTCCTGCACGCCCAGGCGCTCGCCAACGACGTGAAGAAGGTCAACGACTTCGGGCGCGGCCGGTTCCTCTCGGTAACGGGAATGGCCCTGGCGCTGATGAAGAACTACGACCCGTTCAAGGCGCCGACGCACTTCAAGATCCTCGACCTGTTCAAGAAGTTCGACAAGACGTTCGGGGCGACCGGGCGGAACTACGGCAAGGTCGGCATTGACCGGACCGACAAGGACATCGAGTTGCGCCGCGCCGACCGGTGGAACTTCCTGTTCATCGCCGGGATGTGGTTCCAGGACCTGTTCAACTACGACTTCCGCCGCACCGAGCGCTGCATCATCCCCTATGCCACCCAGGAAGGGGAGATCAGCTTCTGTGCCTACAACACCGGCATCGGCTGGCGGAACATCATCGAGAAGATGCACATGACGGCGACGCTCACGAAGTGGTACGAGGAGCACGGCCGGCACGAGATCTTCGCCGGCAACAAGAGTGTGAATCTGCCGACTGCCGAGCACAACCTGGTGCTCGATCCCGTGGCCGTGGCCGCCGGCAAGCAGACGGACCTCGACGAGGCAGGCATCGCCAAGACCGCGCGCGAAGAGAAACTGCGCGCCAGGGATGCGAAGATCAAGAGCAACGACGTGGAGAACGAGCGGCTGGCGGCACTCTACCGGCAGCACGTGCTGAAGGAGGCGCCGCCGGAACCCGTCCTCCAGATCGCCGGACTCGGCGGCAAGAAGAAGCCGGCGGTGCAGGAAGTACTGCACGACAAGGCGAAGCAGTAAATCGTTTTCGGCAAACCGTTCGGTAACAGGGCAGGGCTCAGGAGCCCTGCCTTTTTTCTTCTCTGTCATGGTTCAGCAGTCCGGTGGGGTGTTCACACTGTCCAACGCCAATGGCGTCGAGGTGTGCGCCATCCCCAGAGGCGCCAGTATCACCTCCATCAAGACACCCGATCGGGACGGCCGGCGCGCGGACATCGTCCTCGGTTTCAACGACCCGGAGGATTACGAAGGGGAGCACCCCTACGTCGGCGCGGTGGTGGGGCGCTACGCGAACCGGATCGCGAACGGCCGTTTCACCCTCGATGGGACGTCTCATGTGCTCGCGACGAATGACGGACCCCACCATCTGCACGGCGGCATCCGGGGCTTCGACAAGGTCCGGTGGGAAGCGGCTTCGCCAGCTGGCCGTGACAGCGTCACTTTCACACGCCTGAGTCACGACGGGGAAGAGGGCTACCCGGGGAATCTGAGGGTGGCCGTCACCTACACGCTGACCGGGGGAAACGAGCTCATCGTCCAGTACTCGGCAGAGACCGATCGGCCCACGCCTGTCAATCTCACCCAGCACACCTACTTCAACCTTGCCGGGACCGGTGACGTTCTCGACCACGTCCTCGAGATCGACGCGGCTCGATTCACCCCCGTCGATGACGCCGGCGCTCCGACGGGAGCGCTGGACCCGGTGGAGGAGACCCCCTTCGATTTTCGCCGGCCGACGCCCATCGGAGCGCGTCTCGGGACAGCGCATCCCCAGCTGCAGGCGCGGAGGGGATACGATCACAACTGGGTCCTGGAAGGGGCGGACGCCGGTCTGCGACACGTCGCGCGCGTGCACGATCCGATCAGTGGTCGCACGCTCGATCTCGCGACCGAGGAGCCCGGCCTCCAGTTCTATTCGGGTAACCTGCTCGATGGGACGATTGCCGGCAAGAACGGCCGCCCCTACGAACGGCACAGCGGCTTTTGCCTCGAGACGCAGCATTTTCCAGACTCGCCCAACCAGTTTCATTTCCCATCCACGATCCTTCGGCCTTCGCAGGCGTACAGAACGCGCACGGTGTTCACCTTCGGTGCCCTGAGCCGGGCTGGCTCCCGATGAAAAACTTCACGGCCCAGATCGACATCGCTGCCCCACCTGCCCGCGTCTGGGCGGTCATGCGCGATGTGGAGCGCTGGCACGAATGGACGGCCAGCATTACCGCCATCCAGCGGCTCGATGAGGGGCCGCTTCACGTGGGCGGCCGCGCCCGCGTGCGTCAGCCCCGGCTGTTGCCGGCGGTGTTCACGGTCACCCACCTGACCGAGGACCGGGGGTTCACCTGGGTGACCCGTAGCCTGGGGATGCAGGCCACAGGCGGGCACTGGATCGCGCCGATCGAGGGCGGCTCGCGGGCGACCCTGTCGCTCCGGGTCGATGGGCCTCTCGGTGGTGTGTCAGGGTGGCTGGCGCGCGGGCTCATCCAACGCTATCTAGGCCTGGAGGCCGACGGCCTGAAGCGCCGGAGCGAGCAAGCCCGACCGTAACCCGTGGTTACGAGGCATCCCGGCCACTCTGTTCGGGTGGTCGCTCACTTGCTGCGGCTCTCCTCCCGGCGCGTCCGTTGCAGACGTGACCGGTCATGACCGACGAGCAGCCGGGGACCACCAGCGACGACCTCACCAGCGAAGAGAAGCTCGAGAATGTGATACGGCTCGCGTTCAATGGAGACCGGGCACAGTACGAGGCGTTCCGCCGCATCCTGTGGGATGCAACGCCCCCCGATACCGCGGTCGTGCTTCGAGGCAGTGCGGTCACCGGCGAACGCTGGAAGGACGGCGCGCCCTTCGACGCCGACGGCTCCGGCACTAGCGATCTCGATCTGACGCTGGTCGGGAACGACGTCATCGGATTCTTCAAGGTTACCGGCTTCTTCGTGCCAGGCGTCCATTCGCGTCCCATGGGTGAAGACGACCCGGACATTGCCCCAGACCTGGTGCCGCTGCGGGAGCGGCTGATGCAGATGGTCAACCGTCCCGTCAACATCCAGGCGAGCCGCGAGATGGTGATGTACCTGCGCGGTGAGCTGCTGGGGCAGCCCTACCACGTGCTGTTCGACAAGAAGGCGGACGGAACGTGAGGTTTCGGCTGCTCACCTACAACATCCAGAAGGGCGGGCGCGGCCGGGAAGGTCGCCTCGCGGAGGTCATTGTTGCCTCCAGGGCCGACCTCGTGGTCCTGCAGGAAGCACGCACACCCGCCGTCGTCGAGTCGTTGTCGGACGCCACTGGCCTCTCGCACTGGGGCTCGCGCAAGGGCGAGTCGCTCGGCTTCCTCAGCGCACAGCCGCTGGCACACGCCGAATGGCACCACCCGCGGTACTCGCGACATGCCTTCCTGGAACTGGCGCCCAGCGCCGCACCGGTGCGAGTCTTCGGCGTGCACCTCAGTGCCGTCCATGCAGCCTGGACCGAACGGCGCCGGACGATGGAGCTGCGCGCGCTGCTGGCCTCGGTGGCACGTCACCAGGAGGGCGTGCACGTACTCGCGGGCGACTTCAACACTTTGGCGCCGGGCGAACTGCTCGACATCCGCAAGCTGCCGCATCGGCTCAAGGCGCTGGTCTGGCTGAGCGGCGGCCGGATCCGCTGGCGCACGATCCAGACGGTCCTCGATGCCGGATACAGGGACGCCTATCGTCTCCATCACCCAGAGGGCCCGGGTTATACCTTTCCCACGTGGGATCCGCACGTGCGGCTCGATTACGTGTTCCTGCCGGAAGGCGAGGCGCATCGACTGGCGGCCTGCGAAATCGTCCACGCGCCTCCCGCGGCGGAAGCGTCCGATCACCTCCCGCTGCGGGCGGACATCGATCTCTGATCGTCGCTGCGACATCGGCCGTGGTACCATTCCGCGTCCACTCGGGATCGTGGCAATCGAGCTGACCCCGGTCGTTGCGGAGCTGTTGCCGCCGCTGCGCCGCGAGCAAGGGGCCGTGGTGGCGCGCGTGACACCAGACGCCCCCTTCTCCCAGCAGGGGCGGCTCATTGCCGGCGATGTGATCTACGCGGTGAACGGCAAGGCGGTTGACGGCGTGGAGGCCCTGAAGGCGGTGCTCGCCGCGCTGAGACCCGGCGCCCCGGCGGGTGCTGCACCTCGAGCGAGAGCAGACGCTGATGTACCTCGCGTTCAGGGTCGAAGCGCGGTAGGCGGCGTCACCCGCCTCTCGTGTGCATCTCCAGGTGCGCGTTCTTACGCAGCGTCCGGATCGGCACGAGCGTGGTCTCGCGATCCATTCCGAGACGTTCCTCGGCACCGCGATCGGCGCGCATCGACCACACGGCCGTGATGAGCTGACGCAGATCCTCCGACGACGCGCCCGCGCGGAGCGGACGACGGAGGTCGGTGCCCGTGGTGGCGTAGAGACAGAGCAGCCACACGCCATCGGCCGTGAGGCGGCTGCGATCACATGACGCGCAGAAGGGCTCGGTCGTCGACGAGATAATGCCGAAGGGCGTGCCGTCGGGAAGCCGGAAACGGTCAGCTGGCGCCGACGAGATCTCATCGATCGGCGTGACGCTTCCGTAGTAGGCGGCGATGTGCGCCAGCATCTCCTTCCGCGACACAACGGCCTTCATCGTCCACTGCGTGGCGCCGCCGACGTCCATGTACTCGATGAAGCGGACTTCGGCGCCCACCCGCCGGGCAAACTCGAGGAGCGGCACCAGCTCGTCGTCGTTCACGCCGCGCATGATGACGGTATCCAGCTTCAGCGAGCGAAAGCCCGCCTCGGCGGCGGCATCGATCCCGGCCAGCACGGCCGGGAGCTCGTCGCTGCGCGTCAGCCGCTGGAACCGCGCCGGGTCGAGGGTGTCGAGGCTGATGGTAATCCGGTGGAGCCCGGCATCGTGCAGGTCGCGGGCCTGGCGGGCGAGCAGCACGCCGTTGGTTGTGAGCGCGAGGTCCTGGATCACCGGGCGGTCTGCCAGCGACGCGATGAGCACCGGCAGATCGCGGCGCAGCAGGGGTTCGCCGCCCGTGAGGCGGACGCGGTCGACCCCAAGGGGTGTAAAGGCGTCGACGATCCTGGCGGCCTCCTCGAAGGTGAGGAGCGATTCGCGGGGCAGCCACACGTAGTCCGTTTCCGGCATGCAGTACTGGCAGCGAAGATTGCAGCGGTCGGTGACCGACAGCCGCAGGCTGCGCAGCGGGCGCGCAAAACGATCCACGGAGGGCATGTCTGATTATAGCCGGGGGGTCCTGAGCCACGGATGACACGGATGACACGGATGTCACGGATCTCACGGATGTCACGGATTTCGCGGATGCGGGCCAGAGCGGCGGCTCTTTGCCGACTTGGCCTCTCGCCCCGCGCTTCGCGCGGGTGGCTGTAGGTCAGCCGCCCTGCCGCAAGCGGCGCTGTCCTCTTTCGGCCGCTTGCGTCCGGGCGAAGGCCAAGTCGTCGCAGAGCCGCCCTGCTCCGTGTAACCCGTGTAATCCGTGTACTCCGTGTTCCCCCGTGGCAGCCGTGATCCGTGTATGCTGTCGGCACCTGTGGAGGGTCAGCAGATGCGTTTGCATTCAGTGATCGGCGGCCTCGCGTTGGCCGCCGCCGTGGCGGCGTCGCCGGTGGCTCAGGGGCGCGCGGGCCAGGTCCCGGCCCGGCCCGCGGCCAAGGACGATCCGCGGATCGAGAAGTTGAAGCAGGAAGCCGTGGCTGACGTGGAGTCCATGCGGGAATTCACCCAGCAGATGGTCGATTCCGTGTTCAGCTTTGGCGAGCTTGGTTTTCAGGAACTCGAAACGCATCGGTACCTGGTCGACATCCTGCGGAAGAACGGCTTTACGGTGGAGGAAGGCATCGCGGGAATCCCCACGGCTTTCATGGCCAGTTGGGGATCCGGTAAGCCGGTCATCTCGCTGGGATCGGACATCGACGGCATCCCGCAGGCCTCGCAGAAGCCTGGCGTGGCCTACTACGATCCGATCGTCGAGGGCGCTCCGGGGCACGGCGAGGGTCACAACTCGGGCGTGCCGCTGAACATCACCGCGGCGATCGCCGTGAAGAAGATCATGGAGCGCGAAAAACTCCCCGGGACGATTCGCCTGTGGCCGGGGACCGCCGAGGAGCTGGTCGCGACCAAGGCGTACTTCGTCCGGGAAGGGTACTTCAAGGACGTCGACATCGTGCTGTTCACACACGTCGGCAACGACCTGGGGGTCTCGTGGGGCGAACGCGCCGGTACCGGCCTGGTGTCGGTCGAGTACACCTTCCGCGGCCAGACCGCGCACTCGGCCGGCGCGCCGTGGCGCGGGCGCAGCGCCCTCGATGCGGTCGAGTTGATGAACATCGGCTGGAACTTCCGCCGCGAACACCTGCCGCTCGAGCATCGCTCGCACTATGTCATCACCGACGGCGGCGACCAGCCGAACGTCGTGCCGCGCACCGCGTCGGTCTGGTACTACTTCCGGCACACCACCTACCCTGGCATCAGGGACATCTGGAGAATCGGCGACGAGATTGCCGCCGGCGCGGCGATGATGACCGGCACGGAACTGGCCGCCACGCGCGTGCTCGGCAGCGCCTGGCCGCAGCACATGAATCGCCCGGTGGCAGAAACGACCTGGGCGAACATCGAGAAGGTTGGCATGCCCGAGTGGAGCGAGGCAGACCAGGCGCTCGCCCGCGCCGTCCAGAGGGAAATGGGCAGCCGGGAAGCGGGCCTGACGATCGCCGTGGGCAAGGAACTCCCCGGCCCGGTGCGGGACAACCGCGGCGGCGGATCCGACGACATCGGCGACGTCATGTGGAACGTCCCGACGGTCACGCTGCGCTACCCGGCGAACATTCCCGGCCTGCCAGGCCATCACTGGTCCAGTTCGATCGCGATGGCGACGCCCATCGCCCACAAGGGCGTTACGGCGGGCGCCAAGGTGCAAGCGATGACGATCATTGATTTGCTGATGACGCCGTCCGTCGTCGAACAGGCGTGGGACTACTTCCGCAGGGAGCAGACCAGCACGATCACGTACGAGCCGCTCATCCGGCCGGAGGACAGGCCGGCGATCGAGATGAACCGGTCGATCATGGAGAAATACCGGCCCGAGATGCGGAAGTACTACTACGACCCGACGACGTACAAGACGTACCTCGAGCAGCTGGGGATCACATACCCCACCATCGAAAAGTGACAGGGCATTTGCCATCTGGCATTGTCCGCGACCATTCCATATCATCTAGGAGATGTTGCGCCCCTACCGGCACGTGTCGCCCCGCGTCCACCCGACCGCTTTCGTGGATGTGAGCGCCCAGGTCATCGGGGATGTCGAGCTGGGCGAGGCGAGCAGCATCTGGATGAATGCCGTGCTGCGCGGCGACGTCCACAGGATCAGCATTGGCGCGCGCAGCAACGTGCAGGACGGCGCCATCGTCCACGTGATGACCGGCACCCATCCGACCACGATTGGCGAAGACGTGACGATCGGCCACGGCGCGATCGTGCATGGCTGTATCCTGCGCAGCCGGATCCTCATCGGCATGGGTGCGATCCTGCTCAACGGGGTCGCGGTCGAGGAGGACTCAATCGTCGCCGCCGGTACGCTCCTGCCGGAAGGCATGAGCGTGCCTCCGCGGTCGCTGGTGATGGGCAGCCCGGGCAAGGTGCGGCGATCCTTGTCGGACCCCGAGATCGCCTCCATCCGGGAGTACGCCAGCCGGTATGTCACCTATCGCCTCGACTACATGCAGGCCTGATGGCTTCCCAGCAGACACGCCCTGCGCGCGGGATGCGCGACTTTCTTCCCGAGGACGTCCGGCGGCGTGAATACGTCATCGGCATCGTGACCGACGTTTATCGACGGTATGGCTTCGAGCCGCTCGAGACGCCCGCGCTCGAGAACATCGAGACCCTCACCGGCAAGTACGGCGAGGAAGGCAACAAACTGATCTTCAAGGTCCTGCGCCGCGGCGAGCACGAGAGTTCGGGCGAAACCGACCTGGCGCTGCGGTACGATCTCACCGTGCCGCTGGCGCGCGTGGCCGCCGAGTACAGAGGGAAGCTGCCGCGCCTCTTCCGGCGCTACCAAATCCAGCCGGTCTGGCGCGCGGACCGGCCGGCGCGCGGCCGCTTTCGCGAGTTCTACCAGTGCGACGTCGACGCGATTGGCTCGGTGTCGATGGTGGTCGAGGCCGAGCTGTGTGCGGCCGTGAGCGATGTGCTCCTGGCGCTGGGGTTCAGCGATTTCGTGATCAGGGTGAATCACCGGCGCGTGTTGTCGGGGCTGCTGGATGTCGCGGGCGTGCCGGCGGAGCTCCACGGGGCGGCGCTGATTGCCATCGACAAGCTCGACAAGATCGGCCGGGACGGTGTGGCTGAGGAGCTGGCCCGGCGTGGCATTGCCCCCGACGCAGCCGGGCGGATCCTCGACACGTTCCTGGATGGGCTCGATATCGCCCAGGCCGACGACCTGCTCGAGGAGCATGCGGCGGGCGCCAGCGGCGTCGAGGAACTCGAGCAGATGTTCCTGTACTGCGCCGTCATGAGTGCTGCGCCGTACGTTCGATTCGATCCCAGCCTGGCGCGCGGGTTGTCGTACTACACCGGCGCTATCATGGAGATCACGGTGCCGGATCTTGCGGGAAGCCTGGGCGGGGGCGGCCGCTACGACGGACTGATCGGGATGTTCAGCGGCGAGAACGTGCCGGCGTGCGGGTTCTCGCTGGGCCTGGAACGCATCCTCGTCGTCATGACCGAGCGCGGGATGTTCCCGGCCGACGTCATCAAGCCCGCGGCCGACGTGCTCGTGCCCCTGTTCGAGGCCGCCACGGTGCCCGATGCGCTCGCGCTGGCCCGCGAACTCCGGGACGCGGGCATCCGGGTCGAGGTCTACCCGGAGCCCGACAAGCTCGGCAAGCAGATGAAGTACGCGGCCGGCAAGGGAGTTCCCTTTGCCGCCATCCTCGGCGGTGACGAGATCGCCCGCGGCGAAGTGACCGTGAAAAATCTGACGACGGGCGAGCAGCAGACCGTGGCGCGAGCGGACGTGGCCGCCGCGTTCGGTCTTTTCGCCTGACGCCGGACGGCGATACGAGAAATGGACATTACACCCTTAGGCACACTGGCCCGCACCCACACGTGCGGGGAATTGACGACCGAGCATGTCGGGCAGGATGTCGTGCTTCTTGGCTGGGTCCACCGGATTCGCGAACTGGGTCCATCGCTGGTGTTCCTCGACATCCGGGACCGGCACGGCCTCACGCAGGTCGTGGCGCGTGACAGCGAAGCGCTGGCGGAGGCGGCCAAGCGACTGCGCGCCGAGTTCGTCATTGCGGTCATGGGCCGCGTGGCTGCGCGCGCGCCAGAGGCGGTCAACACGAAAATGCAGACCGGTACTATCGAGGTCGCTGCGGCCGAGCTCCGGCTGCTGAACGAAGCGAAGGTTCCGCCGTTCTCGATCGCCGATGAGGTGCCGATCGCCGAGGAGATGCGGCTGCGCTATCGATATCTGGATCTGCGGCGCCCGCGGATGCAGCAGAACATTGCCCTGCGGCACCGGGCCACGATGGAGATCCGGAAGTACTTCGACGAGCACGGCTTCCTCGAAATCGAAACGCCGATGCTGACCAAGTCCACTCCGGAAGGGGCGCGCGACTACCTGGTCCCGAGCCGCGTGCATCCCGGCGAGTTCTACGCGCTGCCGCAGTCCCCGCAGATTTTCAAACAGATCCTCATGATCGCGGGGATGGACCGCTACTTCCAGATTGTGAAGTGCTTCCGCGACGAGGACCTGCGCGCGGATCGCCAGCCGGAGTTCACGCAGGTTGACCTCGAGATCTCGTTCGCGACCGAGGACCTGGTGTTCTCGACGATCGAACCGTTGATGGGACGTCTGATGGCGCTCATCGGACGCGAGGCCCCGCGCCCGTTTCTGCGGATGCCGTACGCGGAGGCCATCGCCACGTACGGCTCTGACAAACCCGACCTGCGCCCCGGTATGGAAATCCGGGATCTTTCGTCCGTTTTCAGGGAGTCTTCGTTCTCCCTCTTTCGCGGCGCCATCGACGGAGGGGGCGAAGTGCGCGGGTTCGCCGTGCCCGGCGCGGCCAGGTACTCCCGTCGCGAGCTGGACGACTTGATCGAACAGGCCAAGGCGCTCGGCGCGGGCGGGCTGGTGTGGGCTCGCGCGCCCGATGGCGCCGTGCAGAGCCCCGCGCTCAAGGCGGCGGGGGAAGGCGCGATCCAGGCGGCGCTCGAAGCAGCCGGCGCCGGGCCAGCCGACCTGGCGATCATGGCCGCCGGGCCGCACGACGCGACGTCGAGGGTGCTGGGCCAGCTGCGCCTGAACCTCGCGCGGAAGGAGAACCTGCTGGCCGCGGATGCGTTCGCATTCCTCTGGGTCGTCGACTTCCCGATGTTCGAGTGGCAGGAAGACGAACAGCGCTACGAATTCATGCACCACCCGTTTACGGCCCCGCTCGAAAGCGATCGCCACCTGATCGAGACCGAGCAGGGGCGGGCGCGGGCACGCGCGTACGACCTCGTGTTGAACGGCAGCGAGATCGCCGGTGGCAGTATCCGGATTCACGATCAGGGGCTTCAGCGGCTCATCTTCAGGCTCCTCGGCATCTCCGACGAGGAAGCGAAGTTGCGCTTCGGGTTTTTCGTGGACGCCCTCGAGTTCGGCACGCCGCCCCATGGGGGCATCGCCCTCGGGCTCGACCGCATCGTCGCCATCCTGAGCCGCGAGGCGTCGATCCGCGACGTCATCGCGTTCCCCAAGACGGCGCAGGCCGTCGATCTCATGGCCGGGGCGCCGTCTGCCGTGAACGCCAAACAGCTCCGCGAGCTCAAGCTGGGGTTGCACCTTGAACGCTGAATCGGGCCGCTGCGGAGCCGTGGTATTATCCAGCTGTGCTAATTAGCACGTTTTGAAGGAGTTATCGCCATACCACCCACGACGGTCATGCGCAAGATTGCGGTCCCCGACGAAGGGGCCGAGGCCTTGTTCGGCACCTACGACGAAAATCTGAAGCATCTCGAGACGCTCTTCCACGTCCGGATCCGCACGAGCGGGCAGGAGATCATCGTGGAGGGGGAGACGGCCGATGTCACGCGGTCGGAGAAGGTTCTCGAGCAGCTCTCCGCACTCATGCGGGGCGGCTATAAGCTCGGGAAGGGAGACGTTCGCACCGCGTCCCAGCTCATCGCCCAGGACGAAAACGTCGCACTCGCCGACTACTTCCTCCGCGGCGCGGCCAAGACGGCCGGCAAACGGCAGGTGATGCCGAAGAGCGTCAACCAGCGAAGGTATCTCGACGCGATCGACGCGCACGACATCGTGTTCGGAATCGGTCCGGCGGGCACGGGGAAGACCTACCTTGCCATGGCACAGGCGGTCGCCTTCCTGGTCGCCAAGCGGGTGAGCCGGATCATCCTCGCGCGTCCCGCCGTCGAAGCGGGGGAGAAGCTGGGGTTCCTGCCGGGCGACCTGCAGGAGAAGGTGAACCCCTACCTGCGGCCGTTGTACGACGCCCTCTACGACATGATGGAGATCGAGCGGGCCGACCGCCTGCTCGAACGCGGCACCATCGAGGTGGCGCCGATTGCGTTCATGCGGGGGCGGACCCTCAACGATGCCTTTGTCATCCTCGACGAAGCGCAGAACACGACATCGGAGCAGATGAAGATGTTCCTCACCCGCCTCGGCTACGGCTCGAAGGCGGTGATTACGGGGGACATCACCCAGATCGACCTGCCGACCGCCCGGCAGTCGGGCCTGGTGGAGGCGCTGAAGGTGGTGGGCAATGTCGAGGGGATCGCGTTCATCCACTTCGACGAGAAGGACGTTGTCCGCCATCCGCTCGTCCAGCAGATTGTGAAGGCGTACGAAGCGTACGGTGGATCCCGACAGTAGACGGTTGCGCGTGTCGGTCTCGGACGGCCGCGGCCGTTCGGTCCGTTCGGGCGGACTCGGCCGCTGGCTGGCCGCCGTCGCCCCGGCTCGCGCGCGGGGCGGCGTCGCGATCGCGCTCGTCAGCGACGCGCATATTCAGAAGCTGAACCGCCAGTACCGCCGGAAGAACGCACCCACCGATGTATTGAGCTTTCCCGGCGAGCGCCCCGAAAATCCCGGGGCGGACGCTCACCTCGGCGACATCGTCATCGCGACCGGCATGGCCCGACGGCAGGCTCGCGACGCCGGACATACCTACCAATCCGAGTTGCGCGTGCTGGCCCTGCACGGCCTTCTGCACCTGCTCGGCTACGATCACGAGGACCCTGACGAGGCCGGCCGGATGGCACGGGCGGAAGCGCGCCTGCGGCGCAAGGGCGGGCTGCCGCTCGGCCTGATAGAGCGGAGCCGCGCGTGATCCCGCTGCTGCTGTTCCTCGCCGCCGTGGCGGCCGTGTACATCGGCACGATTGAAACCGCCTTCAGTGCGTTGATGCGGTTGTCCCTGCGCCTCATGGTCGAACGAGGCGGGCGCGACGACCGCCTCGGGTTCTATTTGCAGGAGCCGCTGCAGCTGTTCGTCCCGGCGAGGCTGACGCTCGGCGTCATTTTCTCGCTGGCGACCATGTTCATCGCCATCCTGACAGGGCGTACGGGGGTACAGGCCATCGGGATGCTCCTCCTGTTCGTCGCCGTTTTCATCTTCGTCTGCGAGCACCTGATTCCTGCGTACATCGTTCGCCGCAACCCCGAGCGGGTGCTCGAGTTCCTGCTGCCGCCCTTCGACGTCGTCGCGCGCTTCCTGCAGCCGCTGACCAATGGCCTGGTGCGGGTGATCGCCACCGACCCGCGGCGGGCACGAACCGACGTGGTGGTGACGATCGTCGCCGACAATGCCAACGGCGAGGTGCCGCCCCTCGCACCCGAGGCACATGAGGCGACGACGCTGATCGAGGGGGACGAGCGCCGCCTGCTGCAGTCAATCGTGGACTTTGGCGACACGCTGGTGCGCGAAGTCATGACGCCACGTCCCGACATGGTCGCCATTCACGCCGACGCGACGCTCGATGAACTGCGCGCGCTGTTCCGCGAGCAGGAATACTCGCGCATCCCCGTGCATGGTGAGAACCTCGACAATATCCTGGGGATTGTGTACGTCAAGGACCTGATCCAGCTGCCGGAATCAGAACCCAATGCACGGCCGATTGCGGGCCTGGTGCGCCCGGCGATGGTCGTGCCCGAGACCAAGCGGGTGCCGGAGCTGCTGCGGGAATTTCAGCGGCGGCAGCAACAGATCGCCATCGTCGTGGACGAGTACGGCGGCACGGCGGGGCTCGTTACCATCGAGGACCTGCTGGAAGAACTCGTCGGGGAGATACGGGACGAGTACGACGTCGAGTCGGAACCGGTCGTCGACGAGGGGGAAGGCTCATTCGTGTTCAGCGGCAAGGTCAACATCGACGAGGTCTGCGAGCGCCTGTCGGTCGACGTCGAAAGCGAAGGCTTCGAAACCGTCGGCGGCTACGTGCTGACGCGCGTCGGGCGCGTGCCGGCGGTCGGGGAGACCTTCGAACTCGATGGGATGTTCGTCGAAGTGCTCGAGGCTGAGCGCCGGCGCATCCACAAGGTGCGGTTCAGGAAGGCCATCCCGGCGCCCGTCAATGGCGAGTAACATCTGATGCCGCGTTCAGGCTACGTGTCCCTCGTCGGCCGGCCCAACGCCGGCAAGTCCACCCTCCTCAACCGGATTGTCGGTCAGAAGGTGGCCATCGTCTCCGATAAGCCGCAGACGACACGGACGCGAATCGTCGGCGTGCAGAACTACCCGGACGGCCAGATTGTCTTCGTCGACACGCCGGGCATCCACCGGCCGTTGCATCGGCTGAACGTCAGGATGGTGGATGCGGCCGTCGAGACGCTCCGCGAAGTGGATGTGGTGGTGCTGGTCTTCGACGCGTCGACACGGCCGGGCAGCGGGGACGCGTTCGTGTCCCGGCTTCTGCAGGACGTGAAGCGCCCGATCGTCCTCGTGTTGAACAAGATCGACCTGGTGGCGAAAGCGAAGCTGCTGCCGCTCATCGAACAGGTGCAGGGCTGGCACGACTTCGCCTCGATCGTCCCCGTGTCTGCCGAAACGGGTGATGGCGTGGAGCGACTCGAGCAGGTGCTGCTCGACCTGATGCCTGAGGGCGCGCCGATCCACGACCTCGACTACCTGACCGACCAGCCGGAGCGGGCCATCGTCGCCGAGACGGTCCGCGAGAAGGTGCTGATGCACACGCGGGCCGAACTGCCGTTTTCCACGGCGGTCATAGTGGACCAGTTCGACGAGGAGTCCCGCGAGCGCCTTCTGCGGCTGTACTGCACGATTTTCGTGGAGCAGAATTCGCAGAAGCCCATCGTCATCGGCCGCGGGGGCGAGATGATCAAGCGGATCGGTACCGAAGCCCGCCAGGATCTGGAACGATTCTTCGGCACGAAGGTGTTTCTCGACCTCAGGGTGAAAGTGAATCCTGACTGGCGGAACGACGACCGGGCCCTCGACGATCTCGGCGTGCCCCGTACCGAGCGTCGCCCCCGCAAGCCGCGGCGATAACATCCGCGCCTCTGGCGCTCCCCCTCATTGTGGCGACGTCTCGAGGGGTCCCGAGGGCCACCTTCGACTATCCACACTCGCCCGCCCACACGCCCCCCTGAGGGGCCGTATTCGTGCTACATTGGGCAGTTCCCGCTCATCCTGGTTGACTTTCTATGCCGCAGCGTAAGCTCGATGTCGTGCTCGACTCAGTCCGGCGCCTCCAGCGAATGGGGGCGACGGCGAACCTGGTCAACCTGCTCCAGAAGCAGCATCCAGCCGACCTCGCGCAGCTCTTCGCCGAGCTGACCCAGAAGGACCGGGTGTCGGCCTTTTCGCTGCTGCTCGAGCGGAATCCCCGCCTCGCGATGGAGGCGCTCAGCGAGCTCGAGCCAGACGCGGGCGCCGCGCTGCTGGCCGACCGTCCTGCCGACGAAATTGTCAAGCTCACCCAGGAGCTGCCTTCCGACGACGCCGCGGCGATCATCGACTACCTGCCCGAGGAGCTGTCGGCATCGGTGCTCGAGTTGATGCAGAAGCGGCCCGCCGGCGGCGACGTTGGCGAGCTGCTCGAGTACGACGAGCAGACGGCCGGCCGCATCATGAATCCGAGAGTCTTCGCGCTTTCGGAAGAGATGACGGCGGGTGAAGCCATCAGCGCGCTCCAGGGATCCCGGGACGTCGAAGTCGTCTTCTACCTCTACGTCGTCGATGCGCGTCGTCACCTGGTGGGGGTCGTCTCGCTGCGCCGGTTGCTGCTGGTCTCGACGGCGACGCCGCTCAAGCGAATCATGACGACGGACCTGATCAGCGTCCGGGTGGAGACGGACCAGGAAGAGGTCGCCCGTCAGGTCGCCTCGTACAACCTCCTGGCGATCCCCGTTGTTGACGAAGAGAACAAGCTGGTCGGCGTCATCACCGTGGACGACATCATCGATGTCATCAAGGACGAGGCGACCGAAGACGTGTACCGGCTTGCCGGCGTCTCCGGGGACGACCGCGTGTTCACGTCCCCGGGCGATTCGCTGCGGAAGCGCCTGCCCTGGCTGATGGTCAACCTGTGCACGGCCTTCGTGGCCGCCCTCGTCGTGAGCCGCTTCGAGGGCACCATCGCGGTGTTTACCGCTCTGGCAGTCTTCATGCCGGTCGTGGCCGGCATGGGCGGCAATGCCGCGACGCAGACACTCACCGTGATCGTGCGCGGCATTGCGCTCGGCGAACTCACGTGGAGCAACACGCGGCAGGCGCTGCTGAAGGAGGCGGTGGTCGGCGCGGGCAACGGGCTCGCGTGCGGCGTAATCGGAGGCCTCATCGCGTGGCTGGCCTACGGCAATCCCGTGCTGGGGCTGATCCTGGGCATGGCGATGGTCATCAACATGTTCGTGGCCGCGGTCGCGGGCACGCTCATCCCGTTGACGTTACGCGCCCTGAAAATCGACCCCGCACTGGCCTCGGCCGTGTTCATCACGACGCTGACAGACGTGTTCGGATTCCTTTCGTTTCTCGGGCTCGCCACGCTCTTTCTGCGGCATCTGCACGTCGCGGAGTAGAATGAACGGTGCCCGTTTACACGTCCGAAGCGCTGATTCTGCGGACCTACAAACTGGGCGAGGCGGATCGGATCGTCGTGTTCCTCACGCGGGATCGCGGCAAGAAGCGCGGCGTGGCGAAGGGTGCGCGGCGGGCGAAGTCGCGGTTTACCGGTGCGCTCGAGCCCATGACACGTGCCGGTGTGGCGTATTACGAACGCGAACAACGCGAGCTGGTGCGCATCAATTACGTGGAACCCACGCGCTCACCGCTTGCGGCGGGCACCGGGGAAGCGCTGGGGCACGTGGGGTATTTCGCGGAGCTGATCGACGAGTGGGCACCAGAAGCGCACGTTGACGAACGGTTGTACCGGCTTGGGGCCTCCATCACCGAGGCGGTGGCCGCCAGCGTGCCGGTTCAGGAGCTGGCGCTCTACTTCGAATACTGGATCCTGCGTCTGCAGGGTGTCTATCCGGCACTCTCGGCCTGCCCGGCCTGCGGAGGCGGCCTCAACGACGGCGCGACGATGCCCGCCGGCGAGCACGCGTTCCTGTGCCTGTCCTGCGCCCGTCCCGGCTCGGGGACGTCGCTCAGCCGTGAGGCGCTGGCGTTCCTCCGGGCGGCGCGGCTCGCCGCGCCCGAACGGCTGGCGTCGCTGACGCTGTCGGCGCGGGCCGCGCGGGAACTGGAAACGGCTCATCGCCGCTTGTTGGCTTTGCACCTCGACAAGGAGCTGAAGTCAGCCAGGGTTCTGCGCGAAATGCGAAGATAGTGTTCTCATCGATGGTGACGCTGCAGCAGCTCATTTTCAAACTGTCGGAGTTCTGGGCCTCCCGGGGTTGCCTCCTGCAGCAGCCGCTCGATATCGAGATGGGTGCCGGTACGATGCACCCGGAAACCTTCCTGCGCGTGCTCGGGCCGGCGCACTGGAGCGTCGCGTACGTCCAGCCCTCCCGGCGGCCGGCTGACGGCCGGTTCGGCGAGAATCCCAACCGCCTGTTCAAGCACCACCAGTTCCAGGTGGTGTTGAAACCGGCGCCCGACGACGTCCAGCAGTGGTACCTGCAGAGCCTCGAGGCCTGCGGTATCGATCTGCGCAGCCACGACATCCGCTTCGAGGAAGACAACTGGGAATCGCCGACGCTCGGCGCCTGGGGCATCGGTTGGCAGGTACTCTTCGACGGACAGGAGATTACGCAGTTCACGTATTTTCAGCAGGCCGGTGGCGTGGACCTTGCGCCTATCTCGGTCGAACTCACGTACGGTCTCGAGCGCCTGGCGATGGCGCTGCAGGACGTCGCCGACGTCTTCGATCTCACCTGGGCGCCCGGCGTGACGTACCGCGACGTGCGGTACCGCGACGAAGTGGAGCAGTCGAAGTACGCGTTCGGGCAGATCGAGATGCCGCCTGCCGAACTGCACGCGCTGCACCGCACCCTGTTCGACCAGTACTACGGCCTCGCGGGGACGCTGCTGCGCAGCAACCTCGTGCTCCCCGCGCTGGACTACTGCCTGAAGTGTTCACACATGTTCAACCTCCTTGATGCGAGTGGCGGCATCGGCGTCACCGAGCGGATGGCCTACATCCTCAGGGTCCGCCAGATGGCGGTCGGCATTGCGAAGCAGTGGACCGAGGCTGACGCCCACCCGCCCGACGCGCCAGGCCACCCCGACCATGGATAGGGAACTTCTCATCGAGATCGGCGTGGAGGAGTTGCCGGCGGCGTGGATGCCCTCGTTGACGGGGCAGCTCGCCGTCCGGCTGGAGGCCGGGCTGCGCGCGCTGCGCCTGGCGCCGCTGGCGCCGGTCGAAAGCTACACGACGCCCCGCCGTCTGACCGTCCGGGTCGCGAGGATCCCCGAACGCCAGGAGGACCTCGACGAGACGCTCTCGGGGCCGCCGGTATCGGCGTCGCTCGACAAGAGCGGCCAGCCGACCGCCGCCGCGCTCGGGTTCGCGCGCAAGCAGGGGGTCGCCTTCGAGGATCTCAGGCGGATCACCACGCCGAAGGGCGAGTACCTGGCGTTCCACCGGAAGGTGCGCGGCCGCAGCGCGGTGGACACGCTGCCAGACGTGCTCACGGGCCTGTTGCGGGACCTCGCGTTTCCGAAGCAGATGCACTGGGACGCCATGCTTGACGATGGCCGCGGCGAGCTGCTGTTCGGGCGGCCAATCCGCTGGCTGCTGTTCCTGCACGGTGGCCGCGTGGTGCCCTACACGATCGGCCGCACGCCGGGCGCCGCCACGAGCAACGTGCAGGAGATCCAGTCGGGCGCGCTGACCTACGGCCATCGTTTCCTGGCAACGAGCGGCAGGCCAGGCCGATCGATCAAGGTCCGCCACTTCGAGGAATACCAGGCCCGGCTCGTGGAACACTACGTCGTGCTCTCGCACGACGAGCGTCGCGACCGGATCGCGCGCGACCTGGAGCTGCATGCCCGCCGCCTGGGCGGTCACGTCCAGCTGAAGGAACATGCCGCCCTGATCGACGAAGTGGCCGACCTGGTGGAGTACCCAGGCGTCGTTGCCGGCTTCTACGACCCGGCATTCCTGGAGCTGCCACAGGAAGTGCTGGCGACGACGCTGGTTCACCACCAGCACTACTTTCCGATCGTCAACGATGCCGGCGCCCTGAAGGAGGCCTTTCTCGCGGTCGTCAATACGCAGCCCGGGGATGAGCGGGTTATCGCCAGGAACGCCGAGCGCGTGGTGACGGCCCGGCTGCGCGATGCGAAGTTCTTCCGCGAGGCGGATCGCAGGACGCCGATGGCATCCCGGCTCGACCGGCTCGACACGCTCCAGTTCCACAAGAAGCTGGGGAGCTACCGCGCCAAGGCAGAACGGATTTCCACCGTGGCGGGGTGGATCGCGACAGAAGCGTTCGGCCAGGCTCCCGAGGGGGCTCAGGCCGCGAAGACGGCCGGGCTCCTCGCCAAGTGCGATCTCACGACCGACATGGTCTTCGAGTTCCCGGAGCTGCAGGGCAACATGGGTGGCATTTACGCGCGGGACGAAGGTCAGCCAGAGGAGATCTGGAAGTCGGTGTACTACCAGTACCTGCCGGTCGGCGTCGAGGCCGACGCACCACCGTCGCGCGAGCAGCTCGGTGCCGCCAGCCTCACGTGGGCGGCGGTGTCGCTTGCTGACAAGCTCGATACCTTCGTCTCCCTGACGCGGGCCGGCGAACGTGCGACGGGTTCGCGCGACCCGTTCGGGTTGCGCCGTCAGGTGCAGGGTGTCGTGCGCCTCCTGATGGACCTGCCGGCGCTCACGGGTCTCGACCAGGAAATCGCATTGGGTCCGCTGCTCGACCGGGCCGCGGCCGAAGCCCCGGACACGGCCGCGCCCTGGGCCGAGGTGTCACAGGCAGCAGAGGCTTTCGCGCTCGAACGCGTGCGGTTCGTACTGGAACATCGCGGCGCCCCCGCCGAGGTCGCGCGCGCCGCCACAACGTCGGCCAGTGTAAGCCCTCTGCGTGCCCGCCGGATTGCCGAGGCCATCCAGGGGATGCGTGGTTCCGACGACTTCCAGGCGCTGGCGGTCCTCTTCAAGCGCGTCAAGAACATCACGAAAGAGCTTCCGGCCGGCGTGGCGCTTGACCGTGAGGCACTCGCCGAGCCGGCCGAGCGGGCGCTGCTCGAGGAGGTGGACGCCCGCCGGCCGCGCGTCCAGGCTGCCGCGGCACGCCGGGACTACCGGGCGGCATTCGTCGAGGTAGCTGGACTGCGGCAGGCCGTCGATCGGTTTTTCACGGACGTGTTCGTCATGGCCGAGGATCCACGCCTGCGCCAGGCACGCCTCGCGCTCGTGGCCGACCTCCGCAATCTCATCGTCGATCTCGCGGATATCTCGGAGATCGTTTCCCAATCGGAGTAGACACTCGATGGCAAGACAACGTACTCGTAGGCCCGACCTCAAGGTCGGGCGTGGAACGAAAAGCGCCGTGCGTGGCACAAAAAAGCCAGGCCGTGGAACGAAGAGCGTCGGGCGTGGCAAAGAGAAGACAGGTGGTGGCACGCAACGGGCCGGGCGCGCCGCGAAAGCAGCGCGCGCGTCGAAATACGTCTACTTCTTCGGCACCGGTAAGGCCGACGGCGACCGCTCGATGAAGGACCTGCTCGGCGGCAAAGGGTCGGGCCTCGCCGAGATGACCAACGCGGGGCTGCCGGTGCCGCCCGGCTTCACGATCTCGACGGCCGCCTGCACCCTCTTTTACGAGCAGAAGCGCAAGACACCGGACATCGTCGATGCCCAGATGATCGACAACCTGCGGAAGCTCGAAAAGGCTGTCGGCAAGAAGCTCGGGGACAAGAGGGATCCGCTGCTCGTGTCGGTGCGGTCGGGCGCGAAGTTCTCGATGCCCGGCATGATGGACACCATCCTGAACCTCGGGATGAACGACGGGACGGTTGAGGGTATCAAGGCGCGGTCCGGCAATGGCCGCTTCGCCTGGGACAGCTACCGCCGCTTCATCCAGATGTTCGGCGCCGTCGTGCTCGAGATTCCGAAGGATGCCTTCGAGCACACGCTGGACGACGTCAAGAAGGCACACGGCGCGGCGGTCGATACCGACCTGACCGAGGAGCACCTCGTCGAGGTGGTCCGCCGCTACAAGGAGGTGGTGCGGAAGAAGACCGGCAAGAGCTTTCCGCAGGATCCCCTCGAGCAGCTCCGTGGATCGCGTGACGCCGTGTTTCGCTCCTGGAACAACGCGCGTGCGATCGAGTACCGCCGCATCTACGAAATCCCCGACTCGATCGGCACCGCCGTCAACGTGCAGGCGATGGTGTTCGGGAACATGGGCGAGCGTTCGGCGACCGGCGTCGGCTTCACGCGCAACCCGGCCACCGGCGTCAACGAGTTCTACGGCGAGTTCCTCGTCAACGCACAGGGGGAGGACGTCGTCTCGGGCGTCCGAACGCCGCAGCCGATCGCCGAGCTCGAGCAGGTGCTGCCCAGGGCGTACAAAGAACTTCGCAAGATCACGTCGCGGCTCGAGCGGCACTACAAGGACGTCCAGGACTTCGAGTTCACGATCGAAGACGACCGGCTGTTCATGCTGCAGACCCGCAACGGCAAGCGCACCGGGTACGCGGCCGTGATGATCGCCACGGATCTCGTGGCCGAGCGGCTCATCACGCCGAAAGAAGCCGTGCTGCAGGTGGATCCCGAGTCCGTCTCCCAGCTGCTGGCGCCGGTGTTCGAGCCGAAAGCCTGGAAAGCGCTCGATGTGACCACGAAGGGGCTGCCGGCCTCGCCTGGCGCGGCGTCGGGCCAGGCGGTCTTCACGGCCGATCATGCGGTGGAGTGGACGCGCCAGGGCAAGCAGGTGATCCTGATCCGCAAAGAGACCGTGCCGGACGACATCCACGGCATGTTCGTCGCGCAGGGGATCCTGACGGCCACCGGTGGGATGACGTCACACGCCGCGGTGGTCGGCCGCCAGATGGGCAAGCCGTCGGTCGTAGGTGCCGGCGCCCTCGAGATCAGCGAGTCGGCGAGGACCTGCCGGGTCGGCGGGCAGACCATCAAGGAAGGCGACTTCGTTTCGTTCGACGGCCTCACCGGCGAGGTGAAGATTGGCCAGGTGCCGACAACGCCGAGCGAGATCCTGCGGGTCGTGTCCGGGGAGATGAAGCCGGCGCAGTCAGATGTGTACCAGCGCTTCGAGAAGCTGCTGTCGTGGGCCGATAAGTACCGGCGGCTCGGTATCCGCGCCAACGCGGACCAGCCGGATCAGGCAGAAGTGGCTTACCATTTCGGCGCCCGCGGCATCGGCCTGTGCCGCACCGAGCACATGTTCTTCGGCGAGGGGCGCATCGCGATCGTGCAGCGCATGATCCTTGCCGACAACGAGGCGGACCGCCGCGCGGCCCTCGATGAGTTGTTGCCGCTCCAGCGCGGCGACTTCTACGGCGTGTTCAAGGCGATGCACGGCGAGCCGGTCACCATCCGGACCATCGACCCGCCCCTCCACGAGTTCCTGCCGAAGCGCGAAGACCTCATGGTCGAGATCGCGCGCATGGAGGAGAGAGGGACGAAGGGCCCAGCGCTCGATGAGAAGCACGTGCTGCTCAGGCGCGTCGAGCAGCTCCACGAGTTCAACCCGATGCTCGGTCACCGCGGCGTCCGCCTCGGGATCACGTATCCCGAGATCACAGAGATGCAGACGCGCGCCATCATCGAGGCCGCCTGCCAGCTCGCGAAGGAAGGGACGAAATGCGTCCCGGAGATCATGATTCCGCTGGTCGGCCACGTCAAGGAGCTGCGCGACCAGAAGGTGATCGTGGATCGGGTGGCGCAGGCCGTCATGAAGGAGCAAGGCGTCAAGATCAAGTACCTCGTCGGGACGATGATTGAAATCCCCCGCGGAGCGCTGACGGCAGACGAGATTGCGGCCGAGGCGCAGTTCTTCTCGTTCGGTACCAACGACCTGACCCAGCTGGCATTCGGGTTCTCTCGCGACGACATCGGCAAGTTCCTGGGGGCGTACCAGGACAAGAAGATCCTCGACCGGGATCCCTTCGCGACGATTGACACGGCCGGTGTCGGCCAGCTCGTCGCGACGGGCGTCCAGAAGGGACGGGCCGCGCGGCCCGATCTCAAGGTGGGGGTCTGCGGTGAGCACGGCGGCGACCCCTCGTCGATCCACTTCTTCGAGAGTGTGGGGCTCGATTACGTGAGCTGCTCGCCATACCGGATCCCGGTGGCGCGACTGGCCGCGGCGCAGGCGGCGCTGGCGGTCAAGGTCGGGGATTGATCGTCATCTACGTCCATGAAGGCGGGTCCACCCGGTCGGCCGACCGAGTGGACCCTGCCTGGCTTGTGCCGGGCAGCCAGGTTTCGTTCTGGGTAGACCTGCAGGTGCCGACCGCGGAGGAGAGTCGCATTCTCGCCGACGTGTTCGCGTTTCACGAGCTGGCGATCGAGGATGCGATCGCCGAGACTCTCCATCCGAAGGTTGAATCCTACGGCTCGTATCTCTACATCATCCTGCACGGCATCGATTTCCAGGCGGTGGAGCACCGCTTTCAGACGATCGACGTAGACTTCTTCCTCGGGCCGAACTACCTCGTGACCGTGCACGGCGGCGTGTCGCGGTCCATCGGTCACGTGGCGGACATCTGCGCGCGGAACAGCCCGGTCCTGAGCGAGGGCCCTGCCGCGCTGATGCATCGCATCGTCGACACGATGGTCGACAACTACAGGCCCGAAGTCGACAAGCTGAGCGACCGCCTGGACGATCTCGAAGGGCAGGTCTTCGAAGGGGCCGACCCGTCTCTCGCGCGCCGGATCCTGGAATTCAAGCGTGACGTGATCTCGCTGCGCCGGGTCGTCCTGCCGCAGCGCGACGTCGTCGGGCGCCTGGCGCGCCGGGAGTTCCCCTTCATTTCTGAATCGCTGGCTTATCGCTTCCGCGACGTGCACGACCACCTGGTTCGGTTGACGGACGAATCGATGCAGTTCGCGGACCGGGTCTCGACGCTGTTCGAGGCGCACCTGGCGATGGTGTCGAATCAGTTGAACGGGGTCATGAAGGTGCTCACGATCATCGCCACCGTCTTCATGCCGCTGACGGTGCTGACGGGGATGTACGGCATGAACGTGGACCTGCCGCGCCTGCCCGGCGGCGAGCCGGTCCAGTTCTGGTGGGTCATCGTGATCATGCTGGTCCTGTCGTTCGGGATGCTCGGGTTCTTTCGTCGCCGAGGGTGGATCTGAGCCACCGAAACGGGGATCACGGGGACGCGGATTACACGGATGGACACGGAGTCACACGGAGTCACACGGATTTATACTCATCTCAGATGGCGCGCATCCACCTGCTTCCCCTCCACCTGGCCAACCAGATTGCCGCCGGCGAGGTCGTCGAGCGGCCTGCCTCCGTCGTCAAGGAGCTGATCGAGAACGCGATCGATGCCGGCGCCAGGCGGATCAGCGTCACGATGGAGCTCGGCGGCAAGAAGCTGCTGCGGGTCGATGACGATGGCGAAGGGATGGAGCCGGCAGATGCGCGGCTGGCCATCGAGCGGCATGCGACGAGCAAGATTGCGACCCCCGACGACCTGGGCGCCATCCGCACGCTCGGCTTCCGCGGGGAGGCGCTGCCCAGCATTGCGTCGGTGTCCGGGTTCACGCTGCGGACACGCGCGCGGGGGAGCGCCAGCGGCACCGAGATCCGGATGAACGGCGGCACCGTCTCGTCGGAGCGCGAGATCGGGGCGCCGGAGGGGACCTGCATAGAGGTCGCCGATCTCTTCTACAACTTGCCGGCCCGCCGAAAGTTCCTCAAGTCCGACTCGGCGGAGTCGGCGCAGATCTCGCGGCTGGTCACGCAGCTCGCGCTCGGGTATCCCGAGATCGGCTTCACGCTGACGAGCGGATCGGCCGCCGGCCCCCAGGGAGGGCGCAAGCTGCTCGAGTGCCCGCCGGCGGCCGGGTTGCGGGAGCGCTTCTACCAGCTTTTCGGCGAGCGGCCAGATCTCGTGGAGATTCGGAAGGAGGCCGGCGGGCTGAAGATCCACGGCTACGTCGCCGCGCTTGGCGACCAGGGGCCGGTCCGGGGGGCGCAGAACGTCTTCGTCAACCGCCGCATCGTCAAGGACCGTACCATCGGGCATGCGATCTCGCAGGCGTACAGCGTCGCAACGATCAAGGAGCGCAGCCCGGAGGTGCACCTGTTCATCGACGTTCCGCCCGACCGCGTGGACGTGAACGTGCACCCGACGAAGGCGGAGGTGCGGTTCCTCGAGCAATCGCTGGTCCACGAGGTGCTGCGGCGGGCGCTGGGCGAGGCGCTGGGGCAGGGGCGTGCGCCGGAACTGCAGTTCACGCCGTTTGCGCCGCGCCCATCAGAGCCGCGGCCGATGTCGATCCCCGGCGTGATGGCCGGGGCGACGGTGGGGAACCGGTGGAGCGACGAGCAGGTCAGCGGCGCGTGGCGGAATCTGATGAACCCGCTGCGAGAGCCGACCGATTCGCACGGGACTGCCGATCCCGGTAGCGCCGGGCTGTCGGGGGCCGTCAGTGCGCACCCATCCGGGCGGAGCGCGTCGGCCGACATGCGGCCGATGATCCCGCTCGGGCAGTTTCGCGACACCTTCATCATCGCTATCGACGACGACGGCATTTCGATTGTCGATCAGCACGTCGCGCACGAGCGTGTGCTGTTCGAGCAGGCGATGGAGCGTCTGACGACGGGCCGGCTCGAGAGCCAGCGGCTGCTCGTGCCGATCCTGATCGAGCTGTCGGCGGCGCAGCGGCAGGCGCTCGTCCCGCACGCCGCGACGCTCGAGCGTGTCGGCCTCGAGATCGAGGAATTCGGTGGCGACAGCCTCCGGCTCTGCGCCGTGCCGGCGGTGCTCGATCCAGCTGACGCCGAGGCGGCCGTCCGCGCGCTGGCCGAGGATCTCGAGGGGCTCGACACGGGGTCCCGCATCGAGGACGCGCTGCGCCAGATCGCGGCCACCATGGCCTGCCACGCCGCCGTCAAGGCGAACTACCCTCTGACGATGGAGAAGATGCGGTACATCCTGGAGGGGCTGCGTCGTACGGCGTATTCGTCGGTGTGTCCGCATGGTCGTCCGGTGGTGATCCGGATGACGCGGCGGGAAATCGAGAAGAACTTTCAGAGGATCTGACGCGACCGGTCTTCGCTGGTCGGATTCGGGTGGTCGGGGTGGAGGGCGCAGGCGCCCCTGCCGGACTTCGAACTGCGCATCGACAATCCCGCCGGCGAGGCCGGGATCAAATGCGTGCGCGGCTGTGCGATCCCGTCGAGGGACCAAAGTACCTACCGACAGAGATTACGTTTCGGCTCGCACCTCAATGGTTCCCGTGGGAGGATGCCGCCGAATCCAGCAGCACGCCCGCGGAATCTCGCGGGGGGACAGTGGCTCCGCGCGGGGTGCGTGGCGCCGGGCGCCTGTGACCGAGAGGCCAGCGGTGTGTTCGCCGTTGTCGCCGACGGTCGTCGCGCCCGTCGCCGCAGGATTTCAGGCTGGTCAGCGATCGCAATCGATGCGACCCGGCGTTTGTGCGTTCGTCGCAGTAACTGCAACAGAGGCTGGGCCCGGGCGGCGTGTTCCGAGCAATTCCAGGCGGCACGCCGCTGGCAACGGCCGCCTGCGTGTCCGATGTCGCCCCTGCCCCCAAGCTGCTCGATCGCGTCCGCCTGGCGATCCGATCCCGACATTACAGCCGCCGCACCGAGGAGGCTTACGTCGGGTGGATCCGGCGGTATATCCTGTTCCACCGCAAGCGGCATCCGCGGGAGATGGGCGAGCGTGAGGTCGCGGCGTTCCTGATGGATCTGTCCGGCCAGCGGAAGGTGGCCGGCTCCACGCACAATCAGGCGATGAGCGCCCTGCTGTTCCTGTATCGCGAGGTGCTCGGGCAGGGGTCTGAGTGGGGGAGCGGCCTGGTCCCGGCCCTGCGTCCCGTGCGGCTCCCGGTCGTGCTCACCCGGCAGGAGGTGGCGGCGGTGCTGAACCGTCTGCCGGACCCCGTACGGCTGGTGTGCGAGCTGCTCTACGGGGGGGGCTTGCGGCTGCTGGAGGGGCTCACGCTGCGGGTGAAGGATATCGATCTGTCGCGCGGGGAGATTCGCGTGCGCGACGGCAAGGGGCGGAAGGACCGCGTGACCGTGCTGCCCCGGTCCGTCGTCACACGGCTGGGCGGCCATCTCGACGCCGTCCGCCAGCAGCACGAGGCCGATCTGCAGGCCGGACACGGCACGGTGGCGCTGCCGGACGGCCTCGCGGTCAAGTATCCGAGCGCGAACCGGGAATGGGCGTGGCAGTGGGTGTTCCCCGCGACGCGGCACTACCGCGACGCCGCCACCGGGGAGCGCCGGCGGCATCACCTCCACGAGAGCGTCGTCCAGCGAGGTTTCCACGGGGCGGTGCTGGCCGCGGACATCTCGAAGCGGGCGAGCTGCCACACGCTGCGGAGCGTGTCGGCATAATACCCACCTTTCAAAGGCACGTTATTTCAGAGGCAATTCGTCTTGTCCCCGGATCGGGCGTGGCAGTTTGCGGCCGTCGTGGACAGCTTGGATGCGCGCTTGCACCGGGGGTCGTTGCAGATCGACGCGCGCAATCACCCACGGGGCACACTTGACGACCTGCGTCGCAGGCAACACGCCGTCGGCGATGAGGTTCTTGATGACGGTATTGCTGACGCCGAGCTCGCGCGCGGCGGCTTCCAATGGCAACCAGGTTCCATCGTGGCGATAGTTGGGGAGTCGCCGACAATATCTCACGTTCCAGACATGATGCACGCGCCAGGTCTGGCCCTGCCCGGTCCGGTACCCCAGGCGATTGAGGACAACGGCGATCGTTTTGTCGTCGCAGATTTTTGACAGCTCCGTGATCAATTCGACGGCTTTGTCATCCGCCACGCGTCCGTGCTGGCCGGTCCCGTTGCGGGCGACCCGAAGCTCCGTATGCACGCCGCCTTTCCAATGCAGGTGGAGGACATTGTGCGGCGGCTCGTCAGTGGTGGCCACGACGATCTCTTCGAGCACCGTTCGGAGGATGCGTTTCTTGAGTTCCACGGGAGCGGCGGGATGCTGCCACAGCTCGCGCAGATCCGTTCCCAGTTCCAGCAGCCGTGCCCGCTGGCGTTCGGTCAACGGTGCCGAGGTCTCGCGGAGTAGGTGGACGCGGGACTCTAACTCGGACACCTGCGCGAGCGACTGGTTCCAGCGTTGCTCCAACTCGCTGGCGACCAAGCGGTTCTCCGGGTCCACGGCATCGAATTGACGCCGCGCTCGTCGGGCCTCATACCGCGCCTTCTCCAACGCCAGTTCGAGCGCGTGGCGTTTCGTCTCGTCGTCATGAAGCGCCTCGTCCATCGTGTCCAGGGCCGCCTGCAGACCGACAGGCTGGATCGCGTCGAACACCTGGTCGATCACGGCCCGGTCCACACGCAGGCTCCCGATGGAGAGGCAGGTCGCGGACCCGCGATCCACGCGACCGCCGTGACACGCATAGCGCGGCACCTGTCCGTGAGAACCGCTATAGGCCACAAAGAGCCTGCGCCCACACCGCCCACACCGTAACAAGCCTGAGAGCATCGCGGCCCCGCGCTTGGCCGCCCCGGCCTGCGGAGCTTCTCGTCGGGACACGTTCGCCTCCAGCATGCGTTGCGTGTGCAGATACTCGTCCCACGTAATGTACCCCTCATGGTGGTCCCGGAGACAGACCGTCCACTCCTCAGGGTGTTTCTTGCGGCGCCGCGCGGTGCTGCCCCGTCCGTCGGTCATGACCGTCGTGGTGCCGGTCCGACCGTACGCGAACGCGCCGGCATACTGGGGATTGCGGAGGATTTGACGGATACGGCTCCCGGTGGGCAATCGCCACACGACGTCCTTGCCGCCGGTCCCCGGAACCACCTCGGGCAGTCGGATTTGCTCATCGCGAAAGTACAACATGGTTTGTCTGGCGCTCCCCAGTTCGCGAAACTTCTGGAAGACGCTTTGGATCGCGTGTTGGATTTGCCGATCGGGTGACTTGTCGACGCGATCCTCGTCCGTGCGCACGAAGCCCACCGGCACTTCCCACAGCACACATCCGCGCTTGACCTTCTGCTCGAAGGCTTGGCGGGCCCGCTGGCGAAACAGACTGAGCTCAAATTCGCTCATCGTGCCCTTCAAGCCCAAGAGCAACCGGTCGTTGATCAAGTGCGGATCGTAAATCCCGTCGTCGTCGATCAGCAGCGTCTCGGTCATGCCGCAGAGATCGATCAGATGATGCCAGTCGCGATTGTTGCGTGCCAGGCGGGACGCCTCCAACGCCAACACCGCGCCGACCGTCCCTTCACACACCGCCGTGAGCAGCCGGCCGAACCCCGGACGCGCGACTCGCCCCGTGCCGCTCGTGCCCAAATCGTCGTCGATCACGACCACTCGAGCGAAGCCCAAGTGCTGGGCCCGCTCGGCGAGTCCGTATTGCCGTTGTTGGCCTTCGCGGTGATGACGGACTTGCTGCAGACTGGATTGCCGGACATAGACATACGCGGCTCGCTCAAGATGCTCCGTCCGAATTTTCTCGGTCATTTTCACTCCTTGTCGCTGCCTCGGCCTGAAGCACCGCGCGCAGCAGTTGGCCCACCAGGTCCCGACAGTGGCGTCGCTCCGGATCAGGGAGCGTCTGCCACCGGTCTCGTCGGTCGAACGTCAGCCTCCGTTGCTGCGGTCGACGCACGTAAACATCGCGCATCGTCACCTCCTGCGGGTTGCGACCCCTCGGGGTTGGTCACGGTCGTCACGGTGGCCAGGCCCCGCTGACTGTCCAGCAACGCGCGAAGCTCGCGTAGCGCAGCCACCGCAATGCGTGGTCGCCCTTCGTCGGTGAGTTGCTGACAGGCCAGAGGATCCAACATCCAGGTCGGGACGGCCACCTGCACGTCATCCGCGAGCTTGATGACGACGCAATCGGCCGTATAGCGCCGGAGCCGACGGACGATCTCTACGGGTTCGCCGTGAAACGAATGGTGGCGGTAGTAAATGGTGGCTGGAGATGGGCCTGATTCATGGGCAGCGTGAGGATGCGCTGCGGCACTGCTTCGCGACACACCTGCTGGAGTCGGGCTACGACATCCGGACGATCCAGGAGCTGCTCGGGCACCGGGACGTGTCGACGACGATGATCTATACGCACGTGCTGAACCGGGGGGCGGGTGGCGTGCGGAGTCCGCTGGACGATCTCGGGTGAGGCGGGTTCTAGGCCGACCTCGCATATCGAACTATACCGACCAGCCTATCCGGCCGGATCGGGGTGTTTCTGGCGTATTTCTGCCAGTTGCCCCGTGCTACACTGC
>JACCRT010000052.1 GCA_013813355.1 Acidobacteriota bacterium | reverse complement strand
TGATGCTCTCGCACATCGTACTGCGCTACAAGGAGCCGGAACTCGAGCGGCCCTATAAAACGCCCGGCGGCGTCCTCACCTCGGGCACAGCCTTAGTGCTTGCCTGCATCGCTGTGGTTGCCGGGTTGTTCGTGGAGCCGAGCGTGGTCATCGGGATCGCGGTCGTCTACGCGATCATGATTGCCTACTTCGCCCTCTACAGCCGCCATCACCTCGTCGCCGAGGCCCCCGAGGAGGAGTTCGAGGCGATACAGAAGGCCGAGTCGGAGCTGGCCGGAAGCTAAAGGAGGAGAAAGTGGACACAACAAGGATTCAAGGGCCACAGGGACGCCTCGACCTCGATACCCTGCGTGCCGAAGTCGAGGCGGGCCGAATAGACACCGTCCTCATCGCGATGGTGGACATGCAGGGCCGCCTGCAGGGCAAGCGCCTCACGGCGACCCACTTCCTCAACGATGTCGTGGAGCACGAGGCCGAGGGCTGCAACTACACCCTGGCGGTTGACGTGGACATGGAGCCCGTCGAGGGCTACGCCATCGCGTCCTGGGAACGGGGCTACGGCGACTTCGTGTACAAGCCGGACCTCTCCACGCTGCGGCACCTGCCCTGGCTGGATGGGACCGCGCTCGTCATGTGCGACCTCGTGTGGAAGGACGGCTCGCCCGTGGACGTGTCCCCCCGCCAAATCCTGAGGCGCCAGGTGGAACACCTCTCCGAGCGCGGTCTGGAGGCCTGGATGGCCACCGAACTCGAGTTCATAGTCTTCAAGAACTCTTACGAAGAAGCTTGGCATAACGGGTATCGGAACCTTGAGCCTGCCAACCTGTACAACACGAACTACTCACTCCTCGGCACGACTCGCATCGAGCCGCTGCTCAGGCGCATCCGCAACTCCATGGAGGGTGCCGGATTGTACGTGGAGTCGGCGGTGGGCGAGGCCAACCTCGGGCAGCACGAGATCACCTTCCGTTACGACCGCGCCTTAGAGACCGCCGACGGCCACGCGATCTACAAGAACGGCGCCAAGGAGATCGCCGCCCAGGACGGGTATTCGCTCACCTTCATGCCCAAGTTCAACGAAAGTTCGGGCAACTCCTGCCACGTGCACCTGAGCTTCCGGGACAAGGACGGTAGCGACGTATTCTCGGACGGACACGGGTTCTCGCAGACGTTCAAGCACTTCTTGGCGGGGCAACTCGCCTGTTTGCGCGAGTTCACGCTCCTCTTCGCCCCGAACATAAACTCCTACAAGCGGTTCTCGGTCGGGCTTTTCGCCCCGACGGTCGTGGCGTGGGGCAATGACAACCGCACGTGCTCGCTGCGCGTCATCGGCCACGGACCTTCACTGCACGTCGAGAACCGCCTCCCCGGTGGGGACGTCAACCCGCACCTGGCGATAAGTGCCATGATCGCCGCCGGCCTTTACGGCATCGAGAACGAGCTGCCGCTGGAGGACGAGTGCGTCGGCAACGCCTACGAGAGCGACAAGCCGAGGGTGCCCTCCAACATGCGGGACGCCCGCGATCTGTTCGCCCGCAGCAAAGTGGCCCGGGAAGCGTTCGGCGAGGAGGTCGTTGACCACTACCTCAACATGGCACGCGTCGAGATCGAAGCCTTCGAGGCCGCCGTCACCGACTGGGAACGCTACCGTACCTTCGAGCGCCTATGAGCAGACCAACGATAGGAATAACGACCGAAGTCGGAGAAATCAGCTACGGCACGTGGAAGGACGTCCCCTCCGCGACGCTCCCTCTGAGCTACGTGCGGGCCCTCCAGAGGGCCGGGGGGAGGCCGATCTTGCTCCCCCCGGACCCGGAGGACACGGAGAACCCGAAGGCTGTGCTTGACTTGATCGACGCCCTCGTCCTTTCGGGTGGCAGTGACCTCGAGCCTGCCATCTACGGCCAGGAACCGCACCAAGAAACGGGGTTCGCGCGGCCCGCGCGCGACGCCTACGAGATCGCGCTGGTGTGCGCCGCCGTTGGATGCGGGATGCCCATCTTGGGCACCTGCCGCGGGATGCAGGTCCTAAACGTCGCCTACGGCGGCGGCATCGAGCAGCACCTGCCCGACGTCCTCGGCCACGACGACCACCGCCATACCCCAGGCACCTTCGCTGACCACGAGGTGCGCCTCGAACCCGGCTCCCTCGCCGCTCGCGCCGCCGGGGCCGAGAGGGCGCCGGTCAAGTCGCACCACCACCAGGGCGTGGGAGCGATCGGGGACAGCTTGCTCGTCACCGGATGGGCCGCCGAGGACGGCACGGTCGAGGCCCTGGAGGACCCATCCCGCCCGTTCGTGCTCGGTGTGCTCTGGCACCCCGAGGAGGACGAGAAAAGCCGCCTCATATCTGCTCTGGTAAAGGAGGTCATTTAGATGATAGAAGTCGTGAACCCCGCGACCGAGGAGGTTATCGAGCGGTTGGAGGCGGCGACCACGGAGGACGCGGACGCCGCCGTGGCCCGCGCGAAGGCCGCCTTCCCGAAGTGGAGGGCCGTGGAGTCCGCCGACCGCGGGCGCCTCTTGCGCCGCCTCGCCGACGCCCTCGACGCCGAGAAAGAGAGCCTGGCGCAGCTAGAGTCCAGGAACACCGGCAAGCCAATCAGCGACGCGCGGGACGAGATGGGGATGGTCGCCGAGACCTTCCACTACTACGCTGGGGCGCCGGAGAGATTGCTCGGCGACACCATCCCGGTCTCCGGCGGCGTGGACGTGACGTTCCGCGAACCCCTGGGTGTCGTCGCCCTGATCGTGCCGTGGAACTTCCCGCTGACCATCGCGAGCTGGAAGATGGCCCCGGCTCTCGCGGCGGGCAACACGCTCGTCCTAAAGCCCGCCGAGCTCACGCCGCTGACGGCGCTGGAGTTCGAGCGCATAGCGCGGGAGGCCGGCATCCCGGAGGGCGTGGTGAACGTGGTCGTCGGGCCGGGGAGAGAGGTCGGTAAGCGGCTGGTCGAGCACCCCGACGTGGCGAAGATCGCGTTCACGGGTTCGACGGAGGTGGGGAAGGGGATCATGGCCGGCGCCGCCGGCACCATAAAGCGGGTCACCCTCGAGCTCGGCGGCAAGTCCGCGAACGTGGTCTTCGCCGACGCCGACCTGGAGAAGGCCGCCGCCTCCGCGCCCGTCGCCGTCTTCGGCAACGCCGGACAGGACTGCTGCGCCCGCTCGCGCATCCTGGTCGAGAAAGGCGTCTTCGGCGAGTTCCTCTCGCTCATGGAGCCGGCGGTAACGGGGATGCGGGTAGGGAACCCGTTCGATGAGGCCACCGACATGGGACCGCTCATCTCCGTCGACCACCGCGAGAACGTCGCCTCCTACGTCCCCGAGGGCGCGCCCGTGGCGATCCGGGGCGAGGCGCCGGAGGGCGCCGGCTTCTGGTATCCGCCGACGGTACTTGCGCCGGTCTCAAACGACGACCGGGCTGCGGCGGAGGAGATCTTCGGCCCCGTCGTCGCGGTGATCCCGTTCGAGGACGAGGAGGACGCCATCCGGCTCGCCAACGACACCATCTACGGCCTCTCCGGTTCGATCTGGACCCAGAACGGATCTCGCGCCCTGCGTGTCGCCCGCCGCATCGAGACCGGCGCCATCTCCATCAACTCCAACACCTCCGTCCGCGTCGGCACGCCTTTCGGCGGGATGAAGCAGTCAGGAGTCGGGCGCGAGCTCGGCCCCCACGCCCTCGACCACTACACCGAGGTAAAGAACGTATACTTCGCGACGGAGGAGGACTAGATTGGCTGGGAGACTGGAAGGTAAGGTAGCTGTAATAACCGGCGGCGCGAGCGGTATAGGCCGCGAGACGGCGCTCCGTTTCGCCGAGGAGGGGGCGCGGGTGTGCGTCGTTGACCTCGCCGACGAGCCGGGCAAGGAGACAGCCTCCAAGATCGACGGACTCTACGTTTACGCGGACGTTACCAGTCCTGACGACGTGCAGCGGATGTATCGGGAAGCTTACGAATGTTTCGGTGGTATAGACATCCTCTTCAACAACGCCGGCATTTCCCCACCCGACGACGACTCCATCCTCGAAACCGATCTCGACGCCTGGGATCGGGTGCAGAACGTCAACCTCAAGAGCGTCTACCTGTGCTGCAAGTATGGGATAGCGTACCTCCTTGAGCGCGGCGGCGGATCGGTCATCAACACCGCCTCATTCGTCGCCGTGATGGGGGCGGCGACCTCCCAGATCTCCTACACCGCTTCGAAGGGGGGCGTGCTGGCCTTGAGCCGCGAGCTCGGGGTGCAGTTCGCTCGTCAGGGCGTCCGCGTCAACGCACTCTGTCCTGGTCCCGTGAACACGCCGCTATTGCAGGAGCTCTTCGCCAAGGATCCCGAGAAGGCGGCGCGCAGGGTCGTGCACCTGCCGATGGGCCGGTTCTCCGAGGCGACCGAAATCGCCAACGGAGCCCTCTTCCTGGCCTCGGACGAGTCCTCCTACGTGACGGCCTCGACCTTTTTGGTAGATGGGGGACTATCGAGTGCGTACGTCACCCCCATGGAGTTCTCGGGCGTGGAGATCTCGGACAAGGGACTTCACCCGGCCGGGGACGGATGACTCGGCGTGGGGCACCGAAAAGAACACGTTAGCCGGATCGAGAAGCCAACGAGGAAGCGGATCGGACCAGGGACCCACGAATAGCGCGAGGAGGGACAATGGAAGCACAAGCGGCAAACGTCGCTGCTGCGGCAAGAAATAAGGCCATAGTCGCGGGAGTCATAGGCCACGTGGTCGAATGGTACGATTTCTTCGCCTACAGTTTCCTCGCCACCACGATCGCCGTCGTATTTCCCCATCCCAGAACCCCACGGCCGCACTGTTGGCGACCTTCGCGGTCTTCGGCGCGGCGTAACGCCGGGCGGCTCGTCGCGACAGCGTCTTGTGGTGTCCCCAATGTCTGATAAACGGCCCTACAGATGGGATGAGAAGGCCGAAGAAGCAAAGTGTGCTTCCATGAGAAGGCCGCTTTTGTCAAGGCCACCGTGGTGGTCCGCGTGCCGGTGACCGCCTCTCAGCCATGCTTCCATCCGCATTCCCGTTTGGGCCGTCGTTTGGCGACCCGATGCACTATGGGCTTCGCCTCCGAGGGCCGGCGCTGCAATCTGTAGGTCGGCCTTCGGAGTGTCCGAGGCCAGCTCACTTAACGCAGTCGCCGTCGCCTCTCTGCGTCGGGCGGTCGTGTCCTTCCTGCGAGTTCTCTCCAGCAGCCTTTCCTTATGATCCGCGAGTTCGAGTCGCTTCGGTCATGACCATGGTGTCAGGTGCCTTGGAGACTCTCCTGCGAACGGCGGGCGTTACGCAGCGGCTCGTATGCTTCCCCGGTCATCCAGAGGCGGTGTAGGAGCACCGAGAGCTTGCGAGCGACTGCCACCACCGCCCGTTTCTTGGCGTTCGTGCCGCCGCGTTCGGCGATCTTCTCCCCATGCCGTTTGAGATCCGAGTCTTCGCCGAAGGGACCGAGCAGGTACTGGGCGCTGCCTACAAGCAGCCTCCTGAGCATCCGGTCGCCTCGCTTGGAGATGCGTCGCTGGGGATCGCTGTCTCCCGATTGGTCCTTCTTCGGGACGAACCCGAGGTACGCTCCTACCATCCGGCTGTCTTCGAAACGCTCTGGATCCTCAATGGTCAGCATGAACGCCAAGGCCGTCAGCGTCCCGACGCCCGGTACCTGCCTCAGTAACCGCGTTTCCGGGTACAGGCTCTCTGCAAGGTCCTCGAGCTGGCGATCATAGGCGCGGATTCGGATGGTCAGGGAAGCGATGGTATCCAGTATGGGTTCCAGGGCGGTTTTGAGTTCCTCCGGCAGCCTTCCGGCGACCCTCTTGTGGAAGCTGGAGGCCGAGCACTTCGGCAGTCGCTCGCCAAAGGACTTTACCGCTCCCCGCACGTGGTTGACGAGTTGGGTTCTGGAGCGGATGAGGGCATCGCGAGAGCGGATCAGGGCCAGCGGTGATCTTCTCCTTCATCGAGATAGAGAGGGCCAGTCACTCCATCCCGCTGATGTGCCGGGTTCTGCGGGTCTCCCGATCGGGCTACTATGCCTGGAGGGTGAGGCCGCCTTCGATGAGGAGCCAGCGGGATGTCGCCCTCGCCGACCGGATCAGGCGCATTCATCGGGACTCCAGAGGCACCTATGGAGCGCCGCGGATCCACGCCAAGCTGCGCTCCGAGGGGGTGCGAGTCGGAAACAAGCGAGTGGCGAGGCTGATGCGCGAAGAGGGTACTCGAAGGCTGCCATCGTCGTCGCAGGAAGACGCCACGAACTACCCTCAGAGACCCACGGGCCGTGCCCGCAGAAGATCTCGTGGAGCGGGATTTGGAGTATGAGTAGCAGACGCGCAGGATCCTACGCTAAGGCCTTATACGCATAGTAGCATTCTCTATTCATCAGGTCTCTATAGAGCACGCACTGTCCCTGGAGTTCTCAATTCATGGGGTCAGATCGACGGTTCGCCAGAGTCAGGCAGCGGAAATTCGTACTCGTCGGACCCGTCCGGATCACGTAGAGGGCGCAACTCACCTTCGGCTACCGATTCATCGAGTGTGAAGTGGTAGCGGCCGAGGACGCGCACATGTTCTCGCGCCAGTGGGGAGACCCTGGCGAGGTCATCCTCAGATGCGTCTTCCCCCTGTTTTAGCAAGTGCCTGACCGACTCGTCGAGATACAGGCTGTTGAACAGGCAAACAGCGTTCACCACTAAGCCTAAAGCGCCGAGCTGGTCCTCCTGTCCTTCCCGGTAGCGCTTCCTCACTTCCCCCCGCTGACCATGAAAGACCTTGCGGGCGAGCTCGTGGCGCTTCTCGTGGCGGTTGAGCTGGACGAGTATCCTCCTGCGATGCGCTGCGTCGTCCACGTAGGAGAGGAGCGAGAGACTCTTGGCAATGCGACCCACCTCCGCAATCGCGGTGGCGATGGTCGATGTACGAGAGCCGGCCTGCAGAGTGCGGACAAACTCCGAGGCCGTAACCGTACCCAGCTTGAGTGAGCCGGCCACCCGCAAGAGCTCCTCCCAGTTATCTTCGATCAGTTCAACCTTGATCCTGTTGCGTGAAATGTCGTTTAAGGGCCCGTAATCCGCTCCTCTGTCGATGCGCCAGAACCGTGCCTCGCCGGCGTCTGCCAGGCGCGGTGAGAACTGGTACCCGAGAAGGGCGAAGAGGCCGAATATAACGTCGGAGTAGGCTGCCGAATCTGATGTTACTGGAATTAGGTCGGTTTGGTGGACACCTTGAGGCTTGGGACAATAGTGTCCCAGAAAGGAGTCCATATGCCGAGAACCAAGCCACCATACCCCCCGGAGTTCAGGGCCGAGGCCGTCAAGCTGGCC